>DAIMGK010000066.1:0-23094 GCA_036723985.1 Flexilinea sp.
TATGTCTCTGAAGACGGATTGATCGACGATAAATCGGTGATCTGGCATCCGGAGACGAAGACGGTGGAGATGGGATTCCGGAACGGCGAACGGGTGACCTGGAATTTCTGGAAACCCAAAGACACCTACGACGTTCTGGATCCCGACAGCTGGTGCGGCGAATACCGCAGGCGGGCGAAGGCAGCGCTGGAAAAAATGCGCGATCCCGGCCTGCTCGACCCCCGCCCAAGCGAAAAGGAACCGGCTCCATATGACAGAATTCCGGTTCAGAGTTCAGATATGGGACCGCCGCCGTAGTCCCGGAACTGAGTCGGAGTAGGAGAAAAAAGGTAAAAGGTAAAAAGTAAAAGGTAAAAAAGGTATTTAGCCGGGATCCGGAGGATTTCGGCTGTTAACCGTTCTGATGCTTTCGAAAAGAAAAGGTTTACGTTTTCTGTCGGGCGTAAGTCAGGAACGGTTATCCCAAGGCGAAGGCCGAGTAGAACCGGCCCAGACTTACGTCAGATTTATGACGGGTAACCATCCCCGATAAAAAAAGCGCTGATCTGCGTACAGACCAGCGCCGTATAAGATCGAATCAATGATTATTTGTACTTCAGCTGCAGAAATTCATCCGCGGCGGGACCGAAAACCTTATGGAGAAGCAGATCTTTATGTGTTTTGATGAAAGGTTCATCCACGGGATCTTCCATACCCGGCATCAGGTAGGAAGCGGGGCGGTACTTCTTGATATCGGCGTCGTCGCCGCAGACCATGCGCAGCACATCCTGGTTGACCGGGGCCGGCGTTTTGCCGAATTCGCCTCTGAGGATCATCTTGAACTCATTCGAGACGAAGGAATAGCGGGAGCCGGTCATAACATTGAAGGCAGCCTGTGTACCGACGATCTGGCTGGTAGGCGTGACAAGGGGAACATAACCGACATCCGCGCGGACAGTCGGGATCTCCTGCATGACGTCATCCAGTTTGTTTTCCGGAACGCCCATCCCTGCCAGCTGTTTCTGCAGGTTGGAAAGCATACCGCCCGGGATCTGGGATTCAAAGATCCGGTCATCGTAGCCCGGATAATCCAGGTCGGACAGGATCTCACGGCTGATGGCGATGGCGCTCTTCAGGTCCATCGGATCCTTGTTGATGGCTTCGACCATCTTCGCGACCTTTGCCCGCGGTACGTCTTCGAAGCGGACCGGCTTGCGGCGGAATTTTCCGAAGGAAGGAATGGAACCCTTCAGTTCCTCGAAGATCACACGCAGCTTATCCTGCGCCTTCGAGATCGCGTCTTTATCCAAACCGTGATCGAAGCCCATTTCTTCGGCGACGATGGCCATGACTTCGATGGGGGAGTGGGACGGACCGCCGGCAAACGGGGAGATCGCCGTATCCATGGAATCAACGCCGTATTTCATCGCCAGCGCCAGGTTCACGACGGAAACGCCGGTGGTGGAATGGGTGTGCAGGACCACAGGCACTTTCAGTTCTTTCTTGAGTGCCGGGAGAAGGACAGCCGCGACTTCCGGGTGCAGCAGGCCCGCCATATCCTTAATGGCGACCCGGTCGACGCCCTGGGCCTCCAGGGATTTCGCGTAGTTGATGAAGTATTCTGTCGTGTGGACAGGGCTGGTGGTGTAGGAAATGGCCGCTTCCACTTTGCCGCCGTAGGCTTTGGTGGCAATGATGGCCATCTGCAGGTTGCGGATGTCGTTCAGCGCGTCAAAGATACGCATGTTGACGGAGCCGCTTTCAATACTCTGGCGGACGAAGGCGATCAGCACATCATCCGGATAGGGATTGTAGGCGAACAGGTTCTGTCCGCGGAGCAGGGACTGGATCTTGTCTCCGCCGCCGAGGCAGTCGCGGAATTTTTCCAATCGTTCCCAGGGATCGTCCCGGGTGAAGCGGATGGCGGAATCCAGTGTGGCGCCGCCCCAAAGTTCAAAAATGTTGTATCCGGCGTCTTTGATGATCGGAAGGACGCGCATACATTGTTCGGTCGTCATACGTGTCGCCGCGCAGCTCTGATGGCCGTCGCGGAGCGTAAGATCATTGAAATATACTCTTTTCTTTGCCATTTTGTCTCCTTAATGGGCTTGTCTTATTCGTCTTTTCGGCGACTTGATACCTGTATATCGTGCACTTTTTGCACACATATTATCATAATTGATATTTCGATTTTTGACAATAGAAAGGAGAGGTGATTAATACGATTATTAAAATAGAGTTCAGAGTTCAGAGTTGAGAGTTCAGATGTGTGGGAATGTCTCCGGAGACTCAGGATTGAGTCAGAGGGGACTGTCATGGCAGAGTTCAGAGTTGAGAGTTCAGAGTCATGGGGAGGGTTTTCGTTGACTCGCAGCAATCTCGTATTTGTGGCAGGATCAGGGCAAATCGTCGTCCATACAGTGCGAGTCAATGGGCGCAGCACCTGCACTGCATTAATCGAGCGAAGCTTGCACCTTACAGCGCAGGTCCCCGCTGACTCGTACCGGCGGTATCAGGTAAAAGGGTATTTTGTTATTCCGGGGACCGATCTAAAATCCCCAGTCGAGGCTGAAGCCCTCTTCCATCATGCTCTCATCCCAGAGATCCATACGGAGATCGATGGCAGTCGGAATGTTCAGCGCTTTTTCCGCCCGCTCCCTGACGTTTTCCACCATCATCGGGGCATATGGGCAGAACGGCGTCGTAAGGATCATGGTGACCAAAAGCCGTCCGTCTTTCAGCTCCACATTCCGGATCAGGCCGAGTTCGATCACACTGTACCCGAGCTCCGGATCACAGACTTCCCGAAGCGCGTCCTTCAGCAGCGCCGCCTTTTCCGGATCTTCGGATTCATACGCCCACACCGCGGGATTTCGAATTTCGTTTTCTTCTGCCATTTTTTCTCCTTGCTCCTCGTTGCCCGTTTGATCCGATCCATCAAACGAAAGGATAATGAATCAGGTAAATTATAAGACAAAAGAGGAAAACAGGTTTCAGGTGGCAGGTGTCAGGTGACACACGGAGGCTGGTGGCTGGTGGTTGATGGTTGGGAGATGGAAGTTAGTGGTTGGTAGTTTTTGGAGGTATGTTTTTATGATGCGGGACGGCGGGGCCGGCTGCGGGCCACGGGGAGGGAGATCATATCTGGAGGTCGACGAAAATTTCCTTTTCCATCAAAAAGCGGCGGAGCTCGCCGAGGCCTTTGACATCGATGACCAGCGAAGTCGGGTTGATCTGCTGGAGGATCCATTTTTCCAGCCGGGGCGTGTTCAGCAGTTCCGAAAGGACATTTTTATCCGGAATGGTGAGGATCGTCGCGTTATAGACCACTGCCGGGGCCTTCGACTTTCCGCCGGCATCAAGAAGATGCTCCAGCGAAGGCGGGACCGCTTTCCCGGTAAAGCGCTTCAGCAGCGCGAGGAAAGACTCCCGGCTGATCCCCACGTTTTCCGCCTCGCTGACAGAATTCGGCGTGATACGGAAAACACATACATCCTTCGTCACCTTTTCGATCTCGCAGAACCGCGCCGCCATGTAACGGAAATAACGGGGGACTTGATAAGAACAGGTGACCGCGCCGTCAGAAGAAACCGTCGGTTTCGCGAGTTCAAGATTGGGCTTGTCCGTGATCTTCTCCGAAGTCGACGCGAACGCGGATTCCGTGATCAGGAAAAAGCTCTCCCGGGAGAGACGGAAAGCGGAATGTTCCCCGTCCTGATCCGCGGTCTGCACGATCCCTAGCCACTGCAGCGGGCCGAAAATCAGAAATTCGAGCCAGGCTCCTTCCAGCTGGAACCAGGATCCGATCCCGCTGAGGTCATTGCCGCTGATATCCCGGATCTGTCCGCGGGAGCCGGTGAATGTACTTCGCAGAAACTGCGCATTCGCCCTTTTTATCGCGTTAAGGAATCCGTTCATGCTCCACCAGGTATCTGACGGAAGGCTGCTGAGGAGGGACAAAAGCTTTTCTCTCGGTTCCCGTGGGTCATATACCGGCGGTGTGATCACATTCAGACGGCTCGTATTCTCCGCCAGTTCATCGTAGCGGGAAGAACTGCGCCACGAACGGATCAGCCGGATCCTCGCCGCGGTCCTGTTTTGGATCAGAAATTCGCGGATCTTTGCGGCATCGGGCGTATTATCCGGAGAAAATAAACCGCTTTCTTCCGATAAAGCGGCCAGGAAGCTCAGGTTTTCCGGGGACATGTCATATCCGGGGAAAACCGGTTCCCTGCCGTCCCTGCGGCAGGCAATATATATCGTGAAAATGTCGGGGAGGCAGTTCAGAACGGGAAAAACCGTCTGCGTTTCGTGAGGTGTGGCGGGACGGCCGGCCGGAGGAACCGCTGCCGTCAGTTCTTCCTGCGGATCCTGTACCGGAAGAATCGTCCGCAGTGCTTTTTCCAGGTCCTCGGGAAGGATGTAACAGCTCTTCGATTCAGAGTCGAACATAAAGTTCTCCCTGAAAATGAATCCGCGGTACCATAGCTTTTCCGTGACGGAGACCGGAGCGAGCCAGCGCTTTTCCCTGCGGATCCTTTCAATGCCGTCGACCCTCAGCGGACCGAATTTTTCTTCAAGGTCTGAAACCGGGACGATACCGTTATTCGACATGAGATATTGCAGGCACGGCGTCATCTCCTGCCCATCCGGACTCATTATCATTTTGTATAAAACGTCCGGGGAAAGCATCCGGCTGCAGATGATGCTGATCAGGCTTTCATAGTCGGGAACCGTGTTCAGCTTTGTCCAGAATCCGGCGATGATCGGCAGAAAACGGATCTCGCAGCGGTAAAGCATCTGTCTGAGGAGCATGATCAGCTTTCTCCGTCTTCGTCGATCCGGATCATCTCAATGACTTCGACGTAGTCCTCCCGCGGCAAACCGACCGCGATCACATCCATGGGATCAGGAGCCGGTGTGGTATCGATAACGGAAGCCTGCTCCGAAGTCAGCGGACAGTTAAGGACGTTGACGCCGCTGTCATGGAACATCCAGACCATGCGGTCCGTATCCAAACCGCGTTTCGCGGAGGAACTGCCGCCGGAATCGCCTTCCAGGGCTTTATAAAAGCGCGGATAAAAGGCTCTGCCTTTCAGAAAAACCAGATCCCGCTCATCATAAACCCCGAGGATCGCTTCCGAATTTGATGAACGCTGCTTCCATTCCGCGGCAATTTCCGCCCCGGTTTCGGGAGCAAACCGCCGGGGTATGAGCGAATCACAGCAGGGAAGGACCGCGCTGAGGAGGATCAGTACAAGGGCAGCGGCGGCATAAGCCAAAGGAGAAAGCTGAGGGGTAGGTCTTTCACGCGCCGGCACCGGAAGATCAGCCCCGGCGTCGATCATTGTCAGCCTGCAGAGGAACGACAGGACTGCGGTACAGCCGAGGGCGAAATATAACAACATGATCCAGTCTACCGGCAGTACAAAACGGAACCCGGAAGTGAGCGCGAAAGCGTTCCCCAGGTTATATGCCAGGTGGAAAATCAGCGGAGCAAGTCCCGCGAATCCGGCTTTCCGGTATACGGAGATAACGCCGAAAGTAAGGATGAAAATATAGACGAACAGCAGGTCCGTATTCCTCTCAAGCGTCTCCCGGGCGTTTTCTCTGTACCAGAAAAGGTCTTCATCATAAAACAGCTGCTCCGTTTCGGCTGGCTTCACAAGCCGGAGAGGCAGGATCAAAAGGGAGGATATTTCGTTATTCAGGAAATGGGCTCCGACCGCGCGGAAAATTTCCGCCGGGTGGCGCATCATGATCTCGTGGAGACGGACATCCGGATCCGTTTCCCCTGCGGCGGAGCGGTACAGATTCAGCAGATAATTTCCTTCCGAGACTTCAGCGTTTGCCGTCGTGTTCGGATGGTAATGCATCCAAACAGTCCAGGGGACGAAAACAATGACCAGCCCTAACGCGCTGAGCAAAACGGAATGCCATTTTACCGCGGGGCCTTTGCCGGCAATAAGGAATACCAGCCAGACCGCCGGGATCAGCACAAAACACTGCGTCCGCAGCAGCATGGCCGTACCCAGCAGCCCCCCGCAGATCAGTGCCTTCAGGCTTGGGTGCCTGCCATTCGCCCAATGGGCAGCACTCAGCAGGATCCCGAGGACGATCAGCATAGTGGGGAGGTCCGACATCATCAGACGGGAATTTGATACCTGAACGAAAGGAGTAAGCCGAATCGAGAAGATCTCGCGCCAGATCACCCATACCGCGGCCAGCAGCCCGGCGAAGGGGTGGCGGAGATGTTTCCCGACAAGAAACACCATGACCGGGATCACCGCGAGAAGGAGGATCTGCCCGTTGGTAAGACGCATGTAATCATTGCCGAAGATCCAATGGAGCAAAGCCAGAAATGCCGCGTACAGCGGACGGACGATGGTCAGCCCGTTCCTGAACCCGTTCCCCAGCAGTATGCTTTGTGCCAGCAGATCGTAGTTTTCCGCATCGGATGAGGGATAAAAATTGAAATTCGGCGGCCTCAGCCCCGGGGCGAAATAGCTTCTGCCCTCAAAGGGTGCCGTCTGCCAGAGATAAACGGTAACAGCCCAGAGCACGATACAAACGCCTGCGGGGATCATTTTTCCGGAATTTCTGTCTCCGTTTTTCCCCCTGATCTCCGAGAAGATCCCAAACAACGGGTATAAGATCAAAAGCGGCAGGATCAGGTGCCCTTCGAGTATCGATACGCCCTGTCTGTAAAAAGTGCCGGAAATGGGATCCAATCCGATCCCGGTCCGCAGCGCGAAAAAGACCGCCGCTGTCACCGAAATAAAGAAGATCAGCCCCCAGACCAGCGATGCGGTGGATGATGTCTGGTAAGACCAGAGATCTTTCCGGTTCTGGATCAGCAGCAGTGGAACCGCAAAAATAATAAACGCCGCCGCCCAATATGCCAGCGGGGTCAGCCTTTCCGTCAGTGACCGCTCCAAAGCCGTCCTGCCGACAGGAGGTGTGAGAAGAATTTTACCGAGAAGCAATACGTAGATGAGGACATATACAGTAATGCCGGAAGCTTTTCCGGAGGAAAAACTATTCGTTTCCTTCAAAAATGAGCTGATACATCCCGCAATGCATAAAAAAATCAGAAACCCCATCCCGGTGCACATCGCCAGTTTCATTTTTGACATTCCGAAGAGAAAAACATTCCTGCTTTCGGATGGAAGCTGCAGCGTATCCCTCAGTGCCAATCCGCCGATGGCCGCTATGATAAACCAGAAAATGCCCCAGATTTTTTTCATATATGTCCGTTATTATTGTAATTTGATATGTAAATAAGAATATGTTTCAGCGCATGCGCGCATAAAAGATACTTGTCTGATCTTCTTTCTTTGCGCATAGTTCAAGCCAGCCATCTTTGACACGCTTGTACCACAAAAGGCGATCCCCCTCGTAGCAGGATACTTTGTAATGGAATTCAATTTCTTTGGGATCCATCTTATCAAGTTCCTCACGTGAGAATAAGCCGAATAATGCTCGGACATAAGCCACATTGTTCATATGCCCTTCAAAATCGATATCAATGGAACGGACGGTGTATTCCGCGAAAGGTTCACAGCTGAAATCGTCGGAAAAGCGGTGGGGCTCTTCCGACATTATCCGTTCCGGAAAAAACTTAAAATCAGGATCATACAGATCATCGATCAGAAAGAATCCGTTCGTATTCCGGTCAAGTATGACCCAGTCGTTATTTCCTTCGATAAGCAGGCTGCCGTCTTTGGTCATCTTGTAATTCCTGCGGCCGCGGATTTTCTGCGGTTTTTCCGGCCAGGTACAGATCTCAACGGTATCTCCGGACAGAGGCCTGTCATAAATACGTATTTTGCTTTTTGCTATGACCCAGAATAGGTTTTTGGGTGTCAAAACGCTTGAGTCATTATGTAACAATTCTGAATGTCTTATAGAGACATCCTGAAATCTTGCGAATATATCCGCGAAGCTCAAAAACTGCTTATAGTCGCATTCACTCTGTCTGATCCTGATTTTTTCTGTATATTTGTTGTCCATGCATGCTCCTATGATTTCAGTATTTGTTTATTATACCCGTGTTATGGATTTATGTCATTCTGTCATCCGCCGGAATTCTTTCTTATCCTATCCCGAATAAAAAAACAACGGCGATGAAATGATCCATGCCGTTGTTTTTCGTATATGATTAGAAAGCTCAGGCAATGCCTACTTCGTCATTGAAGGCTTTGATCAGTTTGTCGATTTCATCCTTTTGTGACTGGAAACCGAGCCAGTATTCGCGGTCGTACCACTGGGCATTCAGTTCATCGGATGTGCGGCCCTGCTGTTCGACCCAGGTGTAATACTTCAGGTTGTGGATCCGCTTGCGGTCAGCCAGCGTCAGTTCGGCCATGTTGGCAGTATTTTCGCCCATCATATAGCGGCCGAAGGAATAAGCGGCATCATCGCGTGTGAAGGGACCGAATTCCTGGTTATATTCGTCGATGCGGGAACTGTAGAGCTGCATGGAGTCGGTGAAGCAGGTCAGGACCACATCGTCGGAGGTGAGTTCGCTGTATTTCGCGAATTTCACCGCGGCGAGCATATTGGCGATGCCGGAAAGGCCCAGCAGGTTCAATTTGTCGATGGTTTCCTGCGGTACGCCCTTATCAGCGAGATATTTCTTCCCTTCCGGTTCATTGAACAGGCGGCAGATGTTGACAACGGATTCATCGTCAATGGATGTGACAAAATCAGTGTTGCGGACGTTATGAACGAACGGAACGTGTTTGTCGCCGATACCTTCGATACGATGGGCGCCGAAACCGTTCTCGAGCAGCGTCGGGCACTGCAGCGCTTCAGAGGCAATGATCTTGCAGTCCGGATACTGCTGCTTCAGATAATCACCACAGGCGATCGTACCGCCGGAACCGGTGTTGGAAGCAATACCTGCCAGACGGCCGTTCTTGCTTTTTACCTGTTCGAAAACTTCCTGCATGGCATGGCCAGTGAGCGTATAGTGCCACAGGTAATTGCCGAATTCCTCAAACTGGTTGAAAATCATCAGTTCCTGACCGGATTTCCGCAGTTCCCAGCATTTGTCAAAGATTTCTTTGACGTTTGATTCTGTCCCAGGAGTAGCAATGACTTCATCGGCAACACCCTTCAGCCAGTTAAACCGTTCCTGACTCATACCTTCAGGCAGAATGGCGATGGATTTGCATGCAAGCAGCGCGGAGTCATACGCACCGCCGCGGCAGTAGTTACCGGTTGAGGGCCATACAGCTTTTTCGGTCGTCGGGTCAAACTGACCTGTCACAAGCCGCGGAACGAGGCACGCGAACGCAGCGCCGACTTTGTGAGCACCGGTCGGGAACCATTTGCCAACAAGGCCGATGATACGGGCATCAACGCCGGTCAGACTGGAAGGAAGCTCAACAAAATTAACTCCGCCGTAAGCGCCGCCCTTTTCAACCGGTTCATTGTGCCATGTGATACGGAACAGATTCCGCGGATGAATATCCCACAGACCGATCGATTTCAGTTCTTCCTTGAATTTCGCCGGAACGGTATCGGGATGAAGCTGCTGTTCCAGTGTAGGAATGACGATGTTGCGTTCTCTCGCACGGTCAATTGCATGCTTGAGCCGCTCTTCATTGATAGATAAATCAATTTTTGCCATGTTACCTCAACAATCATTGTTTTCTTCAGTTTCAACAAACTGTTTATATTTTTCGGGAAATCAGATGGATGTCGATCATCCCCGCTTTTCCCGGTACAGCCAATAAATATATTGTTTCTTATTCTAATGTTCCTATTATCTGCAGACCGTTATTTGTTCTTCAGATAATCCGCCAGGGCATCCATCGTCGGAGCGATGACAGGCGCCTGTCCCGCGGCAATCATTGCGGAACGTACATCTTTCAATCCGCTTCCGGTGTTGACAACGACCACGTCATCGGTATTTCCGATCAATCCCATGGAAATAGCTTTCTTCATTCCGGCAAACGCAGTGGCACCAGCAGGTTCGGCAAATACACCGATCTTCCCGAGTTCCGTGATCCCTTCATAAATCGCTTCATCCGGGATGGCAATATAGGCTCCCTCGGTTTCCGTGGCAGCGCGGACTGCCCGAACACCGTCGCGAGGAAGGTCAACTGAAATGCTGTCGGCTATCGTTGTCGCAGTTACGGGTGTGATCGTCTCGGTATGAGCAGCCCAGGCGTTAAAGATCGCAGCTGATTTTTCCGATTGGACACCAAATATCCGGGGCATGATCGGGAGCCATCCGAGTTCCTTGAGGTCCTTGAATCCTTTATGGATCCCTGATATGATGTTGCCATCTCCGACTGAGACGAAAATGTTCAGCGGCTTATCACTGTTCCGCTTGCACAGGATCTGTTCCCAGATCTCAAAGGCAGCTGTCTTTTTGCCTTCCGCGGTGAAGGCATTATATCCGGTATTGCGGCAATACCAGCCGTATTCTTTGCAGGCTTCAACGGAAAGGTCAAAAGCAGAATCATAATTTCCGTCAACGAGGATCACCTCCGCACCGAAAACCAGCAGCTGGGCGATTTTTGCCTGAGGAGCTGTTTTGGGTGCGAAAATCACAGCTTTCCACTGACTTGCCGCAGCCATTCCCGCAAGCGCCGCCCCCGCATTGCCGGTGGAAGCGGTCGCGATGGTTTCCGCACCGATTTCTTTTGCCCTGGCAATCAGAATAGAACTGGCTCTGTCTTTGAATGAAGCCGTCGGATTGCGCCCTTCATCTTTGATCCACAAATTGCCAACACCGACGCTTTGGGCAAGCGTTTCTGTCCGATAAACAGGGGTATAACCGGCTGAATGGAGCGCTGTATCGGAAAATCCCGGATCATTTACAGGGAGCAGCGGAAGATAACGCCAGAGAGATTTTTCCGCAGATGAAAAAATATCCGCGGGGGGTGTTGTTTTTTTGATGTTATCATAATCTAGAATTACATTCAGGTTGCCGCCGCATTTTTCACAAACATATCCTTCGAAAGCATTACTGTATGTTTTTCCGCAGACAGAACATTGATATCCGACAAAACTTCCCATTTTTCCGCACTTTCCGGGATTCGATCATCCCAAAGGATTTTGATCGGTAAGCGGTCCAAACAAAAAATATCCGCTTACTCTCTGCATACTAATATTATACATAAAAATCAAATTGTCTGACAAGTAAATTTTAGTGTTATCAGTCATAAACATCCATGACTTTTGTAAAAATCTTTGTAAACAGGATCTTTTTGACTTTCAGGGAGCATTTTAATCCAGTATTTACATAAATAATCTCTATCGTTTAATTTAGTCTGTATCCTGCTCAGAAGTAAATCAGCCTTTTCAAAGTCTTTTGATTCAAGAAATGCAAGAGCCACAGGTGCTATGTCGCATGAATAATTCGGCAGCAAACCGGCATCGAGCACCTCAGATGCCAATTCATAAGCTTTATCAATATCATGGGCCTGCCGGGCCAGCGAAGTTTTTTGGAAGTAATAGCAGTATGAATGATCCGGTTCGGGGCCTATGGCTTTTGGTGGATTTGCGGGGTTATCCGGTTCGGTAATAATAAGATCCGTATCAGATATAGCCGCAATGTGCTGTAAAGAATCAGGAAGGCCAGGATAATCATCATTGTTTTGATCGATCATCTGCAAGCATCCGTTTTCACGGTAATAAATACCCAGTGTCTTTTCAGTTGTTGATACAAATCTGTGTGTCCGATATGTATGGTCTATAGGTACAAATGTTTGCGGATCCGCGTAATAGACCTCTTCCCGTAAATCGAGATCAAAATATTTGTAATCATAACGCAACCCTGTGTTTTCCGGCGCGTACTGCCAGTTTACGACCGGGGAAAGGTCGTTGTCGCTGTACCGGTTCAATGGAATCTCATCGGAAGCGAGGATCGTACCTTTCTCAAGGCCGGGAACACGCCAGGCTAACTGCCAGAAATAATCGTTCATCTTTCCTGCTTCACTGATATAAATCTGTCCGTTTCTGATATGGAAAAGGACAGAAAGCGCGGTAAGTACAGAGAGCGATACGATGAAAAAATCTGAACGAAAAACCATGTTCAGACAAACGGCAATAATCATCGCAGCCGCAGGTGAAAAAGATAATGTGGAACGGTCCCAAGGAAAATCAACAGACACATCCAGAAATGTTCCCCAGTAGGGTATTCCGGAAAAAAGAAGCAAAACGATCCCGGTAAAGAAAACTTCCCGGTTCGTTTTGTTTTCCGGTTCGTTATTCTTTCGCAGAAAAAAGAAATAAAGGAATACCGATAATGCGGACAGCAAAAGGATAAACACTGAGAATGGAATATTCTCCCTTGAAGGACGTGTAAAAATGAGCCTGTAGGCTTTGATAAAAACTGTGATCATGTCATCGGATACTTTTTTGAGCAGCATTTGGCATCCGCCCGGGAAATTATCCCTGAGGGCATTAAGAAGTTTCGGCTGATATGTCTGAAATGAAAATATAAAGATCCGCCAGATAAAGAAGAGAAGTGTGGATACCGCAAAAGGAATCAGACAGAGGATGATTTTTTTTGTTGAATTATCACATTTTTCGTTTTTGGAAGAATGATTTCGTACGCTGTAAAACAAAAACACCGGACGCGTCAGTTCAAGCCCGACAAAGTATTCGCAGGTAAAGATCGCAGTCAGAGATGAGACGATACTTATTACAAACAGCGGGATGGCTTTCCTGCGCGGTGAAAAATATGCGATCTGCATCAGCAGCAAAGAGAGGAGAACCAATACAAGGCTTGTGAAATGCATTACATACTCTACGGCAATCGGCTGCTGCTGGAAACCGGGATAAACCGCAAAAAGAAGTGCCGCGGCATCCGTGATCCTGTTTTCGCCAAAGGAGTTAATAAGGACCCGCCAAAAAAGAAAAACGGAAAGCCAGCGCATTACAAAAACGAAAATGTGGTATGCCGGCAGTGATTCTTTGAAAACTGCGGAAGTCAGGACATAGATCCAGGCGGAATATGGCCGGTCCCATTGCGTGAACAGAGTAAAACTCTCGGCACCGGCTAAATGATAATTATATATATAGATCCAGTCATCACCGTAAAAACTAAGCTTCGGAATGCAGATCCCATAAGCCAGTCCGGTAAGCAGTGTAATCAGAATCAGAAAAAGAAAATTCTTTGATTTTACGCATCTGCTGAGCATATTCTGTTTAATAGTTCTCAACCGATTTTTCGTATGACATGGAATTTAAAGAATCCGGGCGCGAAATAGCTTTCGGAATAGTCGATGATCCGGCCGGATTTCTCCACAAGATAAGCTTCAAATTTTTGAACGACATCTCCTCTTTGAAGCTGTATCTTTTTTGCGATATCGCTGGTGGCAGGACATGCGGTAATGTATGTTTTTGAGTGTGAAAGGTCGTATTTACCGCTTTTGATGATCAGATCCAGTACCGAACCGGTAAAACCAATGATCAAATCATCTTCCGATAATATATTCTCCGGAAGTATGTCGATGAGGTACGCAACCGGATGGTCGGAAACCCAGATCACACGGGAAATTCTGACGACCATATCATTGGGTTGAATCTCAAGCTTTTTTGCAATTTCATCACCGGCAGTTGTTTTGTTGATCCCAAGATACCCCATTTTTACATCCATTCCCAAACGGGTAGCCTGGGTCTCAATACTTTCCAGTATTTCAAGACCTGTTTCAATATTCTGATGCTGGTCCAAAACGAAAGTTCCGACACCCTGCCGTCGCCGGATCAGCCCCTGGCCTTCAAAGCTGCGCATCGCTTCACGCAGCGTTGCCCTGGAAACCCCGAGGGAAGCAGCCAGTTCCGGTTCCGATTTCAGTTTTTCACCCGCGGGTGTCGATTCAATGATCTCCGCCAGCTGAAGATGCAGTTTCTGAAACAATGACAAATTATCTGCTGAATTATTGTAATCGGACATACGCCTCCACTGAAATCTTTCCCGCCGTTATCAGCCCTCACTGCAGACTGTTTTTTACAGTCTGTAATGTATTATACATCAACATCGCGATCGTCATCGGACCAACTCCGCCCGGAACAGGCGAAATAGCTCCGGCTTGTTCAACAGCTTCATCAAACGCAACATCACCTACCAATTTATATCCCCGTTCCGAAGAAGGATCCTGAATATGGTTGATACCGACATCGATCACGATCGCACCGGGTTTGATCCAGCTTCCCCGGACCAGGCCTGCTTCCCCGGCCGCCGCTACAATAATATCGGATTGTTTACAGATATCCGCCAGATTTTTCGTATGGCTGTGGCATATTGTAGGTGTCGCGTTGCATCGGCTCAGCATCATCGCTGTAGGCATTCCCACGATAGCTGAGCGTCCGATGACAGCCGCATTCATACCGCTGATATCGGGGCATACACTGTTGATCATACGGATAATACCGGATGGTGTACAGGGATAATACAATGGCTCACTGAATTTTCTGGAAAGGAGACCGGCATTGTACGGATGGAGACCATCTACATCTTTTTTCGGAGAAATGGCAAGAAGGACACGTTCCTCCGACAAATGTTCCGGAAGCGGTAACTGTACCAGGATCCCGTGGATATCCGGATCATTATTCAGTTTGCGGATCAGTGCTTCCAGTTCTTCCTGAGTGCAATTTTCATCCAGTTTATAGAAATATGAACGAATCCCCAATTCTTCGGAAGTTTTCGTTTTATTAGAAACATAAGTCCGGGAAGCAGGATCGTTTCCAACGAGTACAGTCGCAAGGCCGGGAATCGTTTGTGCCAGTCTTTGCCGTTCTTCGATCTCGGTTTTGATCCCGTCTTTTATCGCCTCTGCCAATTCTTTTCCGTTTATTATCTTTGCTGTCATATCACATCTTTCATCAAAATAGATTTTCGTTACTGATCCGATTTATATGTTAATCAAATATCAAAGCTTTCCAGATATCCTGGTTTGGAGCCGGTGTAATAATGATCTCCGGGACCGGAGTCGGTGTCGGTGTATCATAAACTCCCGGCAGCGGAATGATCACATGGTCGTCTTCTTTTCTCATCAGCCCCTGTTGTCTGGCCCATTCTTCAACTGCGGTATCTGATCTGGCATAATCGATCCGATCGTTTACGGTATCGAGTGTTGACTGTAAATTTTCCACATCTGTCTGTAATGTCGCCTCCTGATTTTCAAGAAAACTCAGTGTACTCAGTCTTGTATTCAAATCGATGACCAGATAGACGGCGATGAGGATCAGCACCAAAATATAAATATGCCGTTTGATTGACTTAAAAATTTTCATATATTAAATATACCAGAAATTATCGGATTTAGGCAAAAAAAAAGAGTTCTTTTTCAGAACTCTTGTGCCGAAGGAGGGATTTGAACCCTCATGAGAGTACTCTCACTACGCCCTGAACGTAGCGCGTCTGCCAGTTCCGCCACTTCGGCATGTCAACAATAATGAATTATATGGGAAAGTATTTATCTGTCAAGGGAAATAGAAAAATTCGTGATTTTTAATTTTTCCGTGTAAATTGAATGTGAATTGAAAAGTTAAATGCAGCAGAGTGAGACGGAGTCATATTTAATAATTTTCGTTTTTCAGGATTCATGCTATAATTTTCGTAACGAATAAGGAGGATATTATGAAAGAAGAGATTGAATTCAAGTCAGAAAAAGACCGGGATGATCTTGAGGCTGAAAAAGAAACTGAATCCTGGGATGAAGAATTTGATGATGAATGGGATTGGGATGATGACGATGATGAATTACCTTTCGGCGATGATGACGATGACATTGAAGTGATCGTTGACAGTGCTGAAGGGCTGCAGGTCGCCACGACGCTTGATTCGGAAGGCAATGTCATCGACGTCACGGTGATGACCGATGATGAGATCGATGATTTCGACCCGGATCAAAAATGCCCGCTCAACAGCTTTATTGACCATACCCTTCTGAAGCCGGATGCTACAGTCGATCAGATCTCAAAACTTTGTTTCGAAGCAAGAGAGTATAAATTTGCCTCTGTATGCGTGAACTCCTGCTGGGTACGCCTTTGCGCCGAACTGCTGCGTGGTTCCGGTGTTGCTGTATGCAGTGTCGTCGGGTTCCCTCTCGGGGCGATGATCCCGGAAGCCAAGGCTTATGAAGCTGAAGCCGCTATCGAAAACGGTGCTACAGAAATCGATATGGTTATCAATGTCGGAGCGTTGAAATCCAAGGATTACCGCATGGTTGCCAAAGATCTTCATGCTGTCTGTGAAGCTGTCCATGAACACGGCGCTTTGCTGAAGGTCATTATCGAAACCTGCCTGCTGACGGATGAAGAAAAAGTGATCGCCTGTCTGCTGGCGAAAAATGCCGGCGCGGATTATGTCAAGACATCCACCGGCTTCTCCACAGGCGGCGCCACAGTGGAAGATGTCACTCTGATGCGCAAGGTCGTCGGTGATGAGATGGGCGTGAAAGCCTCCGGTGGTATCCGTGACAAGGAAACTGCTGAGAGAATGCTGGATGCCGGTGCCGACCGCCTGGGTGCAAGCGCCGGTGTACAGATCTGCCAGAAATAATCAGCAGCCTGTAAACTGCGGTCAGGGGGCTGCAAAACAAAACGCACAGGCACCTGACTTGCTGCTGCAAGGCAGAAAAACGACAATAATATGAATGAAACCGGGCATCTTATTTTCAAAATACGGTGCCCGGTTTATCTATAAGAAAGAGGGGAAAGAATTATGTGCGGCAGATTTGCGCTAATGGTAAAACCGAACGAATTACAGGCAGAATTCGACCTGGATCATGTGCCGCCGGCACTTGCTCCCTCAGAGAATTATTATCCCGGGACGGGGATCCCGGCTGTTGTCAACGCGGCTGAAAGAGTTGTCGAGATCCTGTACTGGGGTTTGATCCCACCCTGGGCAAAGGATATTTCCATAGCGAAACACACTTTTAACGCCCGGTGTGAAAGTCTGCGGATCAAGCCATCCTTCAAAATGGCGTATCAGCGCAGACGCTGCCTGATCCCGGCGACATCCTATTATGAATGGCGTGTCGCTAATGACCGGAAGATCCCCTATAAATTCTCCCTGCGGGATACAGCCGTTTTCATGCTGGCGGGGCTTTGGGAATATTGGGTAGACGCATCCGGGAATGAGATCTATTCCGCAGCTGTGATCACATGTCCGGCAGGACGCGGGCTTGAAAAGTATCATGACCGCATGCCGGTCATTTTTGACCGGTATAACTGCTGGCAATGGATGGAAGACCGTCCGCCGGATGAACTGGACCAGATGCTGGCACCTGTCGATGCGGATTATTTCGACATTGAATGTATCGATCCCCAGATGCAGCTGTTTTAGCAGTCACGGAAAGATCATTTTCCTATAATAAAAAATCAGTTTGTTTTTTTCTCCGCAGGCGGGATGGTTTGGTTCACAGGATGCGGGAGCTTGTATTTGTGTGTTTGCAAAAGCGGGAACCGTAAGGAACCGCTGCGCAAAATTATGATCCGGCTCCCGGACTTCGCTACGCAACTGATTTTCGGGATTTTTAAACCTGTCGCTTATGGCGCGGATTTCATCCGGTCAGATTCGGGACAGAAGCTTCGCCCTCATACACCCGTGCAGGGATCCACGCTCTCTTTCGATTAACCTGTCTGTACGGAGGCCACCTTTACCGGGATCCCAGATCTTTCAGCCTGCCGGCAAAAAAAGCATCATAAGCGGCATCGGTGCGGATGGCTTCATCAGCGATCGATTCTGCCAGATCCGTTTCACCCATACGATACAATCCTTCTATGAACGGCCACCATTCGAAAGGCGCGTTGGAGCGGTTGTCAGAAGGTGTGAAACCGCGGTCCAGGGCTTCATGGGCAAGTGCCTGAAGATCTTCCCATTGCTCTTTCTGACGTAAATAAGCGGCCTTTTCATAATATTTGCACCATCCGTCTTCTATAGTGCCAAACAGCTCCTTGTTTCCCGCACCTTCCGCGTCAAGCTGAATACGGCTGAGATTCGAGTGTTCGATCCATGTCCGCTGCAGATCGCTGACATGCGGGTTATCCGTGTCTTCGGGTCCCAGCACCCAGACACAGTTTGAAAACTTGTTATCATGCTCAATATAGATGTAATTTGCCGGAGATTGATTGAAATGATAGATACGGTTCTGAACATGAAAACCGCCGTGATCCTGATAGAGGCGCTTGTCATAGCTGAATGCCCAGATCGGAACATCGCCGTTATCCATGATCGGGTTCCCGTAAAGCAGGTTCAGAGCTGACGCGGTGGCGAAATTTCCCTGTTCGGGGAACATGATCGTATCGTCAACGATCGCGGTCCCGCTTTCGATCCCGGGCATCCGCTCGAGAAGCTGGTTGTAAAACGCGTTCTGGCGGATCGTACTGACAGCTCCGAACTGGCTGGAATCCAGCTGACTGTGTACGAAAATGAATACGATAAGGGATACCGCCGTGGCATACCGTTTTTTTTCATTGAAGAAAAATGATATGATGACAGAATAAATCAGGCACAGAAAAGGCGATGCCGCGAGGAAGATCCTGTCCGCATGGATGGGATCATCCGTAAACAAAATATTTTCGTTCAGGATCCAGAATGGGAGTATCCCAAGCGGGATGCCCAACAGGCCGAAGAGAATGACCTGCCAGATCTTTTTGCCGTCGGTTATTTTTTGAAAACGGCCGGAAATGCCAATAAAGGCACATACTGCCAGAAAGAGGGAAATCAAAGCCGTCATTAATTCATGAAAGCTCAGAATATGTTCCAGGTCATAATCCATCAGACGGGAAATGAATCCGGTAACCGGATAAACCAGGTCAATGGACATGTTCCTGATGAGTGTACGGAGAGCCCCGAAGAAATCATCCCGAAGCATGTACATCAGGTAAGGCATTTCCGCATTGAAATTCGGGAAAAACAGGTCGATCTTCGCACGATACAGGCAGTAGAGCAGGAACAGCAGAAAATGAGGCAGCGCGTAACGGACTGTTTTATGCAAGGGTTTTTCCTCGTTCCGGTTTTGCAGATACAGCCAGAGCATCAGTGGCTTCAGTATTTCCAGAAAAGCGAAAAACTCGGTGATCGTCAGGTGCAGGATCATTGTGATGACAGATGCGGCGTACCAAAGCAGCATGTTTTTCTGTTTGTCCGCGGATGATGCCCGCAGCAGCGCGTACGCGGAGAAGAAGAACAGCGGATAATCCGCAAAATGCTGGATGTAAGTCATTGCCACATATTCCTGTGAGAATATCGGACATACCGCGTAAAGGATCACAGCGGTTTCAATGATCCGGCCCTTTCCCGGGAAAATGCGCAGCATCACCGCACGGAGAACAATGAGGAGGGAATACTTTAACAGCAGATACAGGATATGCCATTTTACCGCGGATGTTCCGCAGGTAATGAACCCCATGATCTGGGTCCATGCAGAAGTTGGGCGGCTGTTGGAGAAATACGGCCAGAACATGGCGTTTCCGTATCGGGTATGGAGAAAAATCTGGCTCCAGTCATCCCAGTAGAAACCGTGTTTACCGAGAAACACCGCTTCAGGGATGAAACAAAGGAGAAACAACAGCGCATAAGGGGAAAGCAGTATTTTTTTTATGGTTTTCATATTTTTACTATACAGTCATTGACTAATTATCGTTTATTGTAACTGTCAGGCCATGCGTTTTGAGGACTGTCCCTTTATGGGACTGTCCTCACTGAAGCTTAATTAAGACAGTTCCGGAAACTTTATCAGGGTGACGGTTCCATCTTCCTTCGTCAGAAAATAACTGTCCCCTCCGGCAGATCCTGAACAGATACGGTAATTCTACCATATTACGGATACTGAATCTTTTTGTAACGGATAAGAAGTTTCAACGGCAGTGTCAATACGTGCAGGATAGTATACGGTGCAATGCCGCGTAAACCATTGATCACGCGTCCCGCAATCTCCCGGAAAACATAACAACAGATTATTGAAATGAACAGAAAAAGGAAATTCATGGTAAGCTTAAAGGCTGAATACCGAATAGAAAAGGATCGTGTGAATACAGTGCAGCCTAAAGAAATTGAAGAAAAACTGGATACTTTCCTGCTGAAAGTTCAAAAACCGGGACGTTATGTCGGCGGTGAATATAACGCGGTGATGAAAGACCCGGATACAATCGAAACCAGAGTGGCGCTGGCTTTTCCGGATATCTATGATCTGGGAGTGCCCAACCTCGGTCTGTCGATCTTTTATGACCTGCTGAACCGTGATCCAGGGATCTGGGCGGAAAGGACTTATCTGCCCTGGGAAGATATGGAAGCCGAGATGAGGGAACGGGATATCCCCCTTTATACACTTGAAAGCAAAACGCCTATCCGGGAAATGGATATTCTCGGCATAACGATCCCTTATGAGAGCCTTTATACAAATGTTTTGACAATGCTTGACCTTTCCGGAATGCCGGTTTTCTCTTCGGAACGGGATGAAAGCTTTCCGCTGGTCATTGCCGGCGGACATTCCACATTCAATCCGGAACCGATGGCTCCCTTTATCGATGCCTTCGCCATTGGTGAAGGGGAGGAAATATTCCCGGAGGTCATCCGCTGCTATCAAAAATGGAAGAAGTGCGGCTCAAAAAAAGACGAACTGCTGGAAATGCTTTCCGGTATCGAGGGGATCTATATTCCATCCTTCTATGAACCGGTCTATAACGACGACGGAACGGTGGCTGAGATCAAACCGCTCCGTGAAGGGATGAAAAAGCGGATACGGAAGCGCATCCTTCCGGTCCTGCCGGAACCGCCGGAACGGTTCATCGTACCATCCATCGATGTGGTACAGAATCGTGTCGCGGTAGAGATCATGCGTGGATGCAGCCGCGGCTGCCGTTTCTGCCAGGCGGGCTTTATTACCCGTCCGGTCCGGGAACGCCCCGCGGATATGGTCGTGCGTTCCCTGGCGGCTGCATTGGATGACACCGGTTATGAGGAAGCCGCACTGCTTTCCCTTTCGTCATCCGATTACCGCCCGATCCGTGAGCTGGTCACTGAACTGCATGACCTTTATCAGAAACGGAAGCTGAATATCGCGCTTCCTTCCCTGCGGATCGATACGGTATCGGTGGATATTCTGGAACAGCTCCGGGGATCCCGGGCCGGCGGATTCACTTTAGCGCCGGAAGCGGCTTCAGAAAAGATCAAAAAGACGATCAATAAATACATTACGGAAGAACAGCTGCTGCAGACAGCCGAGGTGATCTACGGCCGGGGCTGGCAGACGATCAAGCTGTATTTCATGATCGGGCTTCCGAATGAAACGATGGAAGATGTGCAGGCGATCGCGGACCTGGCAATCAAAGTGATCAAGATCGGGCGCAGGCTCATCGGTAAACGCTCGCAGCTGAACCTGGGGGTGGCGACATTTGTCCCGAAACCGCATACGCCGTTCCAATGGGCGAAACTGGATGATCCGGAGGTCGTCGCTGAAAAACAGGCGCTGCTGAAAAAGGCGCTGAAGACACCGGGTGTCAAGATCAGCTGGTCCGAGCCGGAATCAACGATGTTTGAAGCCTGGAGCACCCGGGGCGACAGACGGATGTCTAAGGTGATATACAGGGCATGGCAGCTTGGCGCGAAACTTGATGCCTGGGCCGATCATTACCGGAAAGATGCCTGGATGCAGGCTTTTGCCGAAAACGGTTTGTCTCCGGAGTTTTACGTTCACCGTGAACGAAGCGCGGACGAGCTATTCCCGTGGGATGTGATCGACCCCGGCGTCAGCAAAATGACTTTACGGCGGGAATATGAGAACAGCCTTTCAGGTGTCTTGCGCCCGGATTGCAGGACGGGATGCTACGGATGCGGGATCGTGCAGGCTTTCCACGACATCCAGCCTTCCGAAGAAACATCACGCTGGTTCTGTCCGCTGCCGGAGAAGGGATAGAAGATGGAAAGAATACGGATCAAATTCGAAAAAAACGGTGCCATGCGCTATACCAGCCATCTGGATATGCAGAAAGTCTGGATCCGTGCCCTGCTGCGGGCGAAACTGCCGCTGGCTTATACGCAGGGCTTCCATCCTACTCCGAAGGTCGGTTATGCCTGGCCGCTTCCTCTGGGCTGGGGAACAAAAGGCGAACTGATCGATATCTGGCTGGATGACCCTCAAAATAAAGAAGTCTGCCCGGAAGCGTTTATCCGTGATGTCAACCGGTCCATGCCCGAAGGGTTAAGGATCATCAGCATTGAGAAACTGCCTTACAGTGATCCCGCCCTTACGATCGCGATCCGCAGCGCTTTATACCGCATGATCTTTCCTGCGGAGATCACTGAAGAGGAACTTCATGCGAAGATGGCTGCGCTGATGGAGAGGGATACGATCGAACGTGAACGGCGGGGCAAGGTCTATGATATGAAGCCTCTGATCGAGGACTGGCATTGCGGAACGTATCAGTACGGCAGAGCTTATCTGCAGGTGCAGATGGCTGCCAGGGATTCCGCGATGGGCAGGCCGGATGAGCTGGCCTCGGAACTCGGATTTGATCCGTTCGCGGTCAATATCGAGAGGCTGGAGTATTTTCTGAATTCCTGATTTACAGTTTATTCCGGGGAAGTATCTTCCCGTCTGTTTAAAAATGTCCTGACGGTGACTATCACGGCATCGATTTTTGAATCAGCAAAAATTATAATGGGGACGGTTCACCCGAGGCGAAGGCCGAGGGGGCGAAGCTCCTGCTCTGAATCAAATGAGCGAAGCTCACACTCTACAGAGCAGGGTCCCCAAGCTTTCGGAAAGATGAGCCTGTCGTTTGATACCGGGTGGATGTGTGAAGCCGGGAAGAGAACGATCAGCAGACGTGCGTTAGCCGGCGGGAGGACGGTTCCCCTCGGCCTTCGCCTCGGGCGAACCGTCCCCGTTACACACAACCGAAACAAGCCGAAATCCTCCGGTTTTCGGCTTATTTTCTGATTTTTATTCAATTTTTATATGAGCTTTTGGCTCATCATTATATATTGTTTTTCACAGCACTGACCACTGGCCACCGGCCACTGACCACTTTTTTACACACAGTACGCGGGTTCCGGGATCCGGGTCCCGGGAAGCGGGATGGGATCTTCCTCATCCGGCGGCGGGTCGTACATGCTTTCTTCCACCTTCCGCATCGCGGTCA
>DAIMGK010000067.1:0-22890 GCA_036723985.1 Flexilinea sp.
TCATAATGTCTTTTGGACCTTTTTTACTTTTGACACCCAAACCAATTCTGAGCCTCCGAAAACCGTCCCCAGAGTCCCGCATGCTTTAAGCTTTACTGGAGCCAGGGCGGAATATCAAGGTTTTTACGGGATTCATTCCGCCGGTTATTCTGCCGGAAAGCCTTTACCAGCATCTCCAGTTTTTCCTTGTTCGGGCCTGAGAAATCCTGATATTTCCCGCTTGTGATCATCTCATTCAGGAACTGCTCATCATATTCGTCAAGCTTGTCGGAACCCCGGAGCTTTTCGGAAAGGCAGTAAAGGAAATACGCCAGCTCGGCGTTCTGCGTGCTGTGGTTCGTGTTGTACACCACCTCTTCGATCAGGACGCTCTCTTCACCCAAAGGCTCTTTATAGCGGATGGAAACCGTTCCCAGTTCATCGGACTCCGTGAGAACGGGGGTCTGATACTTCAGATCTGAGGCAGCCTTTGCCTCTCTGCCGTCGTTCATCTCCAGCTCGTAAAGGGCAATGCCGTGCCCGCCGCTTCCGTAGGGTTCGGAGATCACGGTATCATCCTGAAAATCCTCATGGTTCAGCTGCCGGTTCTCATAGCCAAGCAGACGGTAGGCTTTGACGAAGCGGGGGTTGAACTCCACCTGTGCTTTCACATCCTTCGCAACGATATTCGTCAGCGCGATATAGTGCCTGTTGACAGACTCATCGACGTCTTCCAGCGAGTTGACTACGCAATAGGTGCCGTTGCCATGCTTTGTGAGGACCTCCAGCTTGTCGTCTTTGTAGTTGAACAGTCCCGTACCGATCACGGACAGGAAGAGGCAGCTCTTCTTTTTCTCCTCGATCAGCTTCTGCAGCCCCTGCTTGTTCGTGATCCCGAAATTCAGATCTCCGTCCGTGATCAGGATCACCTGGTTATTCTGTTCCGGCTGATAATATTTTTCTCCGATGCGGTACGCGGTCTCGATCCCGGCCGATCCATGAGTGCACCCATCGATCTCAATTCCGAGAAGGATACCCATCAGCTCTTCTTTATCCTGTTCGCTTTTGATCTCATAGCCTTCCAGGACTGTATGGTCCACCGTGCTGTAGGTGACCAGGCTGACGCGGTCGCCGGCATTCAGTTTGCTGAAAATGGTCCCGATGGCTTCCTGTGTAACCTCGTTATTTGAATGCATGCTTCCGGACGTATCCAGAAGAAGGATGATGTTCTGATGTTCTTTCGTCTCATTGGCCGCCTGCGCGCCGATGAACAGCAGCTTTTTGTTTCCCTGTTTCTCAAGCAGCTCCGTGCTGATCTTAAACTTCGCGTCTGTGGGGATCTCCACATCATAATCGAAGTAATTCAGAACTTCCTCGATCCGGACCTGATCCATGCTGACCCGGCGCCCCTCCCGGATCTGGTTCAGGATGATCCCCATGGAGGCGCTGCTTGTCGACATCCGGAAAGTCGATGTCGGTGCCGTAAAGACATTCTTTGCCGATTTCTCTTCAATACTCTCATAAGCATCCGTTGACAGAGCTTCCATGAAAGAAGCATCCAGGGATGGCGCCGCACAGCATAATAATTCCTCAGGGCAGGCACCCAGTGATTCCATAGTACGAGACAGCCCCTGCCCTGCAGAAATATTGGCTGACGGCCGCGGAAGCGGAGGTGCCGCCTTTTTCGGGGCCTCTGATCGGTTCAAAAATGACGGGGCATTAAGTGCCGCACCTAAGATTGATGCGCCCGGAGCAGGTGATGTTTTCGCACGCGATCGGAATAATCCGGCAAAGGAACTTCTTTTTTCCCGTTCTTCATATTTAGGCCGGGAATGTTTTTTCGCATAATATGCGAAAATCGCTTCCTCCGGTGAGTCCTCCTTCCGATCCTGCAGCCAGGAATACAGATTTTCAATGACACGCTCACTGCCAAACTGCTCCACAAGAAAAGCGGTTTTTTCTTCGCCGTAAGTAAAAACGCTCAAAACCTGAGCTGCTTTGTCTGAATACCCCAGGCTCAGATAATAATCATATTTTCCGCGGCTGCCGGCAGAACTGTTGATCCATTTCATCAGATCCATTTTTTCCCTCCTTCTGTTTTGTGCGTAATGCATTGAGTTTCAATGTCAGTGACTTCAGTTTGCTGTAATAATTGTCCGCCCTGCGGTAATTTCCATCTCACCGGCGGCCTGCCCGTCAAGTTCCGGTCACACCGGAACATTAATGGATCAGGACCATCCCACTCATCACATTTTGTACCACAGCAGCTTTACTTAAATAATACTATAACAGCTTATCGATTTTTTTATCCGTTCAAAAGCAGGACACTGGGAACTGTCCCCGCAGTCCTAACGAAAAAACCCCTTTTGCGATCAACAAAAGAGGTTTTCTGGCGGAGAGGGGGGGATTCGAACCCCCGATTGAGTTTTATCCCAATAACCACTTAGCAGGCGGTCCCGTTCAACCACTCCGGCACCTCCCCGAACAAATCCTATTATAAACGATTTTTTAAAAAAGCAAGGATTTTCATGAAAATCTGTAACTATTCATGAACAAATGACAAACGGTACCAAAAGCGGTGACAGTTCTGCTGACTCGCACGATAAGTTCGACTGGCTGCATTTCCGATCCATTGCGGATGGGAGAGAGCGAGTCAGTCATAACCGTCCCCGGCACGCAATGAGACAGTTTTCGTAAAAAGAGGTGGGGACAGTTCCCTCCGGCTCTATGCAGAGCCTGCAGAAACCGTCCCCGGAGATTGTCACATTTTTCGGACGAGGGCGGCCATTTCGTCGGTGCAGTCTTCCGCCTGGGGAAATTCGCCGGTGTGTTCCCAGAAAGCGTGCGCCATGCCTTTGTATTCGATCATGCGCACGGGGATGCCGGCTTCCGCCAGTCTCTGCCCGTACCACTCGCCCTGGATCCGCAGGTAATCATATTCGCCCACGGCGATCATGGTCGGCGGAAAGCAGGAGTAATCCTCCGTATCCCCTACGGAAAACAGCGGATCACGGATCTGCTCCGGTTTTTCCACATACAGCTGCCCGGTAAAGGGGAGCATATTGCGGATATCGTTGATGAAATCCATCTTGATATCAACATCTTCCTTCAGGTCATACTTATCCAGGCTCCAGCCAATTTCCTCTTCGGAGCTGTTGGTCACGCCAGGATAGAGCAGCAGCTGGAGTTTGATGATCTTTTCCTTATCCTGAATGCAGCAGGCAGCGGAAAGGTTGCCGCCGGCGGAGTCACCGGAGACAGCGATACGGTTTGGATCGATCCCCAGCTCCGCCGCGTGGGCATGGACCCACTGAACGGTCTGGTAGCACTGGTGCGCCTGATGGGGGAAGCGGATCTCGTAAGCGAGGTCATAATCCACGGAAACCACCACCGCGTCCGCCCGTTCCGCCAGCAGCTTGCAGGCATTTTCGATCACCCGGGCCGTGCCGCCGAAGAAACCGCCGCCGTGGATATAGACGACCGCCGGTTTCGGACGGGTGCCGGTCTGCGGCGTATAGACCAGGATCGGCAGCGCGCCGGCTTCCACATCGATCACCCGGATATTCGTCGTCACGTTATGGCTCAGGTCCACACTGACGCAGCCCATGGCCGTGCGGATGGCATGGATCTCGGCATAAGTCAGGTTGAGGGGATCTTTGATATCCGGTCCTGTGGGCTTCACACGGAACCAGTGCGCTTCCCGGGGATCCACCGCGCCGGGCTGATCCGTTTCCGGGACCGGTTTTACGCAGATCTCCAGAGCGCCTTTCCGGACCGTTTCATGCTTTTCCCGAAGGATCGGTAGACATTCACTGTAATTCATTCATGCCCCCTTTATTTATTTGAGCTGTATTTCCGCATATCGATCGCCACGGCAATAATGATGATCAGGCCTTTCACGACCCACTGCCAGTAGGATGACAGGCCGATGAAGGTCAGCCCGTAGTTGATCACGTTGAAGATGATCACGCCGAGGAACACACCGACAACGGAGCCGACACCGCCGGTCATGGAACAGCCGCCCACGATACAGGAGGCGATAGCGTCCATTTCGTAACCGTTGCCATAGGAGCTGTTGGCAGAACCCGTCCGGGCGGCTTCCAGTGCTCCGGCCAGACCGTAGCAGGCACCCGCCAGGGCGTAGGTGATCATCTGGATCTTGAAAACATTGATACCGGAGACCCGGGCTGCTTCGGCATTGGAACCGACGGAGAATATCTCACGTCCCAGGCAGGTCTTTGTAAGCATGATATGAACAACGATACACAAGCCCAGGGCGAAAAACACAATGATCGGGATGCCTTTAATGTTGCCGGATCCCAGATTGGTAAAGTTCTTCAGAAATCCGCCCAGCGGCTGGGAATTGTTCGGCGGTTTGTTGCAGAGCAGCAGGTTGGCACCGTAAACCACCATCATCCAGCCCAGTGTCGCCAGAAAGGCGGGGACTTTCAGTTTGGAAACGGTGATACCGTTCAAAAGCCCCACCACCAGGCCGATCAGGACCGCCGCAAAGATCGGGACGATGGGCGGCATTTCCGGCAGATTCCAGAATTTGATATAATAATCCGCTTTCTGTGCCAGGGACCCGGCGATAACCGCCGCGAGTCCCACGGTACGGCCGCCGGAAAGGTCAGCCGAACCGGAGATCAGGATGAACAGACATCCCAGTGCCACAATAATACGCGTCGAACTCTGCATCAGAATGTCCCGCAGCACGCGCCAGGAGAAAAACTTCGGGGACATGCTGCCGATCACGATCACCATCACGATCATGATGATAAAAAGGGCATAGTTCGACAGGAGTTTTTTCACACTGAATTTTTTTGTATCCATCGCTTTACACCTCCGCCTTTTCATATGTACTCGCGAGGTACATGACTTTCTCATCGGTGGCTTCACTGCCATCCAGGATACCGGACAAGTGTCCCTCGCACATGACAGCGATCCGGTCGGACATACCTAACAATTCCGGCATTTCGGAACTGATCATGATCACGGCCTTTCCGTCCCGGGCCATTTCTTCCATCAGGCTGTAGATTTCATATTTCGCGCCCACATCAATGCCGCGGGTCGGTTCATCCAGGATCAGGATCTGGGGGGTCAGCAGCATCCAGCGGGCAAGGACCGCTTTCTGCTGATTTCCGCCGGAAAGGTTTTGTATTTCCGCTTTGAGTCCGGGAGTTTTGATGTCAAAGGCTTTGACATATTGGTCCGCGTCCTCATGGCGTTTTTTATTGTTCAGGAACAAACCGTCCGTATACACGCTGTGATCCGCCGTTTGTTTGGCGATGATAATATTTTCCAGCACGCTGATCTTGGGAAATATCCCGGAGACCCGGCGTTCTTCCGTCAGCAGCGCCATGTTATAACGGATCGCGTCTTCCGGGGAACGGATGTCCGCTTTTTGCCCGTCAATGATGATCTCGCCGGAAGCCAGCTTCCGCAGGCCGAAAATGGATTCGACCAGTTCCGTCCGCTGCGCGCCGACCAGGCCGCCGATACCGAGGATCTCGCCTTTGCGCAGGGTAAAGCTGACATCTTTGAAACTATGCGGGTTGGCGGAGGTCAGGCCGACGATCTCCATCTTGACATCACCCGGAGTGTGATCCTTCGGCGGGAACCGGTTGCTCATTTCACGCCCGACCATCCGTTTGACAATGGTATCCGTATCCAGTTCGGAGGCGGGCCAGTCTCCGACGAGTTTCCCGTCCCGCATGATCGTTACGTCATTGGAAATGGCAAGGATCTCATCGATCTTATGGGAGATGTAAATGATGGAAACGCCTCTTTCCGTCAGCCGGCGGATCAGGCGGAACAGCAGTTCCACTTCCACTTCCGTGAGCGAAGAAGTCGGTTCATCCATAATGATGATCTTCGCGTTATAGGAAACAGCGCGGGCGATCTCGATCAGCTGGCAATGGGATGTGGAAAGATTCTGGACCTTTTCCTTCGGATCGATGGGGATCTCAAGGTCATTCAGCAGTTCTTTCGTCTGATCCTGAAGCCTTTTCCAGTCCACCATATGGATGCCCAGTGTACTCCGGTAAGGCAGCCTGCCTACCCAGACATTTTCCATGACGGAAAGCGAGCGCATCGGCTGGAGCTCCTGATGGATCATGGCGATCCCATGCTGAAGGGCATCCGAGGGGCCTGAAAAAACCACCGGCTGTCCGTTGATAAAGATCTGCCCCGCATCCGGCTGGTAGATCCCAAAGGCACATTTCATCAGTGTGGATTTTCCCGCCCCGTTTTCACCCATCAGCGCGTGGACCCTGCCGGGCTTTATTGAGAGCGACACATCATCCAGGGCTTTTACGCCGGGAAAGGATTTTGTGATGTGTTTCAGTTCAAGAATGTATGGGGAATCTTCCATAGGATTCTTCCTTTTCATTCAAAACAGCCGGGGGTTGATCTCCCGGCTGTTTTTCTTCGTATTATCCGTGCCGGCAGGTATCATTCTCACAGGACGCCGATCAGCGTTTGAGAGAACGGTTCCAAAGGCACATGAACCAGTGCTTCCTTAGAATGTCGGATCGGTGATATCGTAGGCGGCTTCAGCCAGGTTGTCTTTGGTGATGCCGACATAGTTGATCCAAATGCGGTGGCCTTCGACTTCGACGCCGTCAATAGCCAGATTTTCGGTGGTGACTTCCTTGCCGTTTTCGAGCAGCCACATGGTCTTGTAAATGGCCTTGCCGAGTTTGACAGGGTTGTTCAGCGCGGTGACCAGCATGGTGCCGTCTTCGACAGCTTCGCAGCCGACGACAGTGGCGTCAACACCGCAGACCGGGATGAAGGAGGCTTCGTCCTGGAAGAAACCGCCGGCCTTCAGCGCTTCGATGGCGCCCAGAGCCATATCGTCGTTGCAGGCGAAGACGACATCAATGTCATCACCGTAGTTGGCGAGCAGGGCGGCGACCATTTCCTGGGCCTTGCCGCGGTTGTATTCGGCGATCACTTCACCGCCGATGCGGTTGGTTTCGATGCCGGCTTCTTCGCAGGCAGCCACGGAATATTCCGCGCGGACCTGGGTGTCATAGTGCCAGGTGAAACCGAGGAGCATGACATAATCCATCTTGCCGTTGCCGTTGCGGTCAGCTTCCGGATGGGCCTTCCAGTAATCCGCGGCAGCTTTCCCCATCATGGTACCGGACATTTCGGCACGGGAGGTGACCAGATAGAGGTTTTCATAATTTGCGAAATCTTCATCGGACGGGGAGTCGGTGTTGGCGAAGATCATGGTCACGCCTTCTGCTCTGCCCTGTTCGCAGATCTCACTGATCCCGGCGGTATTGATGTTGTTCAGCACCAGATATTTGACGCCGTTGGTATACATGTTGTTCAGGTTGTTGGTCTGGGTCGCGGCATCGTTCATGGAGTCAGCATCGATGATCTCGATGGTGCCGTCGGCTTTGGCGGTGTTCAGCAGGGTCTGGCGGGCATTCTGGATGAAGGTGTCCGCGAAGTTGTACCAGATCACGCCGGCAACAGGCGCGTCATCAGCGAAGACTGCCGGAACAAGAGCCAGCATGGAAACGACAAGAAGAAACAAAACAGCTTTTTTCATAAAACGATCCTTTTTTTATTAAAATAAATTCATATTGTGCGGTCTTCCGCACAACTTTCAACACATAAGATTTTAATTCCCTGACCGAAAAAACGTAAGTGCATTCTATCTGAAAGATAGTATAACAATTGTCACAAACCTTTCAGTATTTTTATCATGCGGGAGAATGGAGACGGATGTTAGACGTTAGACGATAGATGTAACACGTAAGACATTAGATTTTTGACGTTAGACGGCAGATAACGCATCAAGGGTTTCCATGAAATTTTGGGGAGGTCCGGATTCGGGACATAAGAATGGGGACATCACCTCAATAACTGTGTCAGCGGGAACGATTCGCGTAAATCAGTCATACGGTTCATGTAAGCGCCGGGAAAGGTCAGACCGCAATTAATGCGGGGACGGTTCCCTCCGGCTCTGCGGAGAGCCTGCGGAAACCGTTCCCCGGATCTGTTTTGAACGGGCATGTTAATGGATTATGTGATAAAATTCAGAAAACCACCATGAAAGAGGGTCTGCCGATACGGGAAATACCAGGTGACGGAATGTTTCGGAGCGGCGGCAGGAACACCGGCATGGAGCGGGATGAGAAGACAAACAGGGGGTTTGAAAAAATGATCGATCGCTGTTTACGCGTTACCCGTGGAGACGCAATCATGTTATATGCACTCAGCAAAGTCAATTATACGGTCCGGATCCACTATCGGCTGGATCAGCAGGTGGATCCGGTATTGATGCGCACGGCTTTGGATAAGACCGCAAAGCGGTATCCGTATTTCTGTGTTTCCTTAAAAAAGAACGAAAAAGAATATTATTACGAGGAAAATCAGGCACCGGTCCCGCTGATCCATACCAATCAGAGGGTCAAACTCGGTTCTGAGGAGACAAACGGTCATATCTGGGCGGTCAGCTATGACGGAGATGAATTGTTTATCGATTTCTATCACGGCAGAGCGGATGGGGCCGGATTATATCCCATGGCAGCGACCCTTCTCTACTATTATTTCTCAGAGCAATACGGACCGATGGACAGTACAGGGATCCGGACACTGGATGATCCGATCACAGAAAAGGAGATCCATGACCCGGTGGATGATCTCCATGTGGTCGACCTGAGCAAGATCAAGGTTCCGCCGCTGCCAAAGGCGTTAGACCTGATGGAAACATCGGGGTTCCAGAGAACCGGGGATTCCGGCAGGATCCTGAAGCTGATGATCCCCGAGTCATCTTTTCTCCCTTTCACAAGGGTCAATGACGCGAGCCCCGGCATTATGATCTGCGCGCTGATGGCAAGGGCGATCGAACGTGTCCATCCGAAACATGATGACCCGCTTGTGAATTCATACGTCGTCAACGCGCGGCCTATGCTTCACGCCCCGGAATCCTTCCACAACTGTACGAACAGGGTCATTCTTCATTTTGATAACAGGATCCGGAGGATGCCGCTGGACAGACAGTGCACCGCGTACAGAGGAAAAACGATATTGCAGTCGGACGAAGACATGATACGGATAAAAATGTCTGTTTCAGCGTCAGTGGCACAGCGGATCCTGAATACCCCGGACCTTGAGGAAAAGGTGCAGATCGCGGCCGGAACGGCTCGCAAGACCTTCAACACCTCAACATTCATGGTAAGTTATGTGGGCAAATGGAAACAGGAACAGATCGGAAAACATATAAAGGAATTCTGGACAGAAACTCCTGCCGGGCGGTTCCCGCTGATCGAGATCGCCGCGGTGAACGGAAATATATTTCTTTCTCTCCTTCAGGGCTTTGAGGAAAAGCTGTATTATCAGGCTTTGCTTGAGGAATTGAAAGCGAACGATATTGCGTTTACCGAATGCGGAGTTTCTCCCATTCGGATCGCCGAAATCGTAATGTGAAATGTCCTCGGCCGGGATGGAACAGTCAGCGTCATAAACCTGCATAAGTCCGCGGAGATGAATGCCGGATCTCCCGCCTGCCGCACAGGGAAGGGGAAAAATGACGTATTCATTCAGAAGGGGACGGTCACGCGTCAGTGAAACTGCCTCCGGGCGAGGCATCCAATGTAAAAAAAAGGGCCGGTCAATCAGTCATTTTCAGACAATTGACCGGCCCTGTCATATCGGGAAACAAATGTTTTATTCGACCATCTTCGCGGAAACAATACGGCGGTTGGCATAACCGCCTTCCGGTAATTCATCTTCACAGGTAAGCAGGGTAACAGTGTTCTCAAACCTGGATGCGCTCTTCATTAAACCGGAAACATCATTTTCGCTGATTTTCTCGTTAACGTATACTTCAAAAACAAAGATCTGATTTTCATCAGTGCGGACAAAGAGCCTGTCACCTGTGTTCATTGTGGCAAGCAGCGCGAAAGGACCGTACTCTTCTGCGCCTAATGTATTATGTCCTGCAATAATGGAGATCCCTTCTCCCGGAAGACTCGTATTCTCCAATACCCCGACGTTATTACCCAGCCATTCCACCGGATAAACTCCGTTCTGGAGGCCTATTTCAACAATGTTCAATTTCAGCTCAAGAGCGGGGATCTGAAGTTCCATATAGACGGGTTTGTAGTTCACAGAAGCCGGTTTTTGAGAAACATTTTCGCTGATACCGGTTTTAGGCAGTTCCGGCGGAGGCGTCATGGTGTAAAAAACAGGAATAGTTGATGTAGGAGTAGGAGTATCGGTTTCCACAATATTTTCGGGAATCGTGGGCGTAGGTGTAAGGGTGGAAGTAGGAGTAGAAGTCGGAGTAGGGGTAATGGTAGGAGTAGGTGTAGATGTAGGAGTAGGTGTGATTTTCTGGTTTATGATAATATATATCGGTATATAACCCGGTACTAATTCTTCAGTAATGGAATACTGGATCTCAGTGGTTTCTGAGTATTTTGGAACTCTGAAGCATTCTCTCCACTCTACAGCTTCGCTTAGTTTCCGGGTTTCGATTATACTTCCATCAGCAAGCAAATGAATGGTGACTTCAGCAGGACGACTGGCTGCATCATCACCGTCATTCCATTCTTTCTCACAGCAGATCTCGATTATTTCCCCCGGATCTAAATCCTTCTTAAGGTAATCGGTTTTGCCAAATACGGTAACATATAAATTGTCTTTTTCTGAAGTAAAGAGGATATCAGGAAATACTGCCCCTGGTGATGCTGCGTTCTGTGATGTATCTGCAGCGGCAGGTCCCGTAAAAAACAATGCCGCAAACAGCAAAACAACAACGGATAGCACCGTAAAGACACTGGAGTAATACTTTTTCATCTCTCTCCTCCTGAAAAAAGTATTTGTTTCCGCCTGAGCTAACACATTAATGCAGTCAACAATCGATCAATGCTTGATAAATCAGTCTTACATTCTCTCCTGCATTATCCAGACCGGGTGTAATAAATAATACAGTTTCCACACTTATAACTTTTAGTTAAGCAATTATACATCATTTTTTTAATATTTATAAAGATTAATTAGATATTTTCAGTTTCTTTTTTGTATTTAACAGTTAAAAATACAAAATAAACGTCGTATGACCAACTTTCACTGACAGTCCGGGAAAAAAGTCCGCCGGAATGTTTGCTTCGCGGCGGCTCGGAGCGGGATAATCACCGCCTGCCAAACAGGGATCGCAGGGAACCGCCCTGCTCACGTCCTGTCTTTCTCACCACTTTGGCTCAGGCGGCGGTCATCTTATGTAACAATAAATCCGGGACTGTCTTTATTACAACATATAATTTTTCTGAAGTTATCGATCGGCTGGCGGACCGGGGCGGAGCTGACGGAGACAGATCTTCCGCGCCGGCGGCTTCACAGAAAATACACCTGTTCAGGTCATGTCCGGGATAAAATGAAAAAAAGTCGGGTTCAGATTTTTGATATTTGCGCGGTCCTTGCTTTCAGCGGGATGATCTTTTTATATTGGGGAACCGTCAGCGCGAAACTGGACAGCGTTTTTCTTCACCTGTTCGGAAAAAGCCTGACAAACCGGGGAACGCTCTTCCAGTCCCTGACAGCGCTGGTCCTTATGCTGCTGTGCGCCGGGCTTCTGATCCTCATCCACAGATTTGCCGCCGGAAAGACCGCTGACCCGCGGATCCGATACGCGGGAATTCTTCTGCTCCTGACGGTCCCCGCGGCGCAGTTTTTCATCATCTGTGTGAACCAGATCCTGCGGCGGGATGATTATTGGGAGATCGCGGACGCACACAGCTACGGCTTTCCGGGATCGATCTTTTTTGAATTGAAAAATCATGAAGGGCGTTATTTCAGCTGGTTCCTGAAATCCCTTTACGCATATTTTGAACCTGTCCCCTATGTCAGGATCCGCCTGGTAACATACATCATCATCCTGGCATATGCCTGCACCCTGACCGCGGAATGTTTTCTGAAATTTCAGGGCAGGCCCGGAAACGATCCCGGGCAGCGGATGCTGAAATTCATGACCGGTTTCTGTTATGCCGTGATGATCATTCTGCTGGCATCCAATACCTGGGAGGTATGGTTCTGGTCATCCGGCACCACGATTTACGGGCTGAGTGTCTCGCTATGCATTCTCGGCTTCGCCCTGGTCTGGCGGAACCACCTGGCAGAGGGAAAGGTGAGCCGGATCCGGAGGTGCGCCGCCGTGCTGGTCTGCTTCCTTGCCTGCGGCGGCTCGGAGCTCAGCACCGCGTCCCTGACAGCTTTCCTTTTTCTGCTCATGGTATGGAAACGGATCACGGAAAAGAAGTGGGACAAATGGCTGGTTATTCATTTCGCGGAAGCGGCAGCCTGTGCCGGCGGGAATCTGCTGCTGACCAGGAGTGTCGCCACGGCAAGAAGATATGTGGAACATGGAAGCAGTCCAGAGCAAAGCTTTCTCAGCCGGCTGCCTGAGATGATCAGATCCACGGTCGTTTTCCTCTTCCGCTACACGTTCATCGATCACCGTCCGCTGCTGCTCTTTCTGCTGATTTTCCTCATGCTGGGAACGCAGCTCCGCTTTGATCCGGGAATACGGAAAAAAATAGCCGCGGCGGCTGTTCTGCTGATCCTGACAGCACATGCGGTCCTTTTCATCAATGTGCTTTTAGACTATATGCCGGCACGCGTCGTAGCCATTCCGATGTGCTGGGTCTACGCGGCGATGGCGCTGCTCTGTCTCTGCACGGGATCCCGGGTTTCCGAAAGGCTTGCCGGCAGGGCAGATCCCGCGCTCATAACACTATGCGCAATACTTCTGGTTTTCTGCGTGAATGATTTTTACACGGAAAATATCGCTCTGGTCCGGCAGATCCGGGAAAGCTGGACCAAGCGGGATGCAGAACTGGCAGACCGGTTTGACGACAGTAAGCCGATCTTCACCTGTTCCCTGCCCACCCTCGGCAGCTCCACTGACGACATTTCGGATGATCCCGAGGATCTGTACAACATAGCGGTCCGGATGTACTACCGCGTTCCCGCGGTGATCGCCGACCGCCGCTGTCCGCCCTTCGACGGAGAGTGATCAGGGATCAGAGTTCAGATATGTATGGGACAGTCACCTCCGACTCAGTTCTGAGTCTTCGGTGACAGTCCCTTGAAAACACACGGGAAATGCGGAATATGTTCTTCGGAACGCGATCGGTGCTATACAGCAGGAGATAAAATGGACAAAAGGGAAACAGCGGCAGACCATTCATTCGACCTCATGGCAGTCCTGTGCGTATGCGGGCTGTGGTTCTTCTGTCATGATGAATTCATCAGCAGGCTGAACGACGGTTTCCTTGCCCTGTCCGGGAAAAACCTGAGCGGACGGAATCTCCCCGTCCGCATCGCGGTGATCGGCGGCATCTTTCTGCTCAGCCTGCTGCTGCCGATCCTCTTTGAACGCCTGATATGCCGGAACGGGAAACTCCGGAAGGCCGCGGATGCCGTGACCATTGGTTTCCTCGCTGTTCCGGCGATCCGGATGCTGGTGATCTGCGCCAACCAGATCATCCGCAGGGATGATTACTGGGAGATCGCGGATGCCCGGGCCTACGGGTTTCCCGGTTCCATGTTTTTCGAGATCAAACGCTATAACGGCCGCTACCTGAGCTGGTTCCTGCGTTCGCTGCATGCCGTATTTGACCCGGTCCCATACATCGATATCATGCTTTTCCTGAACCTTTGCGTTTTTACGGCAGGGGCATCTCTGCTCGCCCGGCAGCTCATCAACCGCCAGGTACATGAAAGAAGGAATTACGGCAGAGAAATGCTGACGATATGCACGGGATCCGCGATCGTCTCCGCGTGCATCCTGATGGCTACCAACGCATGGGAATTCTGGTTCTGGAGTTCCGGGACTGTGGTTTACGGGATCGGGCTGTCATTATGCATCCTTTCCGCCGCGATGGTCCTGCGGATCGCCTTTGAACCATCCACCCGTCCGGCCCGGCTGGTTTTTACGGCTGTCCTGTGCTTTCTGGGCTGCGGATGCTCAGAGATCTGCACCGCCTCGCTGGCAGCCTTTCTGCTGTTCATCCTGATCTGGAAACGCTGCACGTCCGGTGCCTTTGACAAACGGCTGATCTTTTTCTTCGCGGAAGTGTGTGTCTGCACGCTGGGCATCTTTCTCCTGAGCGGCAGCGTGGGATATGCCGGCGGACATGCCAACCTGGATGAAGAGGCTCCGGTGATCGCCGGGTTATGGAATCGGCTTCCGGTGATCATCGAATGGGCGCTGCGTTCGCTGTGGGATTTTATCCTGGTCAAAAAGGGAACGTTTCTCATCTTTCTCTGTATCTTTTTCATCCTCGGAACGCAGATGCGCTTTTCCGGTAAGACAAGAAAAGCTTTCCTGCTTGTTTCCCTGCTGCTGGTCCTGACCGCCCACGCCATCCTCTTTATCAATACCGCTCTCAGTTACCTTCCGCCCCGCGTGGTCACCATCGGGATCTGCTGGATCATCCTGGCCGCCGCACTGCTTTGCTTTTCCGCGGGGTCGCTGGTCTCCGAGAAACTGCGGGGGAAGCCGGATCCGGCGAAGCTCGCGCTGTGTGCCTTCCTGATATGCTTTTTCATCAACCGCTTTTACAGTGAGAATATCGAAGAGCTCCGCATCCTCCGGAACAGCTGGGCAACCCGCGACGCCGTGCTGCAGCAGACAAAATACGAAGGCGAACCGGTCCGGACCTGTTCGCTTCCCGTCCCCGGCAGCTCCAGCCCCGACATTACATCTGACCCGCAGCATGATTACAACATCGGTGTAGCGCTTTACTACAATTTCCCCTCGATCTTCGCCGAGACCCGCTGTCCCCCCTACGGCGAAACATATTACTACAGTCATTAGTCAATAGTCACTGGTTGATGGTTGGTGGTTGTTGGATGATGGTTCAGAGCTGAGAGTTGAGAGTTCAGATGTTTATGGCACTTCAAAAATATCGGCTTGTTCATGCCTTTTTTTATCAACCATCAACCACCAACTATCAACTATCAACTAATGACTAATGACTATTGACTATTGACTATTGACTAAATTTTTCCTATCGATTTCGGTATTTTTGTCATATTGTCAGCAAAAGGATTTCGTTTTATAGTTTATACAGGTTAGCAGTTTGTAACTGCGTTTCATATTACAAAAGGAGTGAATTATTATGAAAAAAGTATTGACTGTTTTGGTAGTTCTTGCTGTATTGGTCTGCGCTGCCGCCGTCCAGGCGAAAGACGCGAAAGACGCGAAGATCGTCCTGCTTCTCCCCGGTGAGATCAATGACCAGGGTTGGAATGCCTCCAACTATGCCGGCGTCGTAAAGTGCAATGAAGAACTCGGCACCAACATGGAATACATCGAAGCCGTCCAGCCGGCGGATTTCGAATCCACCTTCCGTGAATATGCCGAACGCGGTTATGACATCATCATGGCTGCCGGTTCCCAGTTCGACGAAGCCGCCGCTTCCGTGGCCGACCAGTATCCCGACACCATGTTCATGCTTGTCAACGGCAACAACCATGACGGCGCGAACCTCTGCCCGCTCTTCCCGAAGGAATATGAAGCCTCCTACCTCGGCGCCATCATCGCCGGCTACATCACCGAAAACGGTAAATTCGGCCTCATCGGCGGCGACCCGAACCAGGCCATGCAGGACCTGATGGCTGTTTACGGCAAGACCGCTGTCGCGATCGCGAAAGAACGCGGTATCGCTGATGCTGAATACAACCTCCAGTACTCCAACTCCTGGAGCGACATCACCCTCGGCAAGCAGATGGCTGAATCCATGATCGACGCCGGCGCGGATGTGATGTTCGTTTACGCCAATGAACTCGGTCTGGGCGTCATCTCCGGTGCCCAGGAAAAGGGCGCAAAGGTCGTCGGTTATTCCGCGGACCAGACCGTTATCGATCCCACCACGGTCGTGGCTTCCATCGACTTCGATTACGCGACCATGTATGTGTGGGCGATCGGCCAGTGGCTGAACGGTGAACTCGCCGGCAACCAGATCATCGAAGTCGGTGTTCCGGAAGGCATCTACTTCCCGGTCTATACCGACAACACCCCCGCCGAAGCCATCGCTGCCTGCGATGCCGCTGTCGAAGCGCTGAAGGCCGGTGAGATCGATCTGAAGGCCCTCTTCTAAATCATTTTATCCTCTGAATACCATCAGGCGCCGGTCCGCGGGCCGGCGCCTGATTTATACATAAAGCGCGATGCGCTGTCAACAGAAAAATTTACAGTTCCCAAAAACAACTGTTTCAATTGAAAGGGCAACGAAATGGCAGCACCTGTAGTAGAAATGAAGCATATTACGAAATGTTTTGCCAAAGTTGTCGCCAATAAGGATGTATCCCTCGAAGTCAACGAGGGTGAAGTCGTCGCGCTTCTCGGTGAAAACGGTGCCGGGAAAAGTACGATCATGAAGATCCTTTACGGCCTGTATTCCCTGGATGAGGGGCAGATCCTGATCCGCGGGAAAGATATTGCCATCAAATCCCCTGCCGATGCCATGGCAAACGGCATCGCCATGATCCAGCAGCATTTTTCCCTTGTTCCCGTTCATACAGCCACGGAAAATATCATCCTCGGAAATGTCAAGGGACGGATCAACCTGAAAAAGCAAAACGAGATCATAAAACAGCTGGCTCAGCAATACGGATTCGACATCCCCGTGGATGTCAAAGTCGGCGAGCTGGCGGTCGGTGTCCAGCAAAAAATCGAAATTCTGAAGGCATTATTTATCAACGCCAATATCCTTATCATGGATGAACCGACAGCCGTCCTCACACCGCAGGAATCCGACCTGCTGATGAAGTTTATCAAGGACTACACCGCTAAAGGCAACTCCGTCGTCTTCATTACCCATAAGCTCAAGGAAGTGATGGAAGTCGCCGACCGGGTCGTGGTCATGCGCAACGGTGTTGTCGTGAACACTGTCCGCAAGGATGAGACCAACGAACACGAACTGGCGCAGATGATGATCGGGCACGACATCGTACCGGCGGAACGGGATACCCGGCTGGATTATGAAAGCCTGCCGACGGTCCTGGAATTCCGGAACGTGACACTGCAGCCGAAAGGCGGTGTGCCGGTGATCGACAACATCTCCTTCAGCATCCATGAAGGCGAGATCTTCGGCATCGCCGGAGTCAGCGGCAACGGCCAGGATGAGCTCTGCGATGTACTGTCCGGCATCCGCCCGCTGACGAGCGGCGACATCCTGTTCCGCGGCAGGTCCATGGCCGATATGTCCATCCGCGAACGCATCGAATCCGGCATGGGCTATGTCCCGGTGGACCGTTACCGCGACGCCATGGAAATGGATATGACACTGGCGGAGAATATTTTCCTGAAAGCCAGTTTTGACCCGAAATGGGTCAGCCACGGATTCATCCGCAAAAAGGCGCTGGACGAGTACACCGAAAAGGTGATCATGGATCATGCTGTGAAGGCGCTCGGCCCGGATGATATCGCCCGCAGCCTTTCCGGCGGGAACCAGCAGAAGGTGGTGCTCGGACGGGAAGTGGACCTGGGAAAGAGCCTGATGGTCTTCAACCAGCCCACCCGCGGCCTGGACATGGGCGCGGTGGACCGGATCCATAAAGTGATCCTCAGCGAAAAGGAAAACAAGAAGGCGATCCTGCTGGTTTCCACAGAGCTTACGGAGATCTTCGGCTTATGCGACCGGATCGCGGTCATGTACAAAGGGCGCTTTATGGGGATCTATCATAACGGTGAACTCACAACATCTCAGATCGGCCTGCTGATGGCGGGGATCAGTGACGGGATAACGGAAGGGACAGTGCAATGAAAAAATCAAATGTTATTTTCTATAATATTGCCGCTGTCATTATCGGTCTGATCATCAGCGCCGCCATGCTGCTTTTCATGCAGATCGATCCGATCTCCGTGATCAGTGAGGCGGGGCGGAAGATCCTCACCGATAAATATACGACCGGCGAGATCCTGGTAAAGGCGACGCCGCTGATCTTTACCTCCCTCGCTTTCGCCTTCACCTATCAGGCGAACCTTTACAACATCGGGGCGCAGGGACAGTTTTACGCCGGGTCGATCACGGCGATCTCGCTTTCGCTGGCGCTCGGGGATAAGGTCCCGACCTGGCTGCTGCTTTTGATCGTGGGGATCTGTTCCTTCGCCGCCGGTGCGCTGGTGGGCGCGCTGATCGGTCTGGCAAAGGCAAAGTTCAACGCCAACGAATTCCTGGTCTCCATGATGTCGACCTATGTGGTCAACGCCTTTATGGATTATCTCCTGCGGACAGTCCTGAAAGAGACCAAGGCGGAATATCTGCAGACCGACCCGATCAAAAAGTCCGCTTACCTGCCCAAGATCATCAACGGGACGCGTATCCATCTCGGACTGGTCCTGGCGCTGCTGGCGGCATTGGGCTGCTATATCCTGCTGTACAAAACACCGCTGGGCTTCCGCATCCGCGCGGTGGGACACAATCCCAACGCTGCCCGGCTGGGCGGGATCATGCCCACGAAGATCTATGTGATCGCTTTCCTGATCGCCGGCGGTATGGCAGGTCTGGCGGGGCTGACGGAGATCAACGGCGTCCAGCATATGCTGCTCCAGAATTTCAATTCCTCGATCGGATCTTTCGGGATCGGCATCGCGATCCTTGCCAACGGCAGCCCCATCGGCTGTATCTTCGCCTCGATCCTGTTCGGTTTCCTGAATGTGATGGGCACCACGATGGGACGTCTCCCCGGGCTCAAGATCCCCGCTTCGATCATTGACCTGATCGAGGGGATCGTGATGGCCTGCGTCATCATGTCATATTATGTCCGCGCGTGGGCTGATAACCGGGCGCAGAAACGCAGTATCCGGAAGGCAGGTGAGTAATATGGTCAATTTCCTTTCCCGTGTCATTATCATGAGCACGCCGCTTCTCCTCGGTTCCATCGCTGAAGTATACGCCGAGCGGACCGGGATGATGATCTGCGCCATCGAAGGGATCTTCCTGATCGGCGCGTGGGGCGGGTTTGTCGGCACCTTCCTGAGCGGAAGCCAGGCCCTGGGCCTGCTGATGGCAATGGGCTGCGGCCTGGCGATGGCAGCCCTCTACGGCCTGATCACGGTCTATATGAAACAGCAGCAGGTCGTAACAGGGACCGCGCTGCAGATCCTTTCCGCCGGATTCTGTTCCTTCTTCCACCGGGTCATCTTCGGTGTCCCGATCACACCGCTGCAGATCAAGACCCTGCCGAAGCTGGCGATCCCGCTGCTGTCAAAGATCCCCTTCATCGGGCCCATCTTTTTCAACCAGAATATCCTGACCTATTTCGCCTATCTGCTGATCCCCCTGTCCATTTTCGTACTGTTCCGGACTTCCCTCGGGCTGACGCTGCGGTCCACCGGTGAAAACCCCGAAGCGGTGGATGTGGCAGGGATCAATGTCAACAAAGTCCGTTTCCTGACGGTGCTCTTTGCCGGAGCTCTCGGCGGGCTGGCGGGTTCCTTCTATACCGTCGGGTATCTGGGAATGTTCACCACCGGCATCATCGGCGGACGGGGCTGGATCGCCTTCGCGATCTGTTTCCTCGGAAATTGGGATCCCAAGGGCGCGGTCCTCGGGACGCTTGCCTTCGGGCTCGCGGACGCGATCTCGGTATGGATGCAGGCGGTGGGGCGGAATCCCATGTTCCCGAATGAGCTGATCATTGCCCTGCCGTATATTCTGACGATCCTGCTGACGATCTTCCGCAGCAACTTCAACGTTCCCGCGAAGCTCGGCACCCCGTATTCAAAGGAGAGCTGATCCTCCGGGACAGAGCCGGAATCCTTGTCCTGCGGGAGAAAATATGGTATCATAACGGTATCGACCGACGGTCGATACTGTTTTTTTTATTTGACGCGGAGGCCGGAATGACTGATCCGAAACCGACCGGGGAGCGGCAAAGGGAGATCCTGCAGGCGGCGCGGCAGCTGTTTCTTACCAAAGGGTATGAGGCGGCAAGCACTGCCGACATTATGAACGCCGTGGGGATAGCGAAGGGTACCCTGTATTACCACTTTTCTTCCAAAGAAGAGATCCTTGACGCGCTGCTGGAAGATATTACAGACGATATAAAAAAAGCCGCGGTGCCTTTCGGGGAAGCTGATGACCTTCCGATACCGGACCGGATGATCGGCGTGATCCGCACTGTCCAGGCCGAAGGGAACGGCCGGAGATCCATTGTCGGCGCGCTGCACCTGCCGCAGAACGCCCTTCTGCATCAGAAGTCCCATACGCTGACGGTCGAAAAGATCAGCCCCGTCATGCTGAAGATCGTTACCGACGGGATCCGCCGTGGATTTTTCCATACGGACCATCCGGGATCGGCTGTGCATATGGCGCTGCTGTACAGCCTGACCGCGTTCGACGAGTCCGCCCCGGATCCCGAAATGGTCAGCGGTTTTATCTATAATCTTGAACGAATGCTCGGAGCCGCGGAAGGTTCGCTCTCCGGGCTGGCAGTGCTGTTCAGAGTTTAGAGTTCGGAGTTTAGAGTTCAGATGTGTGAGACAAAAGTCATTCAACGAATGTCTGCCAACCAGCAACTGACAACAAACGTCTTACGTCTAACGTCTGACGTCTGACGTCTGACATCTTCCGGATCAACTATTGATGCCCCGCCGCAGGACGGGGTTAAAAATCGGGTATTCTCGACCGACGGTCGGGAGGAGGTGAAAATGGAAAAGGAAAGAATAAAAAGATATGTGATCCTGAGCTATCTGGTCTTCTGGGGCATGGTCCTCGGCATCTGCGGGACGGCGAGCATGGTGTTTCACTGCTCTCCGCTCGTGATGAGGATCCTTTCAAATATTTGTGCCTGGTCGCCGACCATCGTGCTGCTGGCGGGGTTCAGATATTTCTGCCCGGGCATCACGGTCAAAGATTTTTACAGGAAAGCCTTCGGAGGAAAGATAAGCATAGCCACGCTGGCGCTTTCCGCGCTGATCACCGCCGGGGCGACGCTGCTGAGCGTATTTCTGCTGTCGATGTTTCAGCATAGGGATTTTCGTTCCTATTGGAGCCTTGGACCATATCCCTTCTGGGCGTCCTTTCTGCTTTCGCTCACAACCGGGCCCACCGGTGAGGAGTCGGGCTGGCGCGGATATCTGAGGCCCTGCCTGAACCGTAAGTACAGCTTTTTCAAAGCCTCCGTGATCCAGGGCGTCATCTGGGCTTTCTGGCACGCTGTGCTGTGGTTTGTGGACTCGGACTTTACGGGGATGCAGATGATCCCGTATATCCTCTCAAACGTCATCGTGATGACCGGCCTGTGCTTTCTGATGAATTATTTCATGAAAGATCACGACAATCTCCTCTACGGCATCGTGATCCACTTCTGTTTCAACTTCCTTTACTGCTTCCTTCAGGCAGACATATGGTTCTACGTGATACTCTCGGCAGTCTACATCGTTATTATCGCATTAGTCAATGGTCAATAGTCAATGGTCATTAGTCAATGGTTGGTGGTTGGTAGTTGGTGGTTGGTGGTTAGTGGTTGATGTCGGATAGTTGATGTCCGGGCGTTGTTCGTTGGATATTAAATTGAGTAATAAATCATATTACTGCTTTCATCCATCACCTGCCAACCACCAACCATTGACTAATGACTAATGACTATTGACTATTTTTTGTTTGTCTCAGTAAATGCAATAGCTGTTTGTAATGGTAAATGAGATAGATCTTCCTCTGTGATTCTGTATCCTCGTTGCATTTACTTTTGCAACCCAGGAAGCTGATAACTAATAACCAATTTTCTCAAATACTATTGACGAAATCGGGGGGTAGTGCTAAACTAATATCCGTTGTGTGATGGGCGTGTAGCTCAATGGCAGAGCAGCGGCCTTTTAAGCCGTTTGTTGAGGGTTCGAGTCCCTCCACGCTCACAAACAATTTACTCTCTTTGCCATGAAGAGGGTATTTTTTAATCTATAGCTAATTTTTCCGTCTATGATGGGAGGCTAAAATGGCTGACACGATCCTTACCCGTGAAGGTTACAAAAAAATTGAAGCAGAACTGGAATACCTGCGGAATGTAAAGCGGGTAGAAGTTTCTAATCGTCTGCACAGCGCAATCTACGACGGCGGCGATGACCTGCTGGAAAACGCGGAGCTGGAAGCCGCGAAAAATGAACAGTCCTTTGTCGAAGGGCGCATAGATGACCTGGCTTATCTTCTCTCCACCGCGAAAGTGGTGGATGAACCGATCCGTTCCGGTGAAGTCGGTGTCGGTACGACCGTCGTCATTCAGGAAGAAGGCGAAGATGATCAGGAAACGTATATGATCGTCGGCGCCCCGGAAGTGGACCTGATGGCTAACAAGATCTCCAACGAATCACCCATCGGAAAAGCTGTGATGGGACATCACGCGGGTGAGACCGTTGAAGTTCAGGCTCCCGCCGGCTCCTACAAGATCACCATCATCGAAGTAAAATAATCCTCCCAACCCGGAATAACAAACCACAGCGTGGAACAACAGATCATTTCTGTTCCGTTCCATGCTTTTTTTATTCCCGGTGACGGTTTCCGCAGCAAAACGGAGACGGTTTCCGCAGTAAGACGGGGACGGTTTCCGCAGGCTCAGCATTGAGCCGAAGGGAACCATCCCCCCCGCTAAACCCATCGGAAAAACCTTTGATCAAAAGTGAGGACGGTTCCCCTCAGCCTTCGCAGGATGTTATCCGATGAAGGCCGGCGAACAAACAAGGCCAATGTGGGACAGAGGGGACGGTTCACGTGTGTCCCGGTATCGGGACACCGCGAAATGTCCCCGCTGTCCCAATCCGCAATGTATATCCGGCGCGGGATAATTGAATTATCAGTAACATGTATGGAATTACCGGAGATTAAAAACCCATCGGAAAAACCTTTGATCAAAAGTGAGGACGGTTCCCCTCAGCCTTCG
>DAIMGK010000068.1:0-15871 GCA_036723985.1 Flexilinea sp.
GGGGCAGGGTACCGCCGGTCATGCTGTTCACATGCTCCCTGTGCTCGGTCCTGATGTCGACCAATTCATCCTTGTCCATGACCGGGATAAGGTTCCAGGCATCGCCCTCCAGACGTTCACGGGTGATGCGGTATATGTCCAGTTTTCCGTTGGGATTCAAAGGAATATCGTCCACGATCATGAACTGTGATGGAAGGTTTTCCGCAGGAATGGACTTATTTTTCACATAGACGTCCACAAATGCCTGCCGAATGGATTCAGCAGCCTGCGGTCCCTTTTCCGCAGGAACCACATAGAGAACCGGCACAGTATCATGGATGCGTTTATCCATGACGGGCACCACCGCACAGCGGTCCACGGCAGACTGAGCGGACATCTGCATATCCACGATGCCGGAATCGAATTTGCGGCCTTCGTTATTGACAAAATACTTATCCGCTCTGCCGGCAAAGGAAAGACTGCCATCCTCATTCACCCGCATCAGATCATTGGTACAGAGGAAGTCTTTACCGTCGATTTCCGTATATTCGTAAAGGACAACGCCATCCAGTACGTTACTCGGGCGTGTCTCTGAATACTTGTAAAGCAGCCCGGTACGGGGACCGTCTTCCAGACGGTAAAACTTCCCGTCATTTTCATCCTTGATACGGTAATTTTCCGGATCTTCCACATGTCCAAGCGTATCCTGCGCCTGCTCAGCAGCAAGAGGATGACCGCCCGGATGACCTTCACCAAAAGGATGACCACCCGGATGTCCCGGACCGCTGAATATGTGCTTTCCACCGGCTTCAGACATGTCATAGGCATTTAGGATCTGATAGCGGAAGCCATGATCAGCAAAAAACTTCTGGTATTTTTCCATTTTCTCAGGGGAAACAAATCCGCCGGAAAGGCTGATCAATCGAAGTGAAGAAAAATCGACTTCATCCAGATCATCACGATCGAGCCATTTGTCGTACATAAATCCGGTGCCCATCAGCACGCTGACATTGTAATAGTCGATTGCCCGTACGAATTTCGGATGCATGAAGCCGAAGAAAGTCATCACCAGCGTGTCTCCATGGATCAGCGGTCCGTGGATCATACCGGCAAGGGCCATGACCGAACTCATGTCAAAGAGCTGAATAAGACGCAGCGGTTTGTATTTGTCAGGACCTTCGATTAAGCTGTGGTGGCCTTCCGGCATCATGTTCAATGAATCGTTGAACACTTTGTCGGTAAAAGGCAGCATCTTGCGCGTCCCTTTCGTGGTGCCGGAGGTGTGTGTGATGAAAGCGATCCGTTCGCCCTTTGATTCGTCATAAACGATTTTCGTGTCCTTGTATTTATCCAACAGGTCGTTCATGAAAACGGCATCCGGTTTGCCGCGAAGCATATGATAGTTATACTCATTGTATACCAGCTCTGCCGGGCCGATAGCAGGACCGCCCATCAGGGAATGCAGCAGGATAACGTGTTTCAGTCCGAACTGCTTTTTGACATCCTGAATATCTTTCCACACTTCGGGTGTGACCATGACATCCGTGATGATCAGATCTGTGATCTTTTCCTTTTCGATCATATCCTTCCACATGCCGTTAGGAAGAAAATCCGGATAGGAGAAGAGCGAAACCTCCGCACCCACCATATTCAGCCCTTCCAGCGCAAAGAGCGGTTCGGCAGTGATTGCACCGCACAATGCGACACGGGAATTTGCTTCGAAGCCGATTCCCAGCCCGCTGAAAGCCCGTGCATAACGTTCCCATTCCGCAAACATCTGTTTGTAGGTATATTGACGTGTGCAGTCAATGACCGCGATCCGCTCCAGACCGTTTTCGACAAGGGAAAGCCGTTCCTGCAGATTGGACCAAACCTTCTGGTTTCCGATACTGCCATCCGCGATCCGGGCCTGAATTTCCAGTTGTTTTTCACTCGGATGCTTTTCCCGCTTTTTCCGTTCCAGACTCAGTTTTGCACGTTCCTCAAACCAGGCAAGCATTTTGTCTGTGGCTTCCAGGCTCTTCGGATGCTCCGGCTGCATGATGGGGAAAATATGCTGGAGTTCTTCACTCCCCGCATAAAACAGTTTTGCTGTCTTTCCGGCTTCTTTCAGTACCTTATGATAGCGGATGGAATAATTGTTGTAAATATCTCCCTGACTCGTTATCATGAAGACCGGAGGCAAATTATTCACGATTTCCGGGTGCTCCGCGTTCATGTACTTTTTAAATTTTTCATCTTCGCGTCTATCGCCCCATATTTGATCATTAAGACTGCTTTCGGTATAGAACATTCCGCAGATTGTTCCGATCGCGGCATATCGCATCCGGGATGGTTTGTAACCGATGATTTTCTGAAGTTTTTCGGACTCATGCATGGCAGATACATATAATGCCAGATAAGATCCGGCGCTGTCAGCCACCAGAAAGATGCGGGTAAAATCCACATCATAGTTGACCAGCATTTCGCCCACTCGATCCATACCGGCGCATACATCATCCAGCTGCTCGCCGATGACAGCCTTGGGCGTCCACCGGTATTCAAGCGAAAAAACCAGATACCCCTTGTGTGCGAGCAATCGTCCATAAGGCCGGTTGAACTCCCGATTGCCAATAAACAGACCGCCGCCATGGATCATAATTATGACCGGAAGTTCTGTTCCTTCCGGCACCTTTGGCTTGAAGACATCCATCGCGAGGGCAACTTCAGCCCGGTTTACATAGGCAATATTAAGGCTGTCTTCCACATCGTCATATACAACCGGTTCCGGTACACCAAAAACAAACTGGGATGTAGACATAGATTTGCTTTGCTGGATCACCATCATGGAGCGCATTATTTCACGGCTGATCTTTTTCACGAAGCTTTCTTGTTTTTTTTGTTCAGGCATAGTTACCTCTTATTCCTGTTTTTTGACCGGGAGCACTCCGAACACAAAATCCAGTCCCTGCTGCAGCTTCTTCAGATTTTCCGGGCTCATATCCATATTCATCAGCATTGAGATCAGCTGCGGCGGGATGTTCATTTTTCCCACATTGAAACCGCCCCGATTTGCAGCTGCAGCGTGGCCTTCCGCAGGAGCAGCCTGCGCTGCCTGATCTACCATGTCTATCATCACCTGCATGGCATTCATCGGTATTGTCCAGGCAAATTGCATCATCTGCATATGTATGTCAAAGCTCTGCTGCATCAGGTTAAGCATTGGTGATGGATCGAAAGTATTCGTTTGATTATTTTCCATGTCAGCCATATTCCACTATCTCCTTAATATCAGATATGTTTTTCATCAAATGGTGTCTCGGAAGATAAGACCATAACGGTCGGAATGGATTTACTCTTCAGCAGGTTTCTCCTGCTTTTCAGCTGCTTTTTCTTCCTGCTTCGCTTCCGCCTCCGCGGCAGGTGCTGCCTGGTTATGTATTTGATTCAGCTTGTCTATCAGCTGCTGATTCTGTTCGCCCATTTTTTTTACCATATTCAGCTGCTGTTCGTGGAATTTTTCAAACATCTGCAAACCCATCTGATTCATCTGAATAAACATGGAAACATGTTGATCGAGCATCCGGCTCAGCATCGATCCGAACTGCTGTGTATCCGGCATATAGGCTTTGTTCTGGTACATCTGGTCCTGCAAGCCCTGCCACATCTGAGAACCCATCTGGTTCATGGCATCTAAATGTTCAAAAGGATTGAAATTCTGGTTCATGGTTTTTTCCTCCATATTGTTTTTATGAAATTGCAGATTATCTTTCAGATCCGCCTTGATTCCATCAAATACTTCTTTCATCATATCCGGCTGTTTTTCTTCTGTCGGTGAAAGCTTGATATCAATAAAAAGTTCTCCGATCCGCAGCGCTTTCAGATCATAAACATCACCGCTGATTTCACCTTTCCCGATGCGGAAGAGATCGATTTTGCCGTTTGCATTACGCGGCATATCATCGACGATCATGACGCGAAGCGGAAGATTTTCTGCGGAAAGGGCTTTGTCAGTCACAAACACCTTACAGAGTACATCTTTGACAATACACAGATCGGGTTTATCATCCGGCAGTGTTTTCACGCAAAGCATGGGAATGTTGTCATGGATCGTTTTGATATAGACCGGAACTACACAACAGCTTTCGATACCGTTTTGACGGGCGATTTCTGTTTCCAGACGTCCTGCTTCGAATTTCCGGTTGCTATCGTTGATAAAATAGCGGTTGCCCCGGCCGAGAAAAGTAATTTTCCCATCCGCTTCCACACGGACAATATCATTGGTGCAGACAAAAGGCTTGCGGTTCAGCATGGTGATTTCGAGAATTTCCTTCCCGTCCATCATCGGGTTGGCACAGGAAGGAGATGTCAGGTACAGCATGCCTTCGCAGGGGGCATCTTTGAGGGAAAGATATTTTCCCTTGTCTTCGTCATACAATCGGAAATCAAAGCCGGGCAGTAAATAACCGATAGATTCATCCTCCGGATCCGCTGTGGAAAGGCAGGCAGCTCCACCTACCTCGGAAATGCCGTATCCGTTGACGAAAATAAAATCCTCTGCCCCGTGAGTTTTCAAAAATTCACAGTAACGCTTTTTATCTTTGGCACTGACCGCTGTTCCGCCCGTTACCACGCACTTCAGGCTGGAAAAATCAAACCGGGTATTTTCCGGCATTTTGAGCCAGCGTTCATATAAAGCACTGACAGCAAACACTACCGTCATTTTGAATTCTGGGATCGCTTTATGAAAATTCGGGTTGAGCACACCGGCAGGAGCCACAGCGATCGTACCGCCAAAGGCAAGCGGCAAATGAACCTGGTCAATGATACCATATGCATTGCTCAAATCAACACCCAGCCCAATAACAGGGTCTCTGGTGATGGCTTCAAATTTCATGAGTTTCGAAAAACTCAGTGGTACTGCATTGAAAGCCTTGTCGGAAAGTACGACCGGTTTCCCCGTTCCGCCGGTAGTGCCGGAGGTGTGGAGAATAAAGGCACTGTCATGACTTTCTTCCAATGCATAATTGACAGGATCATTTTCATGTGCCGCAAGCAGGTTTTCCATGGCAATAGGGGAAAAATGGGACTTGAGAAATAACCATTTTATTTCCTGGATTGCTGTAATTTCGGGATTTATCGTATCACCTTTTATTGGAACATGCACCAGGATCACATTGCGCAGTCCCAGCTCTTTTTTCCGGTCATGCAGATCCTTTATCAGATTCGGCTGTGCAAAATCATCGGTGAGAATGAAATCAGTAAGTTTTTCTTCACGGATCGTCTGTTTGACACGTTCCGGACGGAAGACGCTGTATGACGGCACGATCGATATTTCCGCTCCAACCATGTTCAGGGCATAAAAGACGAAAATCGCTTCCGCGGACATGGAACCCATCATTCCGACGCGTGCCTTCTTTTCTCCGGTCATTCCGAGAGCAGAAAAAACGGAAGCGTAGCGGTCCCAATTTCTGAACATTACCCCGTAACTGTATTTTTTTGTACCATCTTCGATGGCGATATGATTCAGCTGACGCAAATCACTGTTTGCTTCACGGATGAATTTCCATGCTTTCTGGTTTTGAACGACGCGCAATCCCGCTGGTTTTATTTTTACATTACTGTTTTTTGTTTCATTACTCATAATCCCGGTAACTTCCTTACTAATTACCTTTATATGATGTGCACAGCATGGCGAAACCATAATACTGCCCTGCGTCATTGACATAGTTTTCAGCAGCCTGCGTGCCCGATGGGAATTCTTTCTTATTATTATACTTGAGTTTGAAAAGAAGCCCTGAATTTTATTCATTAAATGACCGTGTTTCAATTTTCTATTACTGTAACGAAAAAAATGGGAACATCCCGGGCTAAGTTTTACCTTGACTTCATTTGCAGCCTTTCGAATCAGGATTATAAAGAAATAATTTGTGATCTTGATCCGGATGCACCTACACTCGGAAATCCCGAGAGCTTGAGAGCAATGCAGGAAAGTCATTTTTCTTCAAATGTGGAGCTTGATTAGAGGATAGGAGCGATAAAGCTTATATCTCAGCCTATCTGGACTATGTTTCCCGTACGCTTGGATATAAGACAGACCGGCCGTATTACGGTTTTTCGTGGGATGTTGGTGATCAATGGCAATTCAGGACATACAACACTTATCTGGCTCAGGAAGATGTGATCCATGACATCCTTTCCCGGAAAAAATTCCTGAAAATATGGGACATTTGCGGTTATTATGATGCGGCGACACCCTTTTTCAGGTCGGAATGGATTTACAGCCATGTTTTTTGAGAATTAAGATTTGAAAGGTAACGTATCCTTTACCTACTATCCGGCGGGGCATATGTTCTATCTGATCGATGACTGTCTGGCTCAATACTGTCAGGATGCGGAAGCATGGTTCCGGGGAGAACGCTGATCCTGGCTTTTCTGTCGTAAATCAGAACTTACACAAAGAAAATACCCGCCGCGACTTTGACGGCGGGCATTTTTATATATTTAAGGGTAACCGGTCCGGTTTACCAGATGGCCACGCGGTCTTCGGGGGCGATGTACATGCCGTCGCCTTCCGTGATGCCGTAGAAGTTCAGAAATTCATCGAACTGGGCAAGGGTAGCATTGATGCGCATATAGTGCATCGGATGACTGTCGAACCGGATCTTGCTTTCCAGGGAAGCGAGCGTGGACTGATCACGCCAGTTCGCTGCGAACTGCCGGAAGAAAGCATCATAGTCGAAGTCTTCCTTTCCTGCGGCGATGGCGAGCATGCACTTCATGGATGCCATATCCGAACAGACTTCGGTCTGCACATCTTCACCGTGATATTCCGCTCCTTCAAAGGGAATAAAGCCGTCATACCAGGCAGCGAGCTTATCCACACGTGCGCGGTAAGCCGCGGTATCCTCATCCGTCCACCAGTCGGAAACAGCGCCGTCCTTGTCGTACTGCGAACCGTTCGTGTCAAAAGCGTGGGAGATCTCATGCCCGATGGTGAAACCGATGCCGCCGAGCATCTGTTCATAGCTCATCCCTTCATTGTAGAATTCGCCGTTCAGGATACCGGCAAAGATATTGATGGAGTTGTTATCCGGAGTGTACATGGCGCCAACCGAGGAAGCGGGATTCAGCGTCTGATTCCAGGCTTTTTTATCCACAGGTGTATCGATCCTCGCCGCCTTCAGGGAAAGTCGGAAGTCGGTGATGGCGGCATAGGCTTCCAGCAGGCTGCCGTCCTCTTCCGGTCCCGCGAAATCCAGCCCGGACCAGTCTTCCGTTCCGTCCGGATAGACCGCTTTCACGTCGATGGCGTCCAGCTTTTCGATCGCTGCTTTGCGGGTCTCTTCGCTCAGCCAGTCGATGGATTCCAGCATGGTGCGGTAGTATGGAATGACATCATTGACGATGGCAAGAACATCCTGCCGCATCTTTTCCGTGCAGTACTTCCGGATGTAGAGGTTGTCCAGCGGCACAGGCAGCAGATCCTCAAGGTCCGTAAGGACAGAAAGATCCTCACTGATCTTGATATCGGTGTTCCCATAAATCTCAGCGGTGCCGTCTATCGTCTTCTTATTCAGAAAACGTGTCACATTGGACAGGGTGTTTACGATCAGCCAGTCTTTGATGAGAGGTACATTTTCTTCCGTAAAAACTTCCTGAATTCCCGCGATATAATCGGGCTGCACAACATTGTAGCGCTTCGCGCCGGCCATCCCGATGGAGGCAAGCATATCCGTGATCGGGAAATCCCCTGCCAGCGCTGTCAGTTCCTCAGGAGTGAAATAATTGATTTTGCTTTCATAGTAGCGGGGATCGGAGCGTGTCAAAGGAGCGGGAATGCGGGCCGCAAGTTTCGTCTCATAGGCGATGGCATTATCATAGATCGTCTCAGCTTCTTCCGCGCTGTAACCTGTGGCCTGCAGCATATACATGGCGATCTGATGGGTTTCCTGATATAACTCATCACCGTAGTCTGTCCGCTCGGTATATTCCGAAGCGGGGCCCAGCATCAGCATCTGATGATCGATCTCCGCGACATAGATATCCGGATCGGTCGGATCGGGATCCACATTGACGGTGATCGGCAGGAGGCGCAGCAGGTTGTACTTTGAATATAGTAATTCGGTGAGCGAATCCAGGCTGTCGACAGCATTAATGGCGTCTATGTAAAGCATCACCGGTTGTGTTCCAAGGGCATTGCGTGTGTCCCAGTCTGTCATCAGTTTGTAGAATCTGTGGACCAGATCCGCGTCATGCCCTGTGAGCGAATCATCCTTCATCAGGGCAACCTGCTGATCCTTTACAAGCAGCATATTGTCAACGAGCGGAGTTATAGACGAAGTTATTGCGGGGATCTCGGCCTGAAGGATCCACGGCTTATTGACATACAGGGCGAAATCGTCCTTTAATTCGGCCGGGGTGTCTTCCGTCACAAAACCCTGAACGTCTGAGCACAGCCAGCGCCCGTCGAGGATCTCGCCGTCATCAGCTGCAGCCGGGATCAGCATCACAAACAGAGCGCATAACAGCGCGGCCAACAAAAGGGATATCAATTTCCGATCCATATATCTCTCCTATATATAAAACAATATTGACATGTAAAAATTCTATCATATCGGAAATCGAACTTCTGGATGATCTTGCTCAGAAAAAGGGTGTTGTCCTGATGTATGGTCCCGGTTTTAATACGCCGTCCGGCTTTGTCAGAATTTCTTTGGCAAACCTGAACACGGAAGATTATGTTGAGATCGCGAATCGGATCATTGAGCTTCTGGATGAATATCACGTGTTATATGAGGCGGATAAAATCGTAAAAGAGACATTCTAACCGGACGGGTCCCTGCAAGATCCGCTTACTTTGTTTTGTGCCGGGGGGCATTTGCCGAGCGTATCGGTCAGCAAATGCCCCTAATGCCTGATCCCGGCAATACCGGCGAAGGAAAGCAAAATAAAGTCTCATCATTCAATTTCTTTTGACAGTAACAACCTCCCTCGCGGAGGTTTTTTATTCAGGAATAAGGAGCCTGCCGCACAAAATGATTTAGCGAAAGCCCGATTTTATGTAAAAAAACCGATTTAGAAGTTATCGGGATATATAATGGAGAAAAAAAGAGATATTATTTCCAATGACCGGCTGTTATTACATGCGGATAATGAATGTGATGGATCGCAAATGATTCAAATAATATGCGTAAACGGCAGATCATCAAATTCACGTTTGTGAGAGACAATAAAATGAGGTGCAATCATGAAAATGGGACATATAACGATCCGGACGAAATATTTTCCTGAGGAAATCGCTTTTTATCAGGAAATCGCCGGTCTGAAAATTGTACGGGATCTTCGGGAAAAAGGATCAAACATCGTCTTTCTGGCAGATCATGAAAATGACGCCAGAATTGAGATCATTGAAAATGAAGAAGCCATAAGCAGCGGCAGCGATTGTCTTTCGATAGGTTTTCATACGGAGGATGCCGGGAAACTCCGGGACAAACTGCAAACGAAAGGATTGGCCGTAAGTCAGATATCCAGTCCTGCTCCCGCAGTCCGGTTTTTCTTTGTATCAGATCCTGCCGGCGTCAAAGTGCAATTTGTTGAAGAGAGATCATAAATAATGAAATAAGGATCGATTTTCCATACAGTCGAAAAAACTGAAGAAATTGTGATCCACGGTACAGCGGACAATTCGTTTGAGGGAAAAGGTAACCCGGACGATCACACATCCGGGTTACCGCAGAAATTTTATCCGTAACAGCGCGGATCCCTGCTTTTACTTCATCGTACCGTCAAAGCCCGCGGAGATAACACGGCGATACGCATATCCGCCCTGCTGTTGTTCCTCTTCGCAGGTCAGCAGTGTAACGGAATTCGCTTTCTGATTCGCCAGCTTTTCAAATCCGGCGATATCGTCCGCTTTGACCGGTTCGTTTGAGAAAACGGTATATGTGTACAGGCTGCCGCTGCCGTCCCGCAGTATGATCCTGTCGCCGCTGTTCAGACTGCCGAGCGCCGCAAAGGGACCAAACTCCGTATTGTTAAGGTGATTGTGTCCGGTAAAAACCATCACACCTTTGCCCGGTTCGGCGGAGCCTTCCAGCATTCCGACGGAACTGCCCAGCCATTCCACCGGATATTCATTTTCCGTGAAGGGAACGGTAAGCACATCGCTTTCGACAGAAAGTACCGGGATCATGACTGTCAGACCGGTTTGGCCATAGCGGACACTCAGAGGCTGCTGACGCAGGGCTGTTTCAGCCTTCGCGGAGAAACCGGTGCGCGGCAGTTCCGGCATAAGATCCGGGAATACGTACCATGAGAGAGGTGTTGGCGGTACAGGACCGCACGCCGGCATACCGGAAAAATCAAGGACCGGTTTGACTGCGACAGATTCGGAAGATCCCTGCCTGGTTGAAACGGTTTTCGCGGACATAGAAACGAGGAGGAGCTTCAGATCATCCGGTGATACATCCGGATAAACCTGACGGAGTATAGCAAACGCGCCGGTGACCATGGGTGCAGCCGCGGACGTTCCTGATGCTTTCCTCATCTTTGCAGGGTCTGAAGCTGTCGGGAAAACAGATGAATTTATGTTTGTTCCCGGTGCGGTAATATCGACAAGAAAATTGTGATTTGAAAAAACCGCTAAGGTCGGAGAAGAATTATCTTCAAGCGCGCCTACAGAAAAAACACTTGATTGACAGGCCGGTGATTGGATCCCGCCATTATAGTCCCGCTGATTGGCACTATTCCCGGTTGCCGCAACCGGTATGATCTTTGCTTCGACCAATTTTCTGAGTTCTTTATTCCATATGGCCTCTCCGGAATTGTAATTATCACATACAGAAGTAAATGACATATTTCCGCCCGCACCATGGCCAAGACTGAAGTTTACCGCGACAATTTCTGTTGATGAATCCTGCTCAACAACGAAATCGATCGCTCTGAATGTATCATTAGCGTACATGGTCAATCTTCAGCATCTGTCATTCTCTCCCCTGCAGGGATATCTCGACCTTTCATCAGCGGTGCATTGCCATTCATACTCACTTGCTGTGGCAGCAAAGACAATTTTCGCATCAGGCGCAATTCCACCCTTTCCCGCGTCAATTCCCGTCACAAAGGCACCATGGTCCCAGCTTGAGCTTCCATTTTTGACCTTGCTCATATCAATTTCAGCAGAAAAATCAGGATCTTTACAAAGATAATCCGTCCCATTACCACTGAAACACTTTTCCGCTATTACCCTTCCTTCGTATTCCGGATGACTGCTGACCATACTGGTATCAATAATTGCTATCGTTGTGCCATTCCCGGTGAAACCACAGTTATGCGCAGCACTGACCGACGTCAAATCCTCCGTGCATCCTTCCAGTGTGATTGCCTTTTGTCCGCTGAAATCAGAAACCGGTTCGATCAAGTCAAAAGGAGCTACTTCAAAAACTTCTTTCAAATTCTCATTAGTTTCAACGAAAGACAGGATCTGTTCAAAAGTTCCATTCAGTGTGACAAGATTCAGGTGTGTTAACCCTGATGCGATAATTCCCAACGCCTGTGCACGCAGGCTTTCTTCTTCTTCCGAACCGGGGATCACATCCGCCGTCACACTAAAGACCCGCTCTCCGGCTTTAGCAAACGACTCTTCAGAGAGATCCACACTATCCAGAAATTCAAGAAAATTATTTAGACTGTAAGAGGTGATCTTCGCGCGATCCTGCTCAGAAAGCGTAATAAAGGAAATGCCGCTTTTCCTTTCGGCAGCATCCTTCGGCAGGCTCCCGCTGACTGTGACATGGCAGACGTCATAGGAAAACCTGTCGAAACTTTCCGCAAAAATGTCCGCTTCACCGGGTCTCAGCGCTTCCAAGGTGAATCGCGGACCATCGACCGCAATTACGGAATCGTCCGTCACAAACCAGAAGAGGGTATTAAACGGAGGATCTTCCGGTTCGTACGTTACCTCGAAGGTATAGCTTTCACCGACTTCGAGGATGAGGTCATGGATGCCCAGATCAATGCCTGTGATCTGCTGTGCGGAAGCGGAGGCAAACATAAGGAGCATCAGCAGCAAACACAGAATTCATGTCAGTGTTTGCCGGGATAATTTATGGCTGCGGCAGGTACTCATTTTCTTATTTCCTTCCTAATATACTGCGGATCTCATGAAACCATTCGTTCTGCAGTTTTTCGTTCAAAGCTTCTCTGCGATAAAAGCTCAGTTTGCAATAGCCTGCTGTATGCGGGACATTGTGCTTCGCAGGGTGCGGGAGCGGATATATGCGTGTTTGCAAAAGCGGGAGCCGCAAGGAACCGCTGCGCTGAATTATGATCCGGCTCCCGGGCTTCGCCCCGCACCTGATTTCCGCCCCCGCTTATTTGGGATCAGGTTTTTTAAAGGCTCACACGCTTTCGCGGCGGTCACCGTTTCCATCATTTTCCCGCTGGAAAACCAAAAATCGATTTAAAACTATTGTGTTCTGACGCTAAACATTATTTCTTCAATTATACCATCTGCAGCCATTCAGGCACCGGAAAATCCGAAAAAACTGAACCTTAAAAAAAGACTGTTGCCTGCGGATAAAACAGACATAACACTCCGGTCAGCACGCTCAATGGAACGATAACTGAATTGCAGGAGACGATCGGAGAGCTGGGTCAGCAGCTGAGCCTGAATTCACGGAAAAATTCCAAACCACCATCAAGCGATGGATACAATAAACCTTCACTGAAGAGGCAGCGGGTCATAGGCAAAAAGAAGACGGGCCCACAAAAGGACCCGTCTTTCCTGAATTCCATTATGCCTCTGTGCCAGCCGGTGTGTTTTGGCTGATGCTTTCTTCATGCGGTTTATCCCGGTCTGCCGCTGCCCGGATCCCGGTGCTTCTGCGTCCGGATCTGGGCGTCCCGTTTTTCCGTCCGGCCGGTTCTGCGGGTGCATCATCCGGCTTCACTTTGAGGGATGAGAAATACTGGTACAGGGCTTCCTGAGAGCCGGTCCCTTTTACGCACTTTTCGCGAACGTAGCTGCCGTCGGACTTCATGATACGGGATTTCTCCCGGTCATTTCTGAGCGCATCAAGCAGCGCGTTGATCTGTTCACGGGTATCGGGCGTCACGACCTCGATCAAGGCTTCCACACGCCGCTCCAGATTGCGGTTCAGCAGGTCACCCGAGCCGATGAAGATACGCTGATCCTCTCCCTCGCCGAAACTGTAAACGCGCGAGTGCTCCAGCCAGCGATCCACGATGCCGCTGATGGTGATGTTTTCGGTCCGGTCTTTCACGCCCGGCCGCAGACAGCAGATGCCCCGGATAAAGAGCTCGATCTTCACACCCGCGCGGGAGCATTCGATCAGTTTTTCCATGACCTCAACGTTATTCATCGCGTTGCACTTGATGGCGATGCGTCCGGCCGGGCCCTTTGCCATCTCCCGGTCGAGAAATTCGATCAAACGGGATTTGAAGCTCAGCGGAGCAAACCAGAGGGAATGTCCTGCCGGCGGGAGTTCCCCGCCGCTCATGGCAGCGAAAGCAGCCTCGGCATCAAGCCCCACGGCTTCTCTGGCTGTGATCAGGGAAAGATCGGTGTACTGTTCGCTCGTGACCTCGTTATAGTTTCCGGTCCCTACCTGGGTAATGTAACTGATGCCGCCCTCATGCCGGCGTGTGATGACGCAGAGCTTGGAATGGACTTTATAACCCGGCAGCCCATAGATCACGCGGCAGCCCGCATCCTCCAGCATTTCGGAATAGTCGATGTTGTTCTGCTCGTCAAAGCGTGCGCGCAGCTCGAGCAGGCACAGCACGTCTTTGCCCTTATCGGCAGCATAGGCCAGTGCCGCGGCGACCTTGCTGCTGACTGACAATCGATAGAGCGTGATCTTGATGGAGAGGACTTCCGGATCGTCTGCCGCTTCATAGATGAGATCCACAAAAGGCACCATGCTTTTGAACGGAAAGCTCAGCAGAAGATCGTGTTTTTCGATATAGGAAAAATACTCACCCTTCTTCAAACCGATATCCCGGGAGGGGCGGCGTTCCTGATATTTAAAGTTTTCGTGTTCATCGATGCAGGAGCGGAAGGAGAGGTCAAAGGGAATGCTCTGGCTAAAGACATTGTCCTCCAGCACCCGAAGCTTCTTGATGAGCAGGGCGCGGTTTGCGTTTGAGAGCTTGCCGAAGACGCACACCCGCACAGGCATTTCCCGCTTGCGCTTGGTGATCATGGTGGATACCTTGAGCCGCAGATCCTCGTTCGCCCGTTCGGCCACATCCTCGAGAAACACATCCGCGTTGCGGGTGACTTCCACGATAGCGGACTGCCGTATGGTCTCCTTCTTCAGAAGCAGCGGCAGAAAGTGACGTATCAGCTGGGCTGTGATAACGATCTTCTGGCAGCCGTTGATCTCAAAGTTCAGGTAGGCAGGGACCCGGTGCAGGGGGATCACAGCCATTTTTTCCGACTCTTCCCGTCCAAGAAAGGCGATCACGCTGGACTCCCCTGACCACAGGAAGGGAAAAGGATGGTTTGAGTCGATGATATTCGGAGAGAGCGAACCCTTGATATCCCCAAACAGCTTTTTGCTCATCAGCTCATCCACTTTGCTGATCTTCTTAAAATCCAGTACCTCCACACCGTTGTCAGCCAGTTCTTTTACTATCTCTTTCCAGATACTCTCCGCCGCAGCCTGTTGTTCGCGTGTGACGCGCAGCACCTCCCGGATCGTCCATTCCGGCAGCACACCGGTGAGGGGATCCCGCTTATCCGGCGTCAGCATAACACGATGCATCAGTATGCCTATGCGCACCCGATAGAATTCCGTCAGATTGGACCGGTAGATCATCAGGAATTTTAATCTTTCCAGCAGAGGGACCTTCCGATCTGCTGCTTCCATCAGTACACGCTCGTTAAATGCCATCCAGCTCATTTCGCGGTTGATGAAAATACTGTCCGCCGCGTTCCTGCTCTCGGCCTCGATCTGCTTTTCCGTCAGGACAGGCTTTTTTTCCGCAGACTGTTTTTTCGCGGAGGCAGTTTCCTTTTCATTCGCTGAATTTTTGAGAGGCGCTGCCTTTTCAGCAGCGCCTTTTTTTTCCTTATGATCCATAGTTTGTGAATTACTCCCTTACAGCATCTCTCCTATAAGAGCTCATTTTAATTCGTGTCATTTTGCAGCCGACAGTGAGTGCTTCGCATGGCGCGGCATGATCGCTCGTGTGTTTGCGAAGGGCGCAGGCCGCGCCCGTTTTCTTCAGCCGGGGCCGATCGGGCCGGCCCCGGCACCCCGCTTATTGCCGGAGCAGCAGACAGATGTCCGTTATAAACCGAGGCTCTTTATCAGACTTCACCCGCATGTGCGGCAAATCACCTTATGAAAGCCGTTTGGCACATGCCTTTTCCAGCGCGTCGATCACGATGCGCAGCGCTTTGATGCGGGCATATTTCTTGTCGTTGGATTCAATGATGACCCAGGGGGCATTTTTTGTGCTGGTCTTTTCCAGCATTTCATCAATAGCCTCCTCGTATTGAGGCCATTTCTCCCGGTTGCGCCAATCCTCTTCGGTCAGTTTCCAGGCCTTCTCCGGGGTATTCTGCCGGTCGTTGAAGCGCTGGAGCTGTGTATCCTGGTCGATATGGATCCAGAACTTGATCACTACGGCGCCCCAGTCGGTCAGCTGGCGTTCAAACTCGTTGATCTCATTGTAGGCCCGTTTCCAGTCATCTTCGGAGCAGAATCCCTCCAGCCGCTCCACCATCACACGGCCATACCAGGTGCGGTCAAAGATGCAGACATGGCCGCTGCGGGGAAGCCGTGTCCAGAAGCGCCAGAGGTATTGGCGGTTCTTCTCATGAGGTTCCGGAGAGGCGATGGGCATCACATCACAGCCGCGGGGATCCAGCGGCCGGGCGATG
>DAIMGK010000068.1:15881-22690 GCA_036723985.1 Flexilinea sp.
CAGCGTCCCAGCCTTCATAGCAGAGGATGACCGGGATCTTCTTGCGGTAGATCACATTGTGCAGCTCACCCAAACGTTTTTGCAGCTTCTTGAGCTGCTTCTCATATTCCTCGTCCGTGAGAGCGGGGGAAAGATCCACATCCCTGAGCTTCGGCATGTCAAGAAGCGGGAATTTTTCTTTGAAGGGCTTGCCGACATAGCGGCCTTTTGTCAATGCCTTGTCGATCAGTCCGAGGAGCAGTTTCAGCGCGTCCCGGGTTGCCTCTTTGCGTTTGCTGCCATCCAATACATGCCAGGGGATGGGATCGTTGGTCTTTTCCATGAACGCCTTGTAGGTACGTTCGAAGGCCTTATGTTCTTTATACTGCCACATGTCTTCGGGGCTCACACGCCATTCAGTTGAGAAATTCTCACGCAGGGCGAAGATGCGGTCATGCTGCTCTGATTCACTGATGTCCAGGAAAAGCTTCAGGACCAGATAGCCGCCGTCCCGAAGCTGCCGCTCAAACTCCGTAACAGAGCGCAGACGATTTTTGTAATCATCCATTGTGATCTCACGGTGCAGGACCTTGCGGACGCAGTTCTCCATCCAGCCGGAATCGTAAAACATGATCTTGCCGTTTTCCGGGATGGCTTTGGCATAGGTGTACAGGAAGGGATAGCGCACTTCCGTCTCAGGGAGAATTACCGGGGAAACCACATTGTAGTTGCGCGGATCGATCTCCTGGATCAGGTCGTTAATGAGGCTGCCCTTGCCTGCGGCAGCCCAGCCTTCTACCAGAACAATGATCGGAAGGCCCTGCTCCTTTACCGTCTGCTGCAGAGCGGCCAGACGCGTGCGCATCGCTTTGATCTCCGCTTTTACCGGATCCCGCTTTGCTTCTTCCTTCGCGGCTTTCTCTTCAGCTTTTTTCCCGGCTTTCTGTCTGGCTTCCGCTACGACCTCACGCACGGCAGCCTCTGCAGTTTCCTTTGCAGACTTATCCGATGGTCCCGTGATTTCTTCCGCCGCCGCTTTCTTTGCGGCTGCCTTTGCAGCTTTTCTTTCGGCTTTCTTTGCTGCTTTTTTCCCGGCTTTCATCAATAATGCTTTCTCAGCCTTCTTTTGAGCTTTTTTCGAGACTTTCATCGCAGCTGCTTCGGCGGCTTCCTGTGCGGCTTCCATAAAGGCTTTTATCGAGGCTTCAGCTTCTGCTTTCATCCCGTCGTCTGCTGCTGCCATCATCTCTTCCAACCCGTCGTCTGCTGCGGCCATTATCATCTTTTCCAACCCGGCAATCTTTGCGGATTTCCGTGCTGATTTCATCGCAGCCTGTATCATGGCTTCCATCACCGGATCCGGCTCAGCGTCTGTTTCATCCTCCGCAACGGCTTCCATCATAGCTTCAGCCTCCGTTTCGGTTTCCATTGCAGCTTCAGCCTCTTCATCGGCTTCCATCATGGCTTCAGCTTCTGTCCCGGCTTCCATCATGGCTTCAGCTTCCGCATCGGCTTCTGCTGCGTCTTCTATTGAAGAATCCATCACGGCATCCCACTCGGCTTCCATCTTATCCTCCACCCCGTTCATGGCGTTGTCGCCTTTTTCCTCGATACTCATGTTTATTACTCCCCTCTTCTCTTACACACCGGCTTTGCCTTTCCGGATCCTGAACAGCAGTGCTGATGCCCTCATCAGTCCGGCAATAAAGCCTGAACCCTGCTCCGGCACTGTCCGTTTCAGTCCTGGAAACTGCAATCACATCTGCGATAAAAAAACTGCCTGTTATCGAAATCCAATGTGTTCTTATAATAATATACCATTTTTTTTGAAAATCGGCGCTTCTTCTCCGGTAAAATTTAAAAGGCATATTGATATAAATCAACGGCACACCCTTATTGCACCAAAATGGGGGCAAATCAATGTAATGATCACCAATATCATTCAAATTGCTATACGAATACGCACCACAGGATGCGCCTTGATCACGGCCTTCCACTAACGCTTGAGCTTCCGGACTCCTATGGATATTGAAAACGGAAAGCCCATTATTGATCCTGAAACATACAGGATCCCAAAACCTGTGTTTTTGCTGCCTGTCAGGTTGATTATGACCGTTTGCAAGCTGTCTTTATGAACCCGGCCGGTTATAATTATTCTCAGCAAATCGGTATTTGTCGATGTGATCAAATCAAGGAATCATGATAAATTATGAATGATAAGTGGATAGATTTTGCCATTCGTATACAGAGTATCGCTCAGGCAGGACTTCAATATGGTAAAGATAAGTATGACAGAGAACGCTATGAAGCTTTACGGGAAATTGCTGCCGAAATGATCGCCTTGAAAACGGATATATCTGTTGAAAGGGTAAAGAATCTCTTCTGCAATGAAAGCGGTTATCAAACGCCTAAAATCGATACAAGAGCAGCTGTTTTCACTGATGGGAAAATATTGCTGGTCCATGAAAATAATGGGACATGGTCGCTTCCAGGCGGATGGTGTGATGTTGATCAATCTGCAGCGTCAAATGCCATAAAGGAAGTTAGGGAGGAAACCGGACTTGATGTGGAAGCGGAAAAGATCATAGCTGTTCAGGATTGGCGGAAACATAATGTTCTGAATTATGCGTATGGCGTTGTAAAGATTTTTATTCAATGTCGGTTAGTAGGTGGAAGTTTTACTGAAAATCTGGAAACAATAGAGACAGGATGGTTCTCATCTGACGATCTTCCCGAAAACCTTGCTCTGGAAAAGGTGACAAAGGAACAGATCCTTATGTGTTTCAGGTCATTTGCTGATCCGGCGCTTCCGACACTGTTTGATTAACTGACCTGATAAACAAATTCAAATTTGTCTATGTTCTCTGTGATATTATTCAAATTGTTTTTTCAGCACATCAGCAAATTCCCGGATGTAAGACTCAGACCGGCCATATTTCCAGAAGGCGCAGTACTTTCTTGTTACCGGAGCCTTTTTCCTGAGCAAAGGAATCCTTGTGATCGAACTGTCATAATAAGAATCATTACGGATTCCTTCAATCGGCAGAAAGCCTTTTTGTGATACGACCATGAGCCGGGCATCCTGCAGAGATTCAGTAAAAGCATAATTTCCCTTGAAACCCACAATATCCCGGTAATAGGTTTCTTCATTGGTCTGCTGATTTTTTCCTGCGACAAGGATGCATGTCAGGTTTTTAAGGTCTTTTGCATCAATGGAATCCAGTCTGGCCAGCGGATTCCGGGATGAGATCTCAATAAAACAGCTGGTGTTGATCAGTTCAAAATTCACGTATTCCTCGGAAAAGGCTCTGCGCTGATCATTCAGCACCAGATCAACGCGGTCATCCCGAAGCGCTTCATAAAGGTCCTCATGATTGCCGTTGACGATGTCCAAATCGATCTCAGGATGTATTTCTGAAAATTCAGAAACAGCGTTTTGAAACTCATAACCGCCGTAGCATTTCAGGTAACCCACACGAAAGATCGTTCTGGCTCCTCTTTCCGTAATTTGTGTTTCACGAACAATCGTTTTCAGGTCATTGAGCAGAACCGTACACTTTCGATAAAAAACTTTTCCGGACTCAGTCAATGTAAAAGTCCGGTTGTGCCTTTCTAAAAGCTCAACGCCGAGTTCTTTTTCCAGTGCTTTGATCTGCTGCGACACTGCTGACTGCGATATAAAACATTTTTCAGCCGCCTCGGAAAAACTGCCGCAATCCACAACAGCCAGATAGTATTCGATTTGTTTCAATAACATTCCGTATATCTCCGTATTTCTGCTAATGATACCAGATTTTAATTATTTATAAGCATAACTAATAGATAATGATCGAATTTCATATTGATTCATTAGTCTTGAAAACTTATACTTTAATCATAAAAGCTAAACGGAGGAAACAGCAATGTCCAAAAATCTTGTGATCTACTATTCACGCAAAGGGAATAACTATGTAAACGGAAACATCCGGAATCTGAAAAAAGGCAATACCGAAATCGTTGCTGAATATATCGCGAACGCTGTCGGTGCTGACCTTTTCGAAGTGGACACCGTCAGGTCTTACAGTGAAGATTATATGACCTGCACAGAGGAAGCAAAAGTCGATATGAGGGAAAATGCCAGACCGGAATTGAAGCAGTATCTGGATTCGGTCGATCAGTACGACAACATCGTTGTTGCCGGCCCCTGCTGGTGGGGAACTTATCCTTATGCCATATTCTCCCAGCTTGAAAAGCTGGATTTCAGCGGGAAGAAAGTCTTCCCGGTCATGACCCATGAAGGCAGCGGGCTTGCCGGATCCGCCCAGGCTTTGAAGAAATACTGTAAAGGAGCAGTTGTCGGAACCGGTCTTGCGATCCACGGCGCGGATGCGGCCAATTCCCGAAGTGCAGTTGAAAAATGGACAAAAGCGAATTTGAAATAAGGTGCTGCAATTATGAAAAAAATATATAATGTTTTGAGCCTCGTTTTTCTGATGCTGATTTCCGTCAGCATCGTATTTGCTGATAACGCAGATATTCCGTCATCGGATATTCTGATCATTTACTTTTCCAGAACAGGAGAACAATACACTGTCGGTGTTATCGATGAAGGTAATACGGCTATCGCAGCAAAAATGATCGCCGAACAAACCGGCGCGGATCTTTTTGAGGTGCTTCCCGCAGATGATCATTATCCCATGACTTATGATGCACTGACAGATGTTGCGAAACAGGAACAGAACGCCAAGGCAAGACCTGAATATGCCGATGAATTTCCGGATCTTGCAAATTATCATACCATCTTTATCGGGGCTCCCGTATGGTGGGGCGACTGGCCGATGATCATGTACACAGTGTTTGAGAACAACGACTTTTCCGGCAAAACTCTGGTTCCCTTCTCCACACATGAAGGAAGCGGACTTTCCGGATTTGATAAAAAGTTACAGAAAGCATGCCCGGATTCGACGATCCTGCCCGGTTTGGCAGTCCGCGGATATGATGCCCAGTTTAATAAGGAGACCGTCAGCAGCAGCGTCACAAACTGGCTGAACGGGCTTGGATTTCAAAAATAACAAGCCGGAGATGAGCATGATGGAACAAGACCGGATCCGTGACGTCTATACCCGGATGTATGACGGCATGATCACGAAAAACGAATCAATTCTGAGGGAAGTTCTTGACGAGCGTTTTGTGCTGATCCATATGACCGGCATGCATCAATCCAAAGAGGAATTCATCCGTTCCGTCCTCAATGGGACGCTGAATTACTTCTCTGCCGTACATGAAAATATGCCGGTGGAGATCCATGGCGATACTGCTGTACTGACCGGACAATCCTATGTATCGGCAGCTGTATTCAGCGGCGGCCGGTCCAACTGGCACCTTCAGCAGATATGCACCATGAAAATAATTGACGGGAACTGGAAAATCACGCTGAGTGAAGCAGGTACTTACTAAAGAAAAAACAGTGGCTGCAACAGCACTGGAGGCAGAAATATGAAAGATAATAAATTCTTTCCGGAAATACACGGAAATTTTGGATTTGGCTGTATGCGTCTGCCGATGAAAAACGGCCGGGTGGATTATGACGAATTCAGCCGGATGGCGGATGCGTTCATCGATACGGGATTCAATTATTTCGATACAGCGCATGGCTATATCGGCGGTCAAGCTGAAACAGCCATACGTGACTGCGTCGCGAAAAGATATGACAGGAGCAAATTCCTTTTGACAGATAAACTCACAGATCCGTATTTCCGGAAACAGGAGGATATCCGTCCTTTCTTTGAGCAGCAGCTTACCTGGTGCGGAGTGGATTATTTTGATTTCTATCTGATGCATGCACAGGATAAGAACAATTATGAGAAATACAAGCGATGCAAAGCCTACGAAACTGTGTATGGATTCAAACAGGAAGGGCTGATTCGGCATTTCGGTATTTCATTTCATGACAAGCCGGAAGTATTGGATATGATCCTTACCGAACATCCTGAGATTGAGATTGTCCAGATCCAGTTCAATTATGTGGATTATGAGGATGCGTCCGTGGAAAGCCGCTGGGTATATGAAGTCTGTGAAAAACATGGGAAACCGGTCATTGTCATGGAGCCGGTGAAAGGCGGCAGTCTTGTGAATCTGCCTGCTGATGCTGATAAAATTCTGCGTGATCTGCACGGTGGAACCAACGCGAGTTACGCGATCCGTTTCGCGGCGAGCTTTCCGAACATCGCTGTAGTGCTTTCCGGCATGAGCAGCCGGGCACAGATGGAGGATAACCTCAGTGCCATGAGAGATTATGAGCCCCTTTCCGACACGGAGATGAATGCAGTCCATAGGGTTTGCGATATTTTCAGAAACCTGAACCTGATCCCATGTACTTCCTGCCGATACTGTATAGAGGAAAATGAATGTCCGAAGGGCATACGTATTCCGGACATCTTTTCTTCTCTTAATGCCCATGAGGCATTCCATAACTGGAACACGGGGTATTACTACAGCAATGTTATCACCGGCGGCGGTCATGGGAAGGCTTCCGACTGCATCAGATGCGGAAAATGCGAAAAGGTCTGTCCGCAGCATCTGCCTATCAGAGATCTGCTGAAAAATGTAGCAAAAACATTTGAGAATTAATCCGGAGATTTTAAATGATGAAAAAGGATGTAATGCTGGTAACCGGAGCCGGACAGATCAGCATGGCGATCTCACGGCGGACCGGTTTCGGGAAAAAGATTATTCTCGGCGATAAAAAAATTGAAAACGCTGAAACAATTGCCGGAATCATGAATAATGCCGGTTACGATGTTGAACCTTTTGAGATGGATCTGTCCTCAAGGGATTCGATCCTTGCTGTC
>DAIMGK010000069.1:0-7119 GCA_036723985.1 Flexilinea sp.
TTCGAATCTCACTAGGTCCACTGAAAAGCCTCATTCTTGATGAATGAGGTTTTTTTATACAAATTTGAAACAGTTTACAGGGCAGAGTTTCGAGGTCAGACACTGAAACCCGATACCTGAAAACCAAAAAATTTATGAAGGAGGGGAAATGGAAGAGAAGAAAACCCCTGTGTATAATTCGAAAGCCATCGAAGAAAAATGGCAGAAAAGATGGGCTGACGACAAGCTGTATGAATCTGACATCAGAAATGATAAACCGAAGCACTATGCTCTGACAATGCTTCCCTATCCCTCCGGCAACCTCCACATCGGTCACTGGTATTCCATTACACCGTCGGACGCCCATGCCCGCTATATGCGCATGAAGGGCTACAATGTGGTGTTCCCGATGGGCTTCGACGCCTTCGGCCTGCCTGCCGAAAACGCCGCCATCAAGCACAACATCCATCCGGCCACCTGGACCTTCTCCAATATCGACCACATGCGCGGCCAGCTGAAATCCATGGGCGCGATGTTTGATTGGCGCCGTGAGATCATCTCCGCCAAACCCGAATATTACCGCTGGACCCAGTGGTTCTTCCTGCAGTTCTACAAAAACGATCTGGCTTACCGGAAATTCAGCCCGGTAGACTGGTGCCCGACCTGCAACACCACCCTGGCCCGCGAACAGGTCTGGGGCGATGACCGCCACTGCGAACGCTGCGGCACCCCGGTGATCAAAAAAGACCTGAACCAGTGGTATTTCCGCATCACCAAATACGCGGAAGAACTGCTGAACTTTGACGGCATCGACTGGCCGGAACGCGTCCGCACCCTGCAGACCAACTGGATCGGCCGCTCCGAAGGCGCATCCGTCCATTTCAAACTGGAAGACGGCGGCGATCTGGAAGTCTTCACCACCCGCCCGGACACGCTCTGGGGCGTGACCTTCATGGTCATCGCGCCGGAACATCCGCTGGTGAAAGAGATCCTGGCGGAAGGCGAAAACGCTGAAATTTCCGCCTATGTCGATAACGCCGCCCGTTCTTCCGAAATTGAACGTTCCAGCGCGGATCGCGAAAAAACCGGCGTTTTCAGCGGAAAATACGCCATCAACCCGGTCAATGAGAAAAAGATCCCGATCTGGATCTCCGACTATGTCCTGATGGGTTACGGGACCGGCGCCATCATGGCAGTCCCCGCCCATGACCAGCGTGACTTCGAATTTGCCCGCAAATTCGGGCTGGACGTCATCGTCGTTGTCCACCCGGACGGCGAAGAACTGCCGGACGGGGCCACCATGACCCAGGCCGCCGCTGCCCACGGCACCATCGTCAACTCCGGCCCCATGACCGGCGTCCCGGGCGATGAAGCCTTCGTCAAAGTCTGCGAATGGCTGGAAGAAAAGGGCATCGGACACAAGACCACCACCTACCGCCTGCGTGACTGGCTGGTTTCCCGCCAGCGTTATTGGGGCGCCCCGATCCCGATCATCCACTGCCCGCACTGCGGCGCTGTCCCGGTGCCGGAAGACCAGCTGCCGGTGCTGCTGCCGGATGATGTGGAATGGAAGCCGACAGGGGAAAGCCCGCTGAAGCTGCACCCGACCTGGAAGAACGTCAAGTGCCCGGTCTGCGGAGCGGACGCGGAACGCGATACCGACACCATGGACACATTCATGTGCTCCAGCTGGTACCATCTGGGCTATCTGAGCCCGTATTTCGACACCTATCCCTTCGATAAGAAGGAATATGACTACTGGATGCCGGTGGACGTCTATACCGGCGGCATCGAACACGCCACCATGCACCTGATCTACACACGCTTCTTCCATAAAGCCTGCCGCGATCTGGGCATCACCAAAGGCGACGAACCGATGCTGAAGCTGCGCAACCAGGGTATGGTCCTCGGGGAAGATCAGCAGAAAATGTCCAAGAGCCGCGGCAACGTGGTCGATCCGGACGCGCTGGTCGCCCGCTACGGCGCCGATACCGTCCGCGCCTACCTGATGTTCTTTGCCCGCTGGGAAATGGGCGCGCCGTGGGACTCCAAGGGCATTGAAGGCTCCGCCCGCTGGGTCCGCCGCGTCTGGACCATGTTCATGGAAGATGCGGAAAAGATGAACTGCGCGGACGCCGAGACCCTGCGCACCATGCGCCGCAAGGTGCACCAGACCATCAAGGCCGTCACCCGGGATATGGAAGCGTTCCAGTTCAACACCGTCGTCTCCGGTCTGATGGAACTGCTGAACGACCTCGGCAAAGCCAAAGCCGCCGGCGCCATGGGAAGCAAAGAATGGGATGAGGCCGCGGATATCTACCTGCGCCTGATGGCTCCCGTAGCCCCGCACATCACCGAAGAGATCTGGGAACAGCTCGGCAAACCCTACTCCATCCACGTCCAGCCCTGGCCGGAAGCCGATGAAGCAGCCGCGAAAGACGATGTGGTCACTTATGTCGTTCAGGTGAACGGCAAACTGCGCGACCGTGTGGACCTCCCCGCTTCCGTCAGCGACGACGAAGCGAAGGCCACCGTCCTCGCCCGCACCGCCGTCATCGCCGCTCTGGACGGCAAAGACCCGAAGAAGGTCATCATCGTCCCGAAGAAGCTGATCAATATCGTGAAATAAAGTGGTCAGTAATCACCGGTTATTAGTCACTGGCTGGCAGCAGGACGGAGCCGATTCGCACGATCAGTTTTATTGATCAACAGTGATAATTTACCCCATACGAACAGACAATAAAGGGGCTGTAACGGAGAAGTTCCGTTACAGCCCCTTTTTCCAAGGTCTTTCCGGGAATTTCCGCAGCCTTTTCAGGACCGGTTTCCGCAGGCTCTGAACAGGGCCGAAGGGAACCGGCCCCGGGAAAAACGTTCAGAAGACAAACTTGTGATAGTGGAAAACCTGTGATATAATATATTATTGGAAACCCTTTCTGACTGCCGGTCGCGGGAAAACAGAAAACAGGAAATAAGAGGTTTTTGATAACCGTTCGGAAATGATCGAAAAACGAGGAAAAATCGTCGATCTGTCTGCTATTTCAGAGCATCAGCATGCTATGAACTGCATGCCGCTTTGACTGTTGTTCCGATAAACAATTGGCAGGAAAATTCAGGAGTTTTTATGAAGCGTTGGTCTTTTTTTTCAGTGTTATTTCTTTTTTTTCTGTTGATAACATTCTCTTATGCTTCCGGTTCCTTTTTTGACATAAGTGAAGATGGTGACACTTTAATAAGTTATGTCGGAAATGATACCCATGTCGTGATCCCAACCGGTATTTTATTTATTGGAGATTACGCCTTTGATGGATGTGTAAATCTTACCAGTGTAACGATCCCATCAAGTGTTACGGTTATTGGAAATGGAGCTTTTAATGGATGTACAAATCTTACCAATATAACAATCCCATCCAGTGTTACGTATGTTGGAGAAGGTTCATTTCATGGTTGTGTAAATCTCACCAGTATAACAATCCCGTACGGTGTTAATATTATTGCGGAAGGAGCATTTGAGGGATGCATTGGCCTCACCAGTATAACGATCCCGTCCAGTGTTAATAAAATTGGAGGAGGAGCATTTGAGGGATGCATTGGCCTCACCAATATAACAATCCCATCAAGTGTTACGCGTATTGAAGATAACACATTTAATGGATGCATTGGCCTCGCCGATATAACGCTCCCTCCCAATATTACGGTTATTTCAGAAAACGCATTTTGGGGATGTGAAAATCTTTCCGGCATTACGATCCCATCCAGTGTTACTATTATTGCGGAAGATGCTTTTCGGGGATGTTCAAGCCTAAATGAAATAACGATCCCATCCGAAGTTACATACATTGGAGATGGCGCATTTTGGGGATGCAGTGGTCTTACCAGCATAACGATCCCTTCCAGTGTGACATATATTGGGCAAAATGCAATTCCGGCTTCGACCGGTTCACTCGCACCATATTGGTATTCTAAAGAGGATCATAAATTGTATTCTCCGGAAGAAATATGCGGACGGACAGAAATCGCAGATACATACTTATCAGAGCGTATTTTGAAAATTTTTACAGAGAATGACCAGGAAATCAAAAGGTTCTATTATTCATTTGGAAGTCTACTTGGAGGAGGGGAAAGCGGATCTGTTTACAGTGATATTAAATATAAAATGGCCGTCTCGAATGAAAACTCAACCATAACCGGTTCTGCCACTCTTGAATTACCGGAGGGATTCAGCTTCGATTTTAACTCTGTGGTAACCACACTGAACATCTTTATCAACAACGGATCCTTCGGCAGCAATGGCCCCGGCTCTATAACCATATACCCGACATTTCTCAGCGAAAACCTCAAGAATTCCACGCTGGAATTCAAAATAAGCGGTTGTCTGGAAGAGACGCTGGAAATTCCTGTTTCCGAATTTGCATATCAGGGGAAAGTATACCCGAGTGTTACAGGCGGCGGGAAAGGCAGCGTAGATATTTCACTAAATCCGACGGAAGATTTTTCAGTGTCTATGTTGAGTACCTTTAATGACCGCCTGGTCAGGATGGGCGCGGCATTAAGCTTCGCCGCGTATAACGAAAACTATGTTAAGGAGTCACTGCGGAATCTTGGCTATTTAGGCGCAAAAACATATTCAAATTCCAATAATTACAGCTCTTTGGCAACCGATGGCATCGCCTGTGGGATGGGCGTCAGAAACATTATCGAGGGAAATACTATCATCCATCAGATGGCTATTGCGGTGCGGGGAACCATGGGGCAGGAATGGGTTGGGAACGGCAATGTCTATTCATGGAAGAACATTCTCAGCGAGAGAAATGAGGTACATAATTCCTTCCAAATAGCGGCGAATTCAATCAGCGGCTGGGTAAATGAATATTGCACGGATAATGATATTCCTTCCTCATCTCAAAGGATCTTTGCCACCGGGCACAGCCGGGCAGCGGCGGTGGTGGATCTTTATATGAACAGTTTGGAGCCGAATAAGGGAACCGCGTATACTTTTGCCACCCCGAATTCAACAAAAAATCCCAATGAAAATCCAAATATTTTCAACATTTTGAATAAATACGATGTTGTATCTTATGTTCCGTGCAGTGCTAAATGGGGTAAATACGGAAATAATTATGTCTTTACAACAAATGAAGATGACTCCCATAAAAAGGATCATCTGATGTGGATACGGCTTGTGTACTTAGGAAAAGAAGTATTAAACAAGGGGGATTATATTCCCTTTTTTAAATATTTATTTGAATTTAAGCTTCTATATAATAAATTCTGGAAAGACTGGCATGATTCGAAACTTTTTGAGCACGATCCGCACAGCTGGGAAACATATTGGGAGGCTGTCGAAAATCATTCCTATCAAAAATGTAAATGGAGTGATATTTATTATGAAATGGATAATTTCGTAGGACGTCTAATACAAGATATCAAAAATCGAGGACAAATGTCCGAAGAAGAAGCCTTAGCAGCTTCTCTGCATTCCCTGGGTTTTGATACCGAAAATATCGTCATCGATATCGAATGTCCTGTGAACACACAGATCATTGATCAAAACGGCAATACTGCCGCGGTTTTTCAGAACCACGAATTATTAGATTTTGATGATTCAACCACTTTGGCTTTTGCGGAAGGAGATAATGATTTCGCGGTCCTTTCCGACGACCGGAATTATTATGTTGTGATCACCGCCACCGATGACGGTACGATGAATGTCGGAATGAAAAGAATATCCAAAGACCTGGAAGTGACATCATCCACCTCACGGGAAAATATTCAAATCACAAATGGCCAGCGGTATATTCTCTCGTACAGCCCAAATGTATCTTTGGATAATATTGTGATATTCAGCGAGGATGATGAGTTCATCATCGACAGCTTCGGCACCCTTCTCGCCTATACCGGGCACGCTCCGGATGTAGTGATCCCCAATGGTGTAATAACCATCGGAGCTCATGCCTTTCAGGGCAACGATGATTTGCAAAGCGTCATTATTCCGGCAGGCGTGACGGCCATCAGTGAGTATGCCTTTGCGGAATGCCATAGTCTGTGGAGTGTCACTTTACCGGAAGGATTGATCACGATCGGCGACCGGGCATTTTGGGATGATTATGTTCTTTTCTCGATAAACATCCCGGATTCCGTATCCGAAATAGGGGATGAAGCTTTTCACCTGTGTACGACGATCTGCGCGAGTGAAGGCTCTTATGCGGCTTCCTGGGCAATTGATAATTTCAGAGGCCTGCATTATACCGGCGGAGGCGATTTCACGATCATCGATAATGTATTGTATTCCTATACCGGAAACGCGTCGGACGTAGAGATCCCTGCCGGGGTCAGCCAAATCGCGGCAAACGCCTTTGCGAACAACCAGTCGGTTGTTTCCGTAACCATCCCGGATGGAGTGTATCTGCTCGGATGGGGCGCGTTCACTTCCTGTAACAATCTCACGGAAATTTCGATCCCGGACAGTGTGACCATGATCAGCGATTATGCCTTCCTCGGAACAAATCTGCATGATATCGTGCTTCCCGCCAACCTTACGGCCATCAATGAAGGGACCTTTTCATACTGCGGAAATCTGAGAAGCGTAAGGATACCGGATACGATTTCCCTGATCGGGAACGGGGCTTTTCAATATTGCGACAGCCTGGGGAATATTACGATCCCCGACAGCGTCACTGTGATTGGAGATGGAGCATTTGCAGGATGCGCCGGTATCCGGCACATTATCCTCCTGGATAATATTGGAAATATCGGCTCCGGTGCTTTTGATCAATCGACCGTTATTTATGCTTATCCCGGTTCAGCAGCGGCATCCTGGGCCACAGGAAATGGATATTCCGTATCCCTGCTGGGCCCTTTGGATGAAGCGGAGACCTTCTTCGTTCCGGCAGGTGTCGAAGCCATCGGAGCGGAAGCTTTCCTGAAAGCGGCTTCCCTGCAAGCAGTCAGTATCCCGAACAGTGTTGAGACGATCGGCGACAGAGCCTTTGCGGATTGCGTAAATCTGAGAAGCATCTTGATCCCACAAAGCGTGACTTCCCTGGGAAGGGATATCTTCGCTTCAATCGATTATCCAATGAATATCAAAATATATGCCTCCTCCAATTCCCCCGCGGCACAATGGGCGGAAGAAAATGG
>DAIMGK010000069.1:7129-22610 GCA_036723985.1 Flexilinea sp.
GAACATTAATTAGGAATTGCTGCCAGAAGGGGACGGTTTTTGCTGGCGCTCTGTGCGGTTTTTCCGCTGCTGTGAAAGGCTGAAGCGTGTCAGCGGGGACAGTTCTGTTGACTCGCGCTATGAGCTCAGCATGCTTGATTTTCCCTTTGTTGTGAATGGGAATCTGCGAGTCAGCGAAAACCGTCCCCGGTGACACTTTTTAATTACCGAAAATCTTCTTCCCCTCGCTGTAGACGGCGCGGATCGCGTTGGGCTGGCGGCGGTAGATGCAGCGTTCGAAACGTTCCCGGACGGATAACGGCCGGGCGGAAGGCAGGTCACTGTCGTCCAGAACGATAGCATGGAGAGCGTTGCCGGGAGCGAAGCCGGGAGCTTCTCCGAAGAAACCGGCCGCCGCGGAAGTACCCAGATAAAATGCCTCGTCAACGGTCAGAAAATCCGTTTCCCATTTGTCCATGATCCGGCGCGCTTTGGAAGCGCGGATCGCGGCAGCGATATTATCGAACATGGAGAGATGATCCCCGCCGGAGATGTCGCTGCCCAGAACCACCTTCACACCCTCATTCAGCATGACCCGCACCGGAGCGTACCCCGAGACCAGGTTTTCATTGGAGGAAGGACAGTGAACGGACCACACACCGGCGTCTTTCATCGCCTTCCGTTCCCGTTCATCGGACCATACACAATGGGCCATCAGCGTGCGGGAATTCCACAGGCCGTATTTATCATAAGTTTCCCAGTATTGCCCGCAATCCGGATGCAGTTCCGACACAAGCCGGATCTCCCCGGTATTTTCCGACAGATGAGACTGGATCGGCAGCCCTTTTTCTTCCGCGATCCTGCCGAGAGCTTCCATCAGTTCATTCGTACAGCTGGGGGTAAACCTCGGCGTCAGGATGGGTTTGATATGCTCAAAGCGGCATTCCTCCAGCCAGCGTTCCGTTTCGGAAATTGATCCATCCGCCGTTTCCTGATAATTCTCCGCTCCGTCCCGGTCCATGTTGACCTTGCCCGCGAAACCCGTGATCCCCGCGTTCTCAAGTTCCTCCATCAGGATCAGCGTAGCCTCCCGGTGGATGGAGGAAAACATGCAGACCCGCGTCGTCCCGAGCGAGACCAGCTCCGCGGCAAGCCTGCGGTACGTCTCCCGGGCGAAATCATTGTCCCGGAAACACGCTTCCGTCGGGAATGTATAGGTCTGCAGCCAATCCAGCAGGGGCATATCCATACCCATCCCCAGCATCGGATACTGCGGCGCGTGAAGATGCATGTCGGAGAAGGACTGCATCACCAGCGCATCCCCGTGATCCTCTGTTTCCAGACCCGCGAACTCTTCCGGCAGTTCCTGATAGATGCCTTTGATCTTCCCGTCCACGGCGGCCAGATATCCGTGTTCCGTGATATCGATCCTGCCAAACTCCGGCGCGGAAATAATGTTCCCTTTAATGATCCGTATTCCCATTGATGCCTCCCGCTGTTTTCCCCGCGATGGGACGGCTGCTATCCGATGGATGGAACCGTCGCCCTTATTCTTCGGGTGCTTCTTCCGGGGACAGTTCCGCTGCCGCGTGACCGTCCCCTTCACAAACGGGATAATTTTACTCTCTTTCGGAAAAAGATGCAATTCTTTTCGATAAGCGTTCTTAATTTCCCGGGACGGGACAGCCGGCACCGGGAGAGGATAACTTCACACCCGGTGCCGGCTCATCACCTCAGCGGAGCATATGATTTCCGGACGAATCCACTGCACGGTTCAATAACGCCCGGATCTCGGGACCTGAAAGATCATTCTTCTGAAGAAGCTCTGAAACAAGAATTTCAAATTGATCCCTGTTTTCCTCGATCATGGAAATTGCCTTCTCCAGATACTTTTTCAGCAGTTCATTAATTTTCCGGACAGTCCTTTCATCCGGACACTGTTTATTATCAAATACCGCGAGGCCGAAAGTGTTATCCATGCCGAAGGAACAGATCATCGACCGCGCGATCTCGGTGGCTTTTTTCAGATCATCCACAGGACCGGTCGAGAGGCCTTCCTTCGCGCCGTAATACACCAGTTCCGCCGCCCTTCCGCCGAGAACAGTGATCAGCCTGCCCTGTAATTCGGAAATGGTAAAGATCCCCTTCTGTTCATCTTCCGCACACTGTGTATACCCGCCCTGTTTTCCGCGGGAAACGATGCTGACATGCTCCGGGATGACCCCCGAGAGAGACGAAAGCAGCACATGTCCAGCCTCATGGATCGCGATCCGCTTCATTGTATTTTCGCCCCACGCTTTTTTGCTCCCATAGGAGATCTCTTCAAAGGCTTCTGCCAGGAAACCGTCGCTCAAACAGGAATCCCTTTTTTCCGCCAGCCGGTTCGCGAAATTGACGATCGAAGATAAGATCGCGAGGCTTGCTCCTGATGCCCGTGTCGAAAGATGCCGGATCATATCCTCCGAGACCCGATGATCGGGTATCTTATCGATGGCATAATGGAGAAACTTATTCCGGTTCTTCTGATCCGGCAGATCGAGGTGGATCCGCCTGTCAAAACGCCTCGATAACGCTTCATCCAGCTTGCCGACACCTTCATAAGCTTCATCCGGAGAGTAATTCGTAGCCGCGAGCACGATCACCGGATATTTCGGATCGATATCAAAACCGTCCATTTCCGTCAGCAGTGAATTCAGAGTCATATCTTCCGCGTTCCGATTGAGGCGGCCGCGCTGCTGCCCGATGGAATCGATCTCATCGATAAATATCACCGAGGGAGCATAAGACCTTGCCCTGGCAAACAACTCACGCACCGCAGCAGGCCCGCTTCCCTGATACAGCGAAACAAAATTGCTGGCTGTGACCGGTAAAAATGCCGCTCCGCTCTCACCGGCCAGAGCTTTCGCCAGTAATGTTTTCCCCGTTCCGGGATCTCCGTAAAGGAGGACCCCTTTGGGCGCTACCATCCCCTTTGCAAGATACCTGATCGGTTTTTTGATATATTCGATAATGCTCCGCATTTCTTCAACGGCATCTTCAACACCGATCACATCCTTAAACCGCACCGGATTTTCATCGGCATTGACGACAACATTATCAATATCATCGGCTTTTACAAACCGATCTGTTTTTTCAGGAATTACGGTAATGACCGCTTCCGTCCCATGGACCGCATAGTCCTTTTTACACTGCAGGATCTTATGCTGCCGGATCAGCGTGGAAAAACAGTCATTGGAAAAGCATTCCGCGGCAAAACGTTTGCAGCTTTCAGTGAAGATGCCTTTTTCGGCATCTTTGAGCAAATACGGCTCACTGCATCCCAGTTTGACCAGGCTGCTTTTTTCTTCCTCATTCAGCGAGTTCTCGCCGGCGATCATGGGAAGGACAGGGATCTGAACCATTCTGTTGGAAAGCTCATTGATATATCTCCGGAGTACATCTGCCGCATCAATGGACGGATCAGTCAGATCCGCAATAATGAACAGAGGATCATTAATGCAAAGCGCCTGAACCGTTTCTGAGCTGTCCCCGACACAAATGATTTTCCATTCAGGCAGATCATTCCGCAGCGCTTCGGCATTTGCCTCTTTTCCGAAAAACAGTACCGTCGGATCCTGCGGCGCGGTGAATAATTTTTTCAATTCGTCCCCGATCCGCTCTGTTTCAACATGAAACCGGATACTTTTAATATTGTCGATCCCTGCCTGCTTCCGTGCGTTCAGATTCCGCCAGAGTGAGTGAAATTCTGTATCGCAGAATGATTCTGTATAGGAACGGACCTGCCTCGCGTCAGATAAACAACCTGCTTCCGTCATCATGACAAACGGCAGATCCTCGGAATAAGTCACATCCAGCAAATATTTTTTGCGGATGCTGCGCGCGAAACGGTTCAGTTCATGCTCGGATACTTTTTTCAGATCCTTTGCCGTCAATTTATTGAACATGATCAGCCACCCGGAAGCCAGGCGTGAACAGATCTCCGGCGGAAAGTAATGTGCCCCGGTCTTTTTATCAACATCCGCTTCCAGCGCGCTGATGATCTCCTGACGGGAATAAGAAGAGGATACACGATGGTCCTTTTCATATAACGGATGTCCGGCATTAGTCGTGAAAACGATGATCGTATTCCGGAAATCAACATTTTTGACGAGATAATCATCCTGCAGTTTTCCGGAATCAAGGATCTGAAGGAACAGGTTGATCGTATTACTGTGAGCCTTCTCAATTTCATCAAAAATCAGTATGCAGTCCGGATGTTCATCCGTGAATTTTGTCAGCGCGCCCGGATGCGCATGCTGGTATTCTTTTGAATATCCGATCAGATTCATATGGGCTTCTTTGTCCGAAAAACCGCTCATGTCAAATTTCATGATCGGCAGCTCCATTTCCGCGGCGCATTCTTCCGCGAGATAGGTTTTCCCGATCCCCGGAGGCCCCGCGAAAACAAAAACCGCCCTGGGACCTTTTCTTTCCTTATCAGCTCCACCGCGCAGCTCTGACGCGAAGATCCCGTCGCAAAATGAATAGACCGCTTTTTCCTGCCCGAAGACTTTTCCGAGCAGCGATTGCCGCATCTCGCGGATCTTATCCACAAGAGCATTAATTGACCGGAGGTTCTCTTTGATATCATGAGCAAATTCGGCTGTTTCGATCTCGTCACGGGATGTTCCGGGATAAAGCAGGGGGAAAATGATATCGGAAGGACATTTCGGTAAATACTCAAGCAGAGTCATGACCGTGACCTTTTGTTTTTCCGATGCCCCATGGGAAAACATCAACCCCACCAGAGAAGCGAGAAGATGTTCGGATTCTTCATCATCGGGTTCATCATCGGAATCATTAAACATTTCACTGTCCGCATTAATTCTCAGGGTCTCACGGATCCGCCTGCGTTCCTCCGCGGTATCGATCATATGCAGCAGAAAGAATTCTTTTGCCGCTTCGATCTCTTCTTTCGACGGATACGAGGACAGATCCGCATGCTCATCAAAGGGCAGCTCCGCCAGCTTCAACAGCCCGAGAAAAACATGGTCAATAGTCATTTTACGGCAATGTGAAGCCGAAATTTCAGCTGTTGCCCTGGTAAAAATATAAGTGATACCGCCGCTGATATTGTTATTCATATTTTCCTCCGTTTCTCTTACATCAGTATGGGCTTATCCTGATCACAGGTTGAATTCAGCAGAATTTTTTAAAATGGATCCTTTCAAAAGCATTTACCGCATCCCTGATATTTTTCAGCATTTCGGGGTCGTCCGATTCACTCTTAAAACGGCTTTTGTTATACAGATCTTTGAACAAACAGTAAAAATAAACATCCCCGGAGAAACCGCTGAGCATATCATCGGCTGCGGAAAAACAGTTTTTCTCAAGTTGTTCCCGCTCCCCGGCCATGGAAGCCTCAGAATGCTCCTCATGCATCCCGTTAATAAAATAATTCAGTACATTCGCGTCCCTGTTCCGGTAATCAGGAGGCATATTATTCCCGAATTTTCCATAATGCGTCTGGATCGATTCCCGCATGGCGATCAGATTCCGGAATTCAGCGATATGAAGGTATTTCGCCAGAAGACAAATAAGAGCCGCATCCGGATGCCGGACCGTTGAATTCCACAGCAGTGCGTTCCAGACGAAACTGATTTTTTTCCATCCGGAATATGGGATCAGTTTCAGCAGAGAAAAGGCTCGCTGATAATTGTGATTATCAATATCTTCAAGGACTTGCAGCATCGACCTGATCGGATAACAGACTGCATTATGCGTATCCGCAAAAAATACATAAGGGTTTGTTTTTATTCCATTCGGCTTTGCAGAATAACGCTGAAAAAAAGCGAGAGCTGTCTTTGTACTGTCAGAATTATCAGGACATACCTTTAAGCAGATACAGGCTTCTTCAAAACAGCCGGAAAAGGCTGAATCCAATGCCCGGTACAATGGTTTTTCAAAGGAGTCGGGTCCCGGAGAAGATGATTCTTTGAGTTCCTGGATCTTTGCTTCCAGCTTAGCCAAAATTGAATTAACGGTTTCATCATCATCCGGTTCGATCACGTGCTTTCCTGCGCGGCCGGGATCCGTTTTCGGAGTTTTATACTTGTTTTCTGTAAAAAAATATTCTGTTTCCGCAGGATCCGTTTCCGGCTGATCCAATACCCATGCAATCATTTCCGGATCAGAAATATCGCTGGGAGAGGATTCAACGGTTTCATCAAGGATGAACAATTTTGCCATTTGCTCCATATCTTCGGCGGAAAAAGACAGCTTCCTGATCTTTGTCCACTTGAACCCCTTTGAAGCGAATTCAGTATGGAAGATCTTTTTCGCCTTTGACAGGCTGAGCACGTTGTAACACACAGAAAAGACTTTATCTTTTTTCCTGCCGCAATACTCCCCCAATAATTTAAGAGGTTCCGCTTTATAAGTATTCGGATATGAATATGCACTGATATCGATGAAAAAACAGGATTGCGAAGACCGGGAATCAAGCTCCTCGAAAAAATCGTCGAACGCTTTTGCCGCCGAACCAGGCCCCGGATAGGTTTCCACCGGTGTCGTTTTATAATCGCTGAACATATTATCAAAATGTGAATTTACAATTACATCTTTGAATTTGAGATAAGAAGCAAATGTATGAAGATCCCCAAATGAATAAACAATAAACTCATTTGATAAAATATCATCCAGAGAGGGACACGCCCGAGAATCAGTACAAGAACACATTTTGACCTCCTTAATATGCCGCTTTGAAAAATGAAGTCCTGACTTCCCGCATACAGGTCGAAACAGTACAGGAAAAACGTCTTCCTCAAGGCAGGTTTTCAGATGCTTATATGATGATGACCTGGTATCGGGATTTCACTCCTTTCTCCGAAACCGGACAGGATCAGACAAACTCGCCCAAAACAACGGAAAAAATCGAAATTTACCGCATGTCAGAGGCAGTTTAAACTATACTCAGCAACAGCTTCATGTGGTCGCTTTCCGGGCGACAATTGAAACGGGTCCTGTTGATTTTGAGTGGAACCAATAAACAATAAACATCGTTTTACTCATATAAAAGAAGCAAAGCAGGCCGGTTTTGCGGAATAAAATGGAAAAATCACTGCGATCCAGCAGAGACACATACATAAATATGTAACAGGACGATATTTTATGGATGATACAGACCTTCGGGATACATTGATGCGCTTTCTTTCCTTCAGGCCGGAAAGCTCTAAAACGGTTTTATCGCTGTTTTCGGAATTGGATGGCGCGATCGCACAATGCGGCAGCAGCAAAAATAATTTTGTATACATTCCGGGCACACGTGAGGACCGCGTCTTATTGATCGCACATGCGGATACAGTATGGGATGAATTCTATTTCAGTGAGAAATATCCGGCCTATGGCAGGGAAATAGCGGAAAAGCTGCATGATATGGAACACACCCCTTTTTTTGACGGTAAATTCATCTTCCAAAACGGATCCGATGACTGGGGTTTGGGCGCGGATGACCGCGCAGGGTGCGCCATGCTGTGGCTCCTGAGAAACAGCGGTCATTCCCTGCTGATCACTGACGGGGAAGAACATGGTCAGAGAGGCTCATACCACCTGATGAAAAACTATAAGAAACTTGCGGAGGAACTGAATGCCCATCGCTACATGATCCAATTGGATCGAAGGGGAAGTTCGGATTATAAAACCTATGATCTGGCAGTATCATCCGAATTCTGTCATTATATTGAAACGCATACCGGGTTCCGGGATGCGGGCAGCTATTCCTGCACAGACATTGTCGCTCTCTGCAGAAAAATCTGCGGTGTCAACCTCAGCGTGGGATACTATAATGAACACACCTGGAAAGAATACCTGTCCTATCCGGAATGGCTGAATACGTATAACATCGTCAACGACCTGCTGAAAGGCGAACAGCCGTATTTTCCTCTGGAATCACAGGCTGCCTGAAAATCTCCGCTTCCGTTTCCCGGAAGGCTGCATTCAATAACTGTGCCGGAACGTATGATCGTTACGGCTCACATCCGCGGCAGTCAATTGAATCTCAACAATATATCATAAAAAAACAACCACCAACAGACTGCCGACTGATGACGAATGACTTATGACTAATGACCAAATTACCTCTGTCCATTTAATCATATTCCATTTATAATTTATACAGATTTTCTTATCACGAAGGAGGCTCGTATGAAGAAAGTTCTGTTTATTGTATTGGCAGCATTGCTTGTCATCAGTGCCGCGGCATTCTCTCAGGAAGCCGCTTATGAAGAAACCGTTGTGAATATTGACGGCGGCGAATATGAGATCCCGGCAACCGTTTGTATTCCCGCGGGAGACGGTCCTTTCCCGGCAGTTGTAATGCTTCACGGGACCGGTTCCACTCGTGATGAAGCCGGCAACGGATATCTTTACGCTGCCCCGGTACTGGCAGAAAAATACGGGATCGCCACGATCCGGATCGATTTCCCCGGCAATGGCGACAGTAAAGCGGATTACATGAAATACAATTTCAAATCCGCAGTGTCAGACGCCGCGGCTGCCGCGGAATACATGGCTTCGCTTGACAAGATCGACGGCGATAAGATCGGCGTGATGGGCTGGAGCCAGGGTGGTACGGATGCGCTTCTCGCCTGTGCCTGGCGGCCTGAGATCTTCAAGTCCCTCGTTACCTGGGCAGGTGCGCCGGATATGAAACTGGACGGTTTCTTCGCGGAATCGGATTACGAAGAAGCAAAAGCAAACGGCTTCTTTGTGATGGAATTCGACTGGCGTGACAATCTGAATGTCAGTCTGGACTGGTGCAATGATGTAGCCAACACAGATGTTCTTGGTGAATTCGCGAAAGGTTTCACAGGACCGGTTCTCGCCATCGCGGGTGAAAATGATGATACCGTCGATCCCGAATGGAGCAAAAAGATCGCCGCTGCCAGCAGCAATGAGAAATCCGGCACATATTTCATCAAGGGAATGGATCATACCTTCAATGTGTTTGCCGAAGAGGATCTGCATTCTCTGTATGACGCGGTCGACGCCACCGGCGCGTTCTTTGCTGACACTCTGAAATAATCAGCCGGACAAAACAAAAAAACGGGGAGCCCGAATGCTTCCCGTTTTTTTGTTTCGCAATGAGCCTCCCACCTGTGTTTTAAGAACTTTCAAAATCTTCAGGCAGCTTTTCAGAACGAGACAAGGACGTGATGTTCCTGCCAAGCCAGTCACTGATCTCACTGTTTCCGTGTTCTGAAACATAACGGATCACGTCTTCTTTACTCATTATTTTCTCCAGAAATGACCGGTCCATCGTTTCCATCAGGTCGATCGTACTGATTTGAGAGCGCTTCCGGATATCTTTTAGAACCGATGTATCCTTTAATTTACGGAGAGCCTCACTTTTCGGATATCCCTGTCCGAAAGGTTCGGAAAAAAGCATGGCAATCGTTTCCGAGAAATTCTCATATCCTGACCAGGTATACTCTTCCCCTAAGGGGAGCGAGACGGCATTGCCATTATTGATTTGAGCGAATAAATACGCATCCATCGGTGATGGGGCGTAACCGCAAAGCATATCCGGCATACTGTTGCAGGCGAGCATCATCCCCTGTCCCGAAGAGCATCCTGTAACGATGAAATCGACAGAACCGCTTGAAAGCAGCAGCCCCGTAAGAACGGCGATCTCCACATAACTGTAGCGGCATGCCTCGTTTTCCGTACAGCCAAAATTTATGATCTCAGAATTGCAGGCGAATTTCTTTACCGTATCGAATAAAAGTTTATTTTTGGAAGCCTGTGAACTTGCCTGTATGACCCCGATCTTCATCTGATCCCATAACCTCCGCTGAAAATCTTTTTTTGAATCACCGTTACCTACAATATTATATCAATGCCGTCCGCGAATAATGTCATATTCAACAAAACTTTCCCTATGTCTTACCTTCCGACTCAAACCCGGTCTTATATCCGAACGCTGAACTCCGATCAAAAATTCCCCTTCACCTTTCAGCTTCTGTAAAGCTTCTTTCTTTGAAGGAATGTTATACTTAAACACTGATTATGAAAGAGAATATTCGCAATTTTTGTATTATCGCACATGTCGACCATGGCAAGTCAACACTGGCAGACAGGCTGCTGCAGATCACCGGCACCATCTCTGACCGGCAGATGGTCGATCAGGTGCTGGACAGTATGGATCTGGAACGGGAAAAAGGCGTGACGATCAAGGCCTCCGCCGTCCGGATGTTTTATGACGCAAAGGACGGAAAGCGCTACGAACTGAACCTCATTGACACTCCGGGGCATGTAGACTTCAACTACGAAGTCAGCCGGGCACTGGAAGCCTGCGAAGGAGCACTGCTGGTGGTGGACGCCACACAGGGCATCGAAGCCCAGACGCTGGCCAACCTGTATCTGGCAATGGAATCAGACCTGGTGATCATCCCCGTGATCAACAAGATCGACCTGCCTTCCGCAATTCCGGATGAAGTCGCCGATGAACTGGAACAGCTGCTCGGTTATCCCGCCGCAGATATTCCCCGCATTTCCGCGAAAGACGGCACCAATGTGGAAGAAGTCCTGGAACAGATCGTAAAACAGGTCCCGCCGCCGACAGGCACGGATGACGCCCCCCTTCAGGCGCTGATCTTCGATTCCCATTACGATTCCTATAAAGGCGTCATCGCCTATATCCGTGTGCGGAATGGCGTGATCAAAGCCAATGATACACTGCTGGCGATGTCCACCGACGCTGATATGAAACCGGTGGAGATCGGTATTTTCAACCCCAACATGATGACTGTCAATGAACTGCGGTCCGGCGATGTAGGCTATGTAGCCACCGGTCTGAAAACAGTCCGGGAATGCCGTGTCGGCGATACACTGACCACGGCTGCGGATCCTGCTTCCGAAATGCTGCCAGGTTATAAAAAAGCCAAACCTATGGTCTTCGCCGGGATCTATCCTGTGGAAGGTGAAGATTATGATGACCTCCGTGATGCGCTGGACAAACTGCAGCTCAACGATGCTTCTCTGGACTTTGTCCCGGAAACATCCCAGGCGCTGAATTTCGGTTTCCGCTGCGGCTTTCTGGGGCTTTTCCACATGGAGATCATTCAGGAACGTCTGGAACGGGAATATGACCTGGATATCGTCGTGACCGCGCCTTCCGTCGAATATGAAGTGCTGCTCAATGACGGCTCCGTGATCCTGATCGACTCCCCGGTACAGCTTCCGGATGAAGGGAAGATCGCCGAGATCCGGGAACCGTGGATGAAACTGCAGATCTTTACCCCGACGGAATTTTACGGAACGATCATGGAACTTGTCCGCAAACGCCGCGGCATCTTCATCTCTCAGGACTACCCGGCGCCCAATCGGGTACAGATGAATTTTGAGATCCCGCTGGCGGAACTGATCGTAAACTTTTTTGATGAGCTCAAGTCCCGGACAAAAGGTTACGCATCCATGGATTATCAGATCGATGATTACCGCGCGGGCAACCTGGTAAAGCTGGAAGTTCTGGTTGGCGGTGAACCTGTGGATGCCCTGGCTTCCATCGTTCATAAGGAAGATGCCTATCACAAAGGGCAGCTGCTGGTCTCAAAACTCAAAAAACTCATCCCGCAGCAGCTATATGAAGTGGCGATCCAGGCAAGCGCCTCCGGACGGATCATTTCCCGCGCGAACGTCAAGGCATACCGCAAAGACGTTCTGGCTAAATGCTACGGCGGCGATATCACCCGGAAACGCAAACTGCTGGAGAAACAAAAACGCGGGAAAAAACGTATGAAGATGGTTGGAAACGTCGAGATCCCGCAGGAAGCTTTCATGGCAGTGCTTTCACTGGAAGATGAATGACAAGGGATCCCGGCTGTCCGCGGACAGATCCGGATATCAGCGGATTTTGTTTCCGGGCAGATGACGGGATCGGTTATCGATCGGGGCCCGGGCAGAATAATGTCTGCGCGGAAGCTCTCTTTCAGCCGGTCCTGAAAAAGGGATCCTTTTCCGCATGTTCATGAACCAAGCATAAATGATGGACATGCGGATCGCAAAGGAGCATATTACGGAAAAAACGACTGAAAAAACATCTATCTGGAAAAAAATACTGCCGGGGATCATATGCAGTGCGGTCATCATCGGCGTTTTAATTTATTTTGTGGATTGGAACGTACTGCGGGACGCGTTGAAAAACTGCTCGCTGAAGCTGTTCCTGATCCTGTTTGCACTGCAGGCTGTATCATTCTACTTCCGGGGATTGGCATGGCGTGTGATCCTGGACTACGCGCCATCCCGGCTGAACGCTTTTTTCACCATCACCGAAGGCTATCTGCTGAACCTGCTTCCGCTGCGTCTCGGGGAGATCGGCCGGTCCGTCATTATGGCCGGACTGATCGGGAAAAGTCCTTTTTATGTGTTCACGACAGTGATCCTGGAACGTGTTTTTGACGTTCTGATCACGCTGATCCTTCTGATAATAACGATTCCCCTGGTAGCCTCGGCAGCCTTTTCCGGGACGATCTATTATGTTATGTTCGGTCTGATCCTCCTGGGCCTGGTGTTCATGTTCTGGGTGGCAGGGCATCAGGAAACCTTTATGGATCTTCTGAAAAAAATCATCAAACCGGGAACAAAGATCGGAGATATTATTCTGCCAAAGGTGCAGCTGCTGCTTTCCGGGATGGGTATCCTTACACAGCCCAAACGCTTTTGCATCTGGCTGTTCTGGATCCTCGCGACCTGGGTCTGCTGGGTCGCTACATTGCGTGTCGCGCTGATGAATTTTTTCCCGCAGCTGCCGTTTTGGGCGGGATTGTTTATACAGGGCATCGGGGCATTGGGCGGCGCGATCCCGTCCGCTCCCGCGGGGATCGGCGTCATTGAAGGCGCGTATGTCGTGGCGCTGGGATTTTTCGGCATCGATCAGTCCTCCGCCCTGGCGTTCGGGCTCGTCATGCACGCTGTTTCCATCGTCAGTCCGGCGATCCTTGGTCTGATCGGTTTTTCCGTGCAGGGACTGAAACTGACAGAAGTTTTTTCCAATACGATGAACAAAGATCTGACATCCGGAGAACCAACCGACTGAGCATCGCTTATGAAAATTCTTGCTGCATTGACTTACTACAAACCTTACATCAGCGGTCTGACGATCTATGCAGCCCGTGTAGCCGAAGCCTGGGCATCTGCCGGACATGAAGTTACCGTACTGACATCCCGCCATCTTCCGGATCTGCCCTCTGAGGAAATAATAAACGGCGTACGGATCGTTCGGGAGCCGGTTTTATTAAAGGTCAGCAAAGGCGCGGTCATGCCCCGTTTCTGGGCCGATGCAGCCGCTTATGTAAAGAAAGCGGACGTTGTCAACATCCATCTGCCGCAGATGGAAAGCGCCCTGCTTGCCCGGCTTGGCAGAAAATATCACAAAAAAGTCATCCTGACATACCACTGTGACCTGCAAATGCCCCGTGGTTTGCTGAATGCCGCCGCCAACAAAGGTGTTCTCTGGATGAACCGCATCGCAGGCTCTGCCTGTGATGCGATCGTCACCAATTCGCAGGATTACGCAGACCATTCCGAATACCTGATGAATTTCCGGCAGAAAGTGAATATCATTCAGCCTCCTGTCGAACTGGAAACGATAACGGAAGAGGACGCAGCTGCTTTCAGGGAAAAACAGAATGCGGACGCTTATTCGCCGATCATCGGCATGGCCTGCCGGTTTGCCGCGGATAAAGGTGTTGAGATCCTTCTGGATGCACTTCCAAAGGTTCTGGATGTCTTTCCCAATGCCTGTGTATTTTTCATGGGGCCTTACGAAAATGTATTGGGAGAAAAAGCCTATTATGACCGGCTGAAACCGCGGATCGATCAATTGACCGCGGAAGGGCACTGGCGTTTCATGGGGAAGCTTCCGGATAAAGAAGTCCCGGCATTTTACCGCTGCATTGATGTGCTGGCTATGCCGAGCCTGAACCGTACAGATTCTTTCGGTCTGGTCCAGATCGAAGCCATGATCAATGGGAAGCCGGTCGCTGCTTCAAATCTTCCCGGAATACGCGTTCCGGTAACGCAGCATGGAATGGGCGCTGTCTTTCCTGTGGGTGACGCTGATGCGCTGGCGGACGCCCTGATAAAGATCATCCGGGAACACAAAACCTACAGCCCGGAAGACTGTGACAAAATCAAAAAACAGTACAGTGCCGGAAACGTGGCACGGTTATACGAAAAACTATTTCATACCCTCGGAGCAGGTTGATGGACGAGATCAGTGTTTTAGACTATGTAAAATTCAAATTGAACCCGAAAAACTTCGGGAAAGAAATACTTCCTGAGGATTACCCGGAGCTCATCCCGGAAGATCCGGGCAATACAGAAACAGGGGAAACGATCGGTACACGTTTATCTCTCGCTGAGAAATGGCTGACCGGCAGAGAATTGGTCAGGACAGAACTGAATCCGTTGTTCATGGTCTTCTGCCTGCTGTTTGCCCTGGCAGCGCAGATCATACTGGAACCAACCATCACGGCCCGGACACAATGGATCCCGAAGATCGGCGGAGGGCTGTATTTCCTCAGCGCGGCATGTTTCTGCTTTGCATTCATCCTGAGGAAAAAGACAGAGAAGCCCGAAACGACTCCCGAGGAGCCGGAAATGCAGGCTTCAACGGATATCCCGGAAACGATAACAGAAAATACACTGACGGGATCTGAAGACAGTACTCCAGACAGCGCACCTGTTTTCTCATCCACGATCCGGTATGAATTTCTGAGTCTCAGCGCCGTTTGCGCGCTGCTGGCTTTCCTACTCTTTGGCGGCAACAAGTTTACATTTCTGAATATCAGTGTCTGGATATTGTCACTGCTCTTAGGCAGGCTGGCATTCAGTTCATCCGATATCCGTGCCCTGCCCGGATCTATGCGCACAAAAATATCTGATTTCGCAAAAAATCATTTTCGCCTGAAATTATCTGTTTCACTGTGGGATCTGGTCTGGCTCACGGCTTTTGCCTGCTGTGTTTTTTTCCTTTTCTTCCGCCTGGACTCCGTCCCCGTTGATATGGTCAGTGACCACGCGGAAAAATTATACGATATCAAAGATATCCTGGATGGCAAAAGCCCGATATTCTTTTCCCGCAATACCGGCCGGGAATGCTTCCAGTTTTACTTCACCGTGCTGATCATCAAGATTTTCGGGACCGGGCTGTCTTTTCTCAGCCTGAAGATCGGCACCGCGCTGGCGGGGCTTTTTATCCTGCCCTTTGTTTACAAACTCGGCAAAATGCTCGGGAACCGCTGGGTCGGACTGATCGCGATGCTGCTTTCCGGCATCTCCTACTGGCCGATCGTGATCGGCCGGGCAGCGCTGCGGTTCTCGTATTACCCGATGTTCACCGCACCCGCACTGTATTTCCTGATCCGCGGGTTGAAAGAGCGCGATCGGAACAACCTCATTTGGAGCGGCATTTTCCTCGGGCTCGGGCTGCACGGATACAGTCCCTTCCGCATCGTGCCCATCG
>DAIMGK010000070.1:0-20173 GCA_036723985.1 Flexilinea sp.
ATTCTTCCATTCCGCACGTACCTCCTTTCTTTCCTGATTTGTTGAGTCACGGGACTTTCTCCCTGAATCTTGTTCTATAATAACGCAGAATATTTGTTCTGTCAAGAGGTTAGCAATAATTTTCTATATTAATGTGACAAATATCATATCCGGGTCAAAGTAACCGGTCGGCATGGCTCACCTGTCCTGTTGAAAGAAGGCGGATATAAAGGTAAAAGTCAAGCCAAATGGTTCTCATACAGAGATATGTTTTAAAAACATCCCCGGAGCGGTATAATTATGAATGATCGTACCGTTTTTATCTTTGGAAGTAACTATCCGGGACCCGCTGACGGGACCGGGGACGGGTACTATCCGAAGGATGGAACCGTCACCGTGTCAAGAGCACTTCGACCGGGAACAGTTCCGCTGACACGTAACCGTTCCCGTCAGGACTTAAATATGAAAAAAAGACTTTTCACATGTATTTTGCTGCTCCTGCTGTTTATTTTCAGATGTATTCAGGCAGAAGATCCTTCCGGAACTGTATTGGAGGCGGTACGGTTGGAAGGGAACAGCTTTTCCTGCAGTTTTGACGGTATCAGGCATAATTTTATACTGGATCTTCCGGAAAAAACCGAAGGGGCTCCGCTGGTCATCATGCTGCCGGGTTACGGAAATACGGCAGAGAGCTTTCGGGATTCCGTCCACTTTGAGCGGGAGGCGAATCCGTTGGGATACGCGGCCGCGTATGTGACCGGGTCACGGAATTTAAACGACCCTGTCTCAGCGGTGGGATGGAATTCGGGGATCGGAAACGAAGGGAACGATGACGTCGGGTTCCTGACAGCGCTGGCAAGGTATTTACAGGAGGAATATTCCTTTGACGAAAAGCGGACTTTCGCGGTTGGCTTTTCAAACGGAGCCTTTATGGCACACCGTCTCGCGATGGAAGCTGACAGCACCTTTTCAGCCTGTGTCAGCGTGGCAGGCCTCATGCCGGAAAAGATCTGGAACGGACGAAAAGACAGGAACAATATCAGTTTCTTTCAGATCACCGGAGAAAAGGATGATGCCGTCCCGAAAAACAGCGACGGAAGCGCGGTATACGCAAAGGATCCGGCTATCGAGGATGTGATGGCATACTGGGCGGGATCCAACGGGCTGGATCTCTGTGAGTCTGAAACGGCAGGGAAGGGATCTGTGCTGACAAAGTGCCGCAGCGGGGAGACACCGAACCAGGTCTGGCATCTCTTCGTAAAAAACGGCAGGCATTCATGGCCGGGTGCGGACCTGAACGGTATTGATACAAACAGCCTGATCCTTGAATTTTTCAGCGCTGCCGTCCCGTGAAACCAATGAGCGGACAACCGACTAAACGTCTTATGTCTGACCCCAAATTTATAACAGTGAGTCAATGCGCACCTATAGGTCATGAAAAAAGGCATGGCCTGCAGCTATCAAAGAACGACTAATGACTATTAACTGTTGACTTAGTTCAAACTTCATATTTGAAAAATCGGGAATCAACTTATAATATATTGGACAGGTGTCTATTCAGAACTCTGTTCACCGCAAGCGGAGTGAGTCAGCGGTGACAGTTCTGTTGACTCGCACTTCTGTGACGATAATTATTACGGTCTTATCGTTTTTCTGAGGACGCTGCGAGTCAACGAAAACCGTCCCCACTGACTCAGTTAAAGAAAGGGAAAAAAATGGCAAAAGAAACAAAAAAAGAACTGCGCAATCAGATGATCTATTCCATATTTGTGCGGAATTATTCAGAAGAGGGCACATTTGAAGCGGTGCGCCGGGATCTGAACCGGATCAAAGCACTGGGGACCGATATTATCTGGCTCATGCCCATTCACCCAACAGGGGAGATCCGGCGGAAAGGGACGCTCGGATCCCCTTATTCCATCCGGGATTACCGAGCGGTAAACCCGGAATTCGGCACAATGGAAGACTTCATACGCCTGACAGAAGCTGTCCACGCGAAGGGAATGAGGATCATCATCGATGTGGTCTACAATCACACCTCACCAGACTCGGTCCTGGCAAAGGAACATCCGGAATGGTTCTACCGGAAACCCGACGGTTCATTCGGAAACAAAACCGGTGACTGGTGGGATGTCATCGACCTGGATTATCATGACCAGAAACTGTGGGACTACCAGATCGAATCGCTTTGCATGTGGGCAAAATATGTGGACGGTTTCCGCTGCGATGTCGCGTCCCTGGTTCCCCTGGACTTCTGGCTGAGAGCAAGGGAAGAGGTGAAGAAGGTCCGTCCAGATGCCCTCTGGCTGGCGGAATCAGTTCACGGGGGATTTATGCTCTATAACCGGACCCGGGGAATACCTGCCTGGTCCGACGCGGAACTCTTCCGGGCTTTCGACCTGGAATATGACTACGATATCTATGACTGGTATCTCGGATATCTGGAAGGGAAAAACAGTCTCCGGGATTACTGCCTGCAGGTCAACCGGCAGGAACAGACCTACCCGGAAAACTATGTCAAAACCAGATATCTCGAGAATCATGACCAGCCGCGGGCTCATTTCATGATCCCGGATGAGCGCTGTCTCCGGAACTGGACCGCCTTCCTTTTTTTCCAGAAGGGCTGCGCCATGCTCTACGCGGGGCAGGAGAGGGGATGTACCCACTGTCCCACCCTGTTTGACAGGGATCCGGTGATCTGGAGCGGTCACGGAAAGGATGGCACGAATCTGGACCTCTCTCCCATGATCCGCCGGCTGGCGGACATGAAGAAAGATCCTGTGTTTACAGACAGCACTTATCATCTGAATGCGCTGCAGGATCATACCGTGGTCGGCGTCCACACCTCAAACACATGGAGACCGGACTCCTCTGCCTCTTATCACGGGGCAGCCATGACCGGCATCTTCCCGATGAGAGGAGAGCCCTTCGTACTCGTTCTGTCAGACATAAAGACCCCGGGCGGACAGACACTGGATACCCTTGTGCCGGACGGTGTCTATGAAAACCTCGCGGACGGTTCCCGCACCGAGGTCTGCGAGGGACGAATTTCTACCGACGGGAGAGCTGTGATCATCAGGACGGAATGATCCCGCGGGGAACAAATACGGGGCGTATTGAAATGCCGTAAAACCGACCTTTCAGCATTCCGGTTTACGAGAAACAGAGGGTGTAATAAAGCAGTTTAACTGACTTTTTTACACCCTCTGTTCGTTAGTCATCCTGAACAGGCAGCCGCTTTGCCGGATCAGAAAAACGGCTGCCGGGCTTCATGCCGCGTCCCGTGAAACACGCTTCCCGGGACGCGGACCGGCTCCCTTCAGCGGGACGCCGGGAACATTATTCTCCCGGGAACCAGGCTTCGGCATCCTGCCGGAATTGGGCAAGACAGTCTTCGATCAGATAGAACATATGGCCCGCGGGATAATAGGTGAAGGAAATGTTACCTTTCAGCTCTTCATTCTCGAAAATGTGGCTGTAGACCCATTCCGACCCGAAAAAGGGAGTAGCCATATCATAGTATCCGGCCAGGACCCATATTTTCAGGAATTTATTCCGGGACAGGATATCACGGATCATGTCTTCCTGTGCCAGGAAAGAGTTATCAAATCCGTATTGCCATTGATTAAAAACATCATTCGAAAATCCATTAAAAGGCCGGTCCGTCTTATATCCGAGCGTACGGGAAACATAGTCCAGATAGGCTGAGACAAAAGCTTCATCGACCCCGTTTTCGGACGGATCATTCTCACCGCCGCTCTCAGGTCCCGAATACCTGCTGTCATACCGTCCGACCATCAGCTTCCGGTCACTGAGCAATTCCGAACGGAAAGTTTCATTGTCAAGGCGCAGGTTATGCTTCAGGATCAGGTCTTCAGGCAGGCCGATATACCCCGCCATGCGCTTCGCGATGTCATTACGCTGTTCTTCCGTCAGCCGGGATCCCTGATAAAGCGCGGAAAGGTAGTCCCCTGCCGCGAAGCCGCGGATTTCTCCGAGAAAATCCTCAAGCGGCATTTCCAGATATTTCTCATCCGCTTTCTGATGGTAGCGGGCTGTTGCGGCAAAGGTTGGCAGGAAGTTGACATAGGGTATGTCGTTCCCCGCTGCGAAGATGAGTTCAGAAAGATCATTGGCAGAAGAAACAAGGATCAGCCCGTTCAGGTTAATGATCCACTGCTGCTCCAGGTAGCTGCAGACAGCGACTGCCCGGGTGGTCCCATAGGATTCCCCGATCAGATATTTCGGAGAGGACATCCGGTCATTGCGGCTGAGATACTGTCGGATGAAATCGCCGACGGATTTATAATCATTTGTGTATGAATAGAAAACGGATCCCTCCGTTTCGCCTGTCGCTCTGGAATAGCCCGTTCCCACCGGATCAATGAAGACCAGGTCCGTCAGGTCCAGCAGGGAATATTCATTTTCCTTAACCCCTGTCGGGACCTTTTCCACCATGCCTTCCGGACTGAGGTCGATGTGCCGCGGTCCGAGCAGCCCGAGATGCAGCCAGTAAGAAGCAGAGCCGGGACCGCCGTTGAAGGCAAACGTAACGGGCCGCTGAGAGGGATCTTCCACATCATCGGCCGTGTAGGCGGTATAGAAGATCTCATAGGTTCCCAGATCCGTGTCCATGTCCATCATCCCGGTCACAGCGGTGATGTTTATTTCTTTTCCTCCGGCGGTAACAGTCATTTGTACCTCGGAGAGACCGCCGCTTTCGGCTTCCTCACCGTCTCCGGCCACAGCCTGACAGCAGCAGATCACTGTCAGGAGCATGATCAACAGTATATGGATTTTTTTAATTTTCATGATTTTATCTCCTGGTATATATTGTTCCCCGGCCTGATCCGATCCCGCGGATCATACCATTTCTTACCATTTTTCCGGGGACAGCTGCGATCATAGGATCATGATCAATTATATACAGAAAAAATTCCGTTTCCGCATAAAAAGGCATCAGGGACAATTCCGCTCGTTCCCCGCGTAACCGGCTGCGCTGTATGATATCACTGACCGCTGATCAATCCCAGAGATCAACAACTTTACTATTATCTTTAGAAATGACATCTTCCAACAGCGAATCGATCAGATTTTTGGTGGGTGAATCCGCATCCTCTATTAGTGAAAACCAGCTGTTCTCGATCTGCGTAGACACTTTACTCAGAGGGCCGTTTTGGGGTATATGAGATAAAAAAACCGGATTTAACCAGTTCTCCATCATCATGGAAAAAAATCTATTCTCATGGATTCCTTAGTCGGAATCTCTTCATTTGATGTACGTTTCAAAGCTGTCAACACACCCACGACATCATCTTTTTTTCTGTTGATACATGTACTTATGTCTTTATCCAGCCATGCCTGAACTTTTGCCTGATCGCCTGCTTCTTCCTCACTTAAGTGGTTCAACAGGCGCTGCTTCATTCCCCCGAATATCTTTTCCAGGATCAGCGCTTTATAGACTTTCGCTGCCGAATTATTCAGGATTTGTCCACCAACATTTTTTTCTGAAGTTTCCTTTTTTCCCAGCGAAAAAACATAATCGACGTCCTGCTGGGAATAAGACGTTTTTTCGAGCATATAATCATGAGCCCGGTCGAACTGATTGGCGAGTTTTTCCATACGTTCGGCTTTGCTTAAATTATCTTTCTCCCTGCTTGTCAGAGACCGTTCCCCGGTCGCTTGAATATGATTCAGCTTTTTATATTCGTCATACTTCTGGACCGCAAGTCTCGGGGACTTGTATATCTGGAGATATGCTTCATAATGACTGGGGCTCATTGAAACAGTAATATTGTCCTCGTCTGATCGAATTTCGAATTGCTGTTTTGTCTGGCTGCGCATATTACCGAGATCTCCCTTATTGTCCCTGCCATAGTCAGCATTAGCGTATAAAGTATCAACATAATCCGAGGCGTTTTTCAGCAGGGAGATCATATGCAGCACAGGAACATTCATCCGTTTGTCATTACCGAAAACGTTGAAGAGCAGTTTATTCAGGTTTCCAATTTCCGTATCCAATCCTGCCCTTGCCACGCGCAAGGCATCAGGATCATCGGTATGTCCACGGAGGTCACCTAACGGCCATGTCAGGTTTCCCACACCGGCAATAAGCCCCGTCTCTTCAGCTGATATATTCGGAATTGTGAATACCTGATCAATATTTCTTTTCCCTGTAACTTTCAGGATCACTCTATATAACTTTTCTGATTCGCTTTCGATAGCATTATAGTAATCATCTAATTTCGCATTTCTTACGAGGTCCTTCAGCGTGCCCTGATAAGAACTGGAGCTGATGGTTCCGGAACCGTCTCCTTCCAGCCGCCGCATATTTTCAGCGACAGCATTGGGAGAATCTGACAGCGAATCGGTGGTATTCTTATCGCTTTGATGCTCCTTATACTGCCGGTAATCCTGTTTCGTAACACGCATGTTCCCCCAGCCGGCATAACTCTTATCCTCTTTCCCGGATAATTCTTCCATTTGTTCTTCCGTGTTGATCTTCGCGTTCGTATCATGGGCGGCTCCGGTAAAAAGCCCGAGATTTCCCAAAGAGCTGACACGGGGAGCCTCCATCTCAAATATATTGCCCGGCACCTGAAGATGGGCTACATCCTGAACCATTTCTTTCACAAATGTGGTGCAGTTCCGCGTGAGACCGTTATATCCCTTGTCCGCCCAGGTCTCCGAAGCCTTGATGATATCGTTGATCTGCTTGTTTTTTGCGGGGAACGTCCGGGTGATCATCCAGTTATGGTCCTTCTCATTTATCAATTGTCCCGGGAATCTTCCGCCTCTTGTGCTGGTCAGGGACATTGTACTTAATGTCCCGCCGGACATATAAAAGCCGTATTTCAGCGCATACCGTTCATACCGGCCGGAAATCTGGCTGTAGCGGCTGTATTCCAGACCGAGACCGGTATGTCCCGCGTTCAATGACGACATTGTCTGATCCACAGCTTCCTTTGGCTGGTTCACATTCACAGAGATCGTCGGGGGAAGCGGTTTTTCCACGATTTTATCCCCCTGCTGGACCTTTTCCGCTGCCTTTCCCGCGGTTACATAAGACCAGACCGTCGGCACCCGGCGGAAATCTGTCATAATATCATCTTCCTGCCCCGCAGCTTTTTCAAATTTTTTCCCCTCCCAGCCGGGAATGATGTTATGATGCCGTTTTTCCTGTTTGATCGTGGGGTTATCCGTATCTTCGCTTTGAGACTGCCTGTATTTTTTAGACCAATAGGTGCCGCGGAAAAAGTTTTGAACAACATTAATGGCCTTTCCCAGGGTATTTCCAAAAAATTTGGCTGTCCCCGTAAGAAATTTACGCCACCAGTTGGTCCTTTCCCGGGCACCCAGCTTCTGCGCGTTGAAGTTCATCCCGGCTGCGGGGGCCATCTGATCGTTGATCTGATCGAGGTCGTTATTCTCTGCCGGGCTTTTTTTCTTTTTGGAATCTTTTTTCTTTATCTTTTTCCTTTTGGGCCTGACGGCGATCATGGACTGGTTGAGCGGATCATCCTCATCCAGCGCATTATTGAGATCATCTGTGTTCGGCTTCTGTTCCGGCTCTTCAGGTGCCTGTACCTGTTCCGGCTCTTCAGGATCCTGATAAAAAAGCGGCATCTGTTCCATCTCATCATAGTAAACATCCCGGGGCTGGTTCTCCTGTACATTATTGATGAGGGCGTTCATTGCTTCATTACCGGCACCCGGAACAACAGGCAGCACATTCTGCAAGCCCTCATTCCCTATCGGCTGTATACTATTATTCTCGGCCTTGATCTCTTCATCGACCTGTGGAGCATCAGCCCGGTTCTCTTGTCTGGCTCTTGGTAACATGTTCCCTCCGTTCCTTTTTTGAAAAAGAGCCTGTTACTCTTCCTGTCCCGGAACCTTATAAAACCTGACCTCTTCGATCGCGGCCCAGACCTGCGGATCGTCTTGCTCGTCGAGCAGATAAAAGTCTGTGAAATTGTTTTTCTTCAGAAATCCTTCGAACGGGATCCGGAATTCGTCCGAAAGGCGGTAGATCGCTTTCAGGTTGATGAAATCCTCGTCTTCGCCTTCCTCAAAAACAAAGAGCCGGCGGGCGACGAACAGGGCTTTGTCCAGCAGTTTGGAAGCGATCCCCTGACGGCGGTATTCCGGCAGGGTATAAATGCTGAGCACCGCCAGGTCGTCGTTGGCTTCCAGCAGCATGATCAGGACGGAAACCGGGAAGAGGATCCCGTCTTCGTTTTCAACTTCCGCTGCCAGGCAGAGATAATTGTCGTCTGCGAGATCGACGGCGCAATCTTCCAGCTCTTCATAAATATACGGCAGGATCAGATCCTCATACCGTGGGAGTTCTTCTATTGTGATAGCTGTAATATTCATAGGCTTTTCCTGATGGGCGAGTCAATGGGGACAGTTCTGCTGACTCGCGCTGCATGGACGATAACCGTTATGGCCGTGTTGGTATATTCGGGTTTATGCGAGTCAGCGAAAACCGTCCCCGCTGACTCTCTTGCCGGACGAGTCAAGGGCTCAGTCCCGCATCTCTCAACTCTGAACTCCCAACTCTGACCTCAGTTACCAGAGGAGGGCATCTTCATCCACAGCCTCTTTTTCGCTGCAGATCTGTTCTATTAATGATCTGATCAGATTTTTAGTGCGTGATTTTTTGTCATCCATAATTCCGCCCCAGCAGTCCTGCAGACTATCACGCAGTTTTCCCAAAGGACCTTCAAGACCGTCCTTGTTAAAAACCGGATAAAACCAGGATCCCTGCATCAGAGCATAAAACCGAGCTTCCATAACATCTACGTTATCCTGATCCTTTTTATCCGAGGTCCGTCTCATAGCCTTCATCACGCCTAAAACATCATCCTTTTTTCTGTGTATACATGCATACACATCATCATCCATCCACGACTTAAGAGCTGCCGTATCATTTGCTTCCTCGTCAGTGATATGGTTCAGAAAGCGCTGTTTCATCCCGCCGAAGATCTTTTCCAGGATCAGGACTTTATAGATCTTCGAGGCCGAGTTTTGAACGATATCTCCGCCCACGTTGTCTCCTACCTCCTTATTCCCCAGTGAAAAAACGTAATCGACATCCTGCTGGGAATAAGAAGTCTTCTCGAGCATATAATCATGGGCACGGTCAAACTGATTCGCGAGTTTTTCCATACGCTCGCCTTTATCTAAATTATCTTTCTCCCGGCTTGTGAGAGACCGCGTCTTGTTATTCTTAATTTCCTTCAGCTTTGCATATTCGGAATACTTCCGGACCGCGGTTTCCGGATCCTTGTAGATCTGGATATAGGCTTCATAATGGCTGGGGGTCATCATAATATTAATATCATCTACTGAGGCATTGAATTCATCGAATTTCACCTGGCTGCGGATATTGCCGAGCTCCCCGTCTCTGTTCTGTCCATAGTCAGCTTTACCGTATAACGTATCAATATAATACGCGGCATTTTTTAATATGGAGATCATATGCATCACGGGAACATGCAGCCGTTTGTCATTGCCGAAAACTTCATACAGCAGTGTATTCAGCTCTTCGACCTGCTGATCCAGGTCATTTCTTGCCCTGCGCATCGCGTCAGGATCATCGATATTCGCCATCAGGGTCGTTAACGGCTGTGATGAGTTTTGGATTCCGGCGATAAGGATCATCGTTTGCGGTGATTGAGAAATCGCCCCGAAAAGTTCATTCAGATCTCTTTTCCCTGTGACTTTCACGATCGCATCCAGAAGCTTCCCCTGTTCGTCTCTGACAGCATCTATGTAATCATTTATTTTCGGGTCTGTGAGGTCCTCCAGTATGCCTTCATGTAAGTTCGAGCTGATGGTCCCGGAGCCTTTTCCCTCCATCCGCCGCATATTTTCCGCCACGGCATTGGGAATATCCGCAAGCGATCGAGTGGTATTCTGATCATTTTGATGCTGCTTATAATTTCTGTAATCTTCTTTTGTGACACGCTTGTTGCCCCAGCCGGCATAACTCTTATCTTCCTTTTGGGCTAATTCTTCCAGACGGCTTTCCGCATTGATCTTCGCGTTCGTATCATGGGCGGAACCGGCAAAAACGCCGAAATTTCCCAGAGAGCTGACGGCGGGATTTTCCATCTCGAAGATGTTGCCGGGCAGCGGAAGATGGGCGACGTCCTGGACCATCTCTTTTACAAACGAGGTGCAGTTCCGGGTGAGGCCGTTATATCCCTTGTCCGCATAGGTCTCCGAAGCCTTTATAATATCGTTGATCTGTTTGGTTTTCGCGGGGAATGTGCGGGTGACGGTCCAGGATGCATCTTTTTCATCCATCAATTGGCCCGGAAATCTTCCGCCTCTTGTGCTGCCAAGGGATGTTGTACTTAAATTCGCGCCGGCTATATAAAAACCGTATTTCAGCGCATACCGTTCGTACCGTCCCGAGATCTGGCTGTAGCGGCTGTATTCCAATCCGAGGCCGGTATGTCCCATTTCCAGTCCTGCCATTGTCTGGTCCACAGCTTCCTTCGGCTGGTTCACATTCACTGAGATCTTAGGGGGAAGCGGTTTTCCCCGTGAATCCTCTGCTTTTGCGGCAGTAACGTAGGACCAGACAGTCGGTACCCGGCGGAAATCCGCCATGATGTCATCTTCCGCCCCCGGAACCTTTTCAAATTTTTTATCATCCCAGCCCGGGATCACGTCATGAGCGCGTTTGTCCTGCCTGATACGCTGATTATCCGTATTATCGCTCTGCGACTGCCGGTATTTCGCCGACCAATAAGTGCCGCGGACAAGATTCTGGACAAAATTGATGGCCTTTCCGAAAGTAGATCCAAAGAATTTGGCAGTACCGGTCAGAAAACGGCGTCAGCCGCTGGTTTTTTCCCGCTCGGGCAGTTTCTGTACGTTGAAATTCAAACCGCCGATGCGCTTCATCTGGTTGTTGATTCTGCTGATGTCTTTATTTTTCTTTTTTATTTTTTTCTTTTTGGGCCTGTTGACGATCATGTCCTTGTTGAGCGGGTTTTCCCTGTCCAGCGCGTCATTGAGATCATCCAGACCCTCAACCGACGATTTCGGCGGCTCCTGTACAGGTTCTTCGGGGTCCTGATAGAAAAGCGGCTTCTGTTCCATCTGGTCATAATAGAGATCCTGATTGGGTGCCTGTTCCTGATTGTTGATGATATTAAGCGCCTGGTTCACTATCTGCGCGTTCATAGCCTCATTCCCGGCCCCCGGATCCACAGGCGGTATGTGCTGCATACCTTCATTTCCTATCGGCTGCACACCATTGTTCTCGGCCTTGACCTCTTCCTTAACGACCTGATCCTTTGGTTTGTTATCTTCTTTATTCGCTTTCGGAAACATTATTTCACCCTTTTCCCGATTTTAACAGATCCTCAAGAGAGGAAACTATCGGAACAATAATAATTATAAACTAAAAGACTGCCCGGATCCTTATTGATTTCCTGAAAATTCACGGATCAATGTAAACGCTTTCAAGGATCTTTTTTACCCAAAAAAAATTTTTTGTCTAAAAATCCGGCATAATTTGGGCAAAGTTTATATTTTCTTCAGCATGAATCAGGTACAATCAGATATATCAAAGGAAGTTCTGATCGATCCTGCTTCCGGCACGGGGTCTTCCGCAGGCAGTATGGCCCGGGTGACCCGACAGGAGGTCAGTTCTTCCGCTTCGCCGGAAAACATTTCCCGGCTTCAATAATATCGCGGAATACTTGATAAGAGAGGTGCTGTATGTCCGGAAAATCAGGTTTTTTCATTGTAACAGATTCATCCTGCGACCTGCCGCAATGGCTTATGGACTCTTATCGCGGCTTCGAAATGGTCCCACTGTCTTTCACCATCGACGGGGAAGCTGATCCGGCGATCGATATCAAGACTTTTTATGACCGCCTCCGCAGCGGCAGCCGTTCCCAAACATCCCAGGTGTCTATCGGTTCCTTTCTGGAAGTGTTCCGCATGGCAGCCCGGGCGGAGATGGATGTACTGTATGTCGGTTTTTCCGGCGGATTGAGCGGGACGGTACAGGCCGGTGCTCAGGCAGCGGAATTTGCCCGGAAGGAATTCCCGGAACGGAAATTCATCGTAGTTGATACGCTCTCAGCCTCCTGCGGGGAAGGCTGCCTGGTGGATAAAGCGGTCGAGCTGCGTGATTCCGGGAAGACCCTTGAGGAGACCGCGGCCTGGCTGGAAGAAAACAAACTGAGGCTGCATCACTGGTATACGGTAGATGACCTGTATTTTCTGCAGCGGGGCGGACGGGTCTCGGCTTCCGCCGCCTGGTTTGGCACGGCTCTGACCATCAAGCCGGTCATGAACATGGATAACGCCGGGCACCTGATCCCGCGGGAAAAGGTCATCGGCCGCAAACGCTCCATCCGCGCCCTGTTCAATAAGCTGAAGGCCCTCGGTATCGAACAGGAAAACCGGAAGATCTTCATCAGCCACGGCGACTGCCGGGAAGAAGTGGATACACTGGTGGAGATGATCAAAAAGGAATGGGGAGAGAAAGAGTTCGTCATCAGCTATGTGGGTCATGTGATCGGTTCCCATACCGGCCCCGGCGTGATCGCGCTCTATTTCTTCGGCGGCCCGCGTGAAAACTGGCAGGGCTGAGCCTGCGCCAAAAAACCTCCGTTTTACTATTCAGAACGAGTCAAGGGGACGGTTCTCCCAAGGCGCCTCGCCGCCGAAGGGAACCGTCCTAACGCTTTTCGGAGAGGCATGCCTGTTATTATTGCTGCCGGACCTGATATAACATCCGGTATCGTGCGGGACAACGGGGACATTTCGCGTTGTCCCGTGTGCATCGCAGCTTCCGTTCAGCCTTTCTTCAGAACAAGGACACAGGAAATGTAATAAAAATTCGTCGGTTTATGGTAAGATAATATACAGGTGAGATATGGATAACAAAATTACGATCGTCGAAGGACCGACACCTACATTTGAAACCGTCAATGCCAACTGGGCCGAAAGTATCTGCGAGGCTTCATCGCCGGGGTATATCATGATGACGAACCTGCGCACCATGAACGGGCCGGCACTGCTCGAACGCTGCCATCATACCTGGTCACAGTGCGATACGATGTACCTGCACTACCGCAACACCATCGGGCTGGAAGAACGCATCCCGATCGTGGCAGCCGAAAGCCTGGATACCGAAGAAGGCCAGAAGCTCATCCTCTGGGTAGTCATGCCGCCCGGAAACAAAAGGCACGTCTACATTCAGACTGACGATTCCGAAGACGATGACGAGGAATGACCGCATAACACCCCATGGAACCTGACAGGGATCTGCGCCCGTTTTTATTATTTCTCCTGATCGTGACCGTCATCATCTGTGCCGGTTTATTTACGCCTCTGCGTGACAGGATCGAATTCCATCTGGACGACCTGAAAGCCAGGTTATTCTATCTGCGGTCCGATCCCGCCAATACGCTGTTCCTGCCGACAGAGCAAATGCACCCGTCGGAAGAAAACGGCGGCATTTCACCTTCCCCGACAGTCATAGAGATCACACCCACCGAAACGGAGATCCCGCCTACCGCCACAGCAGCCGAAGCGACAGCGGAACCGACTGCCACAGAGATCCCGACAGCCACTCCGGTCCCCACGGAAACACCGGAACCGCTGCCGGAGAGTTTTTTCATTTCCGGCGTAAAATACGAGACCCAGCACGGGATCTGGAATTACTGCGCCCCGACCAATCTTTCCATGGCAATGACCTTCTGGGGCTGGAAGGGTCAGCGGACCGATATCGGGCCGAAGGTGAAACCTTTCAATAAAGATAAGAACGTCATGTTTTATGAACTGCAGGAGTACGTTGAGGAATATTCCGACCTCCGTTCCCTGGTCCGCCCGGGAGGCACCGCGGAGCTGCTGAAACGGCTTATCGTCAACGGCTACCCCGTACTGATCGAAAAAGGCGCGTTTATGCAGGAAGTTTCCGGGAAACTCTCCTGGATGGGGCACTACAATATCGTTACCGGATATGACGACGCAAAACAGGAATGGACCGTACAGGACTCCTATTACAACCCCAATTACACCGTGACATACGAAACCCTGGAGACCGAATGGCAGAGTTTCAACCATCAGTTTATGCTGGTTTATCCCGGCGATCATGAAGCCGATGTATACAGCATTCTCGGTCCGTACACCAACAGCAACTGGGCGAACCAGAACGCGCTGCGCATGGCCGACGCGCAGATCGAAGCGGCGGAAACACCCGAGGAATTTTTCTACGCCTATTTCAACCGCGGCACGTCCCAGGTTGAGCTCAGTGATTTCTACGGCGCCGCCCAGTCTTATGACATGGCATACAACCTCTACTACCCCGAGATCGAAGCCAACCGCCGGCCTTACCGCATCGTCTGGTATCAGACCGGTCCTTATTACGCTTATTATTACTGCGGCCGTTATTATGACGTCATCTCCCTTGCGGAAACGACCCTCGCCTCCACCCAGGAGCCCTATCTGGAAGAATCCCATTACTGGCGCGCCATGGCTTACAAAGCGATGGGAGAACTGGAAAAGGCCAATGACGATCTTGATATCTGCCTCCAGCTGCATCCCGGCTTCATCGCCTGTGAATCGCTGAAGTATGAGATAGGACTGTGAAAAAATGACGTTCCGCTTCAGTACCCTTCCCGGAAAAAGCTTTTCCATGAATTGAGAGAATACCAAATGAGTGTCAAAATACTGCATTTTGCCGATGCGCATATCGACAGCTATTCGGGAGGAAGGATCGACCCGCAGAAAGGCCTTGCCGTCCATACCGTTGATTTTCTGAATGCCCTCGACGAGATCGTTGAAACAGCCGTATCCGAAAATGTTCAGCTCGTTCTCTTTGCCGGTGACGCTTACCGCAGCCCGATCCCCGTTCCCACTTTTCAGCGGGAATGGCAGCGCAGGGTCATGCGCCTTTCCAATGCCCGCATCCCTCTGCTGATGATCCCCGGAAATCACGACATTTCCCCCAACACCTTCAGGGCAAGTTCCCTCCAGGAACTGGATACGCTGCAGATCCCCTTTATCCACCTGGCGGCCAAAGGGATCCATCTCTATACACCTGAGGAACTGGACGGTGGGCCCGTCCAGGTGCTCGCCGTCCCCTGGATCCCCGTTTCCCGCTTCGCGGCAAGAGAGGAGTTTTCCTCCCTTAGTCCCGAAGAACGGGCATTAAAGATGGAATCCGAGATCAACGCACGGGTCCGAAAAGCCGCCGACAGCGCCGATCCCCGGCTGCCCCTGATCCTGATGGCACATTATTCCGTGAACGGCGCCGCGTATCCCTCCGGGCAGACCGCTGAACCGGGCAGGGACGTCAACCTGTCCCGGGCGCTGGTATGCGACCCGGTGTTTTCCTATACGGCGCTGGGGCATATTCATCTTTTCCAGGACCTGAACGAAGGACAGCAGCCGCCTGTGATCTACAGCGGTTCCATTGAACGCGTCGATTACGGGGAAGCCCGGGAGAAAAAAGGCTTCATCATCGCGGATGTCGCGAACCATCAGACCCAGTACGAATTCCGGGAGCTTCACTCCCGTCCCATGTACAATCTCAAACATGAGGTGAAATCTGCCGAGACCATGCAGCAGGAGCTGCTTGACCTGCTCCCGCCGCAGGAGAAGATCCCGGGTGCCATGATCCGTCTGGAATTCTCCTATCCCCATGAGTGGGAATCCTCATATTCGGAACGCGAACTGCGTTCATACGCCGCGGGAGCGCTGGACTTTCAGCTCAAACGCAAACCCCGGTATACCGGCCGCATCCGCATCCAGAATAAAAACGTCGGCAGCCTGACACCCGGCGAACTTCTGCAGACTTACTGTGACACCACACAAATACCGGAGACAGAAGCCCGGGCCCTTGCCGAACTCGCGGAAAATATCTTCAAAGAAACAGAAAATCAGGAACATTGATATATGTCAGAAAACGCCCTGCAAATCCTAATGTTATTTATATTGATCTTTATTAACGGATTATTCTCCATGACAGAAATGGCAGTCGTATCCAGCCGCCGCGCGCGTCTGCAGGCCTTTCTGGAAGACGGAGATCAGCGCGCGAAGACCGTCCTGGAGCTGCTGGACAACCCCAATGACTTCTTTTCGACCATCCAGATCGCCATCAGCCTCATCGGCGTCATCACCGGTGCCATCGGTGCCCAGACCTTCTCCCATAACCTCACAGCAGTTCTGGAAAAAGTCTCATTTCTGAAGTCCATAGCGCAGCCCCTTTCCGTACTGCTCATCTCATGCCTCATCACCTATTTCAGCCTCGTCATCGGTGAACTCATCCCGAAACGCATCGCCACCAATAATCCCGAAAACATCGCCATGACCATGTGCGGCCCCGTCCGCGTCATCGCCGCGATATTCCGTCCCGTCGTCCGCATCCTCAGTTTCTCCACCGAAACCGGCCTCAGGATCCTCGGCATCCGGGAAAGCGAAGACAGCAGCGTGTCCGAGGATGAGATCAAGGTCATGATCGAACAGGGGAAACAGGACGGCGTCTTTGAGGAAAATGAACAGGATATCGTGGAATCCGTCTTCCGGATGAGCGACCGCACCGTCAAGAACCTCATGACACCCCGCACGGAACTCCCCTGGATCGACCTCGAGGAATCGCTTGAGGAATCCCTCAAAGAGATCGCCGATTCCACTTATCATTATTTTCCCCTCGTCCGCGGCAATCCGGACAATGTTCTGGGCGTCATCTCTTCGAAAGCCCTTTTGGATGCCTATATCCGCCGTGATAATATCGACCTGGAAAAGATTGCCGAACCGCCTCTCTTTGTCCCCGAAAGCAAGCCTGCCCTCAGCCTCCTTGATGACCTCAAAGCCTCCGAGAGCAATTTCGCCGTGGTTTTGGATGAATACGGCGGATTCTCCGGCATGATCACCCCTTATGACCTTCTGAATGAACTGGTCGGGGACGTCACCAACATCGGGGACGAACCCAATGATGAAGACGATATCCTCGTCCGTGAGGACGGTTCCTGGAGCTTCGACGGTATGGTGGATATCGAAGAATTCAAAGAAACCATCGGCGTCCGGGAACTGCCGGATGAATCCCGCGTCGGGTATCAGACGCTCGCCGGGTTCGTGCTCAGCCAGCTCGGCACCATCCCCTCCGTCGGAGACAGCTTTGACTGGGACCATTTTCATTTTGAGATCGTTGACATGGATGGGCTGCGGATCGACCGTATATTTGTAAACAGGATCCGGGAGGAAGACCCGGCTGCCGGACCTCAGGAGAAGTAAAGGAAAATGATCCCCGTAAAGCTTACCATCAGCGGATTCCTTTCGTATAAAGAGCCTGCAGAAGTCGATTTTACCGGGCTCCACGTGGCCTGCATCACCGGCAGGAACGGAGCCGGAAAATCCACCATGCTGGACGCCATCACCTGGGCCCTTTTCGGAGAGGCCCGCAGAAACGACGACAGCATCATCAATCATCAGGCAGCGGATAATACCGCGAAAGTTGACTTCGAATTCCTTTATGAAAATTCGTTTTACCGCGCCGTAAGGACAAAAAAGGCGGGGAAACCCACGACCGCGGATCTTTTTATCCGTTCCGAAGACGGAAAAGACTGGAAAGCGATCTCCGAAAAGAAAGTCATCGAAACCAATAAACAGATCTGCAAGATCCTTCACATGGATTACAGGACTTTCATCAACGCATCATTTTTCCTGCAGGGGAAAGCCGACCAGTTCACCGGGCAGAACGCCACAGAACGGAAAAAGATCCTGAGCACCATTCTCAACCTCGACATCTGGGAGGTCTATAAAACCAGGACCACTGAGCTCCGGAAAGAGACCGAATCGTCCCTGCGGCAGCTCAGCTCCCTGATCCGGGAAAATGAAAATGAGATCAAAGAAGGCCCCGTCCTGAAACAGCGGCAGGCCGCCATTGAAGAAAAGATCAAAACGGCAAAAAGAGACTCCGAAAATGCCGATAAACAATGGGAACTCGCCAAAACAGCCGAAGCAGCCCTGCAGACACTGAAAAACACTTTGGACCAGAAACAGCAGGATGAGATCCGGCAGACCCGGCAGATCCGCGTATACAGGGAATCACTCGAAGCCCGGGAAAAGGAACTGGCAGGACTCCGCGCCCGGCTCGCCGATGCCGATACCATCGAACAAAACTATAAATCACTTCAGGAAAACCGGAGCCGTCTCGAAAAACTTCAGGAAGACAGCATCCGCTTCCATCGCCTGCAGACCCAAAGGTCCGGCGCCGAAAACCGGATCCAGAGCACAGAAAAACAGCTGCGCTTTGAATACAGCCAGCTTCGGAAAGAAAAGGCGGAACTGGATAGTGAGCTTCCGGAACAGCAGCGCCTGTCGGATGATATAAAGCGAAAACAGCCCGAACTTGAGAAACTTACCGCGGATCTTTCCCGCAGGGAAGCCCTTCAGCAGCGGCTGGATTCCCTGAAAGAGCAGGGAGCCCGGCTGAAGTCCGCGGGAGATGTCCTTGTGTCCAGGGTCCGCGAAATTGAGCAGAAAATTCAGAAACTGCGCCTGAATCAGGGAGCGGTCTGCCCCACCTGCGGACGGGAAATGGATGCGGAGCACTGCAAAAAACACGAAGCCGAACTGCGGGACGAGATCGCCGGACTGCAATCGGGAATACAGGCAAACGAAGCCGAGCGGGTACCGCTCCGCGATGAATGCAAAGATCTTCTGAAAGAGATCAAACGTCTGGATGATCTGCAGCCCCGGCTTTCGGATCTGAAGGTATATCTCGGGACCGCCGAACACAGGCTTCAGCTTTACAACACACGGGAAGAGAACTGGAAAAAAGAAAAGAGCGCCCGTTTCGCGGAAGCGGAACAGCTGCTCCGTGACGGATCTTTTTGTCCTGAAGAACGGCGGATCCTTTCCGACACCGCGGTACAGCTCGCGGAACTGGGCTATGACCAGAAGGAGCATGAACAGGTGCAGGCCTGTGTGAAACAGCTATCCGGAGCCGAACAGGCACACCAGGAGCTGCTCCGGTCACAAAGCAGGATCGCTCCGTTGGAAAGGGAGATCAGTGAAAAGTCCCGCCAGGTCACGGAAGAAACGGAACGGCTGAAACAGCTGCGTGAAGATCGGGAAAAAATCGAAAAGGATTACCTTGCGCAGAAAGAACAGCTGCCCGATATCCCGGCGCTGGAAGCTGCCAGAAACAGCGCGCTGCGGAACCTGCAGCAGCTCCACCGGGAACAGGGGGAGATCCTCCAGCAGGTCCGGCATCTGGAAGACGCTCAGGCCAATCTTCAGCGTTACGGCACGGAATTTAAGGAAAAAACCGCGCTGGCTGAACGTTACAAAACACTGGAGAAGGCTTTCGGCAAAGACGGTATCCCGGCGCTTCTGATCGAACAGGCGGTACCGGAGATCGAGGAACAGGCAAATAATATCCTGGACCAGCTCTCCAACGGGACGATGTCCCTACAGATGACCACGCAGGGAACATACAAAAGCAAAAAGGATGAGGTAAAGGAAACGCTGGATATCATGATATCCGACCAGTTCGGGACCCGGGAATACGAAATGTTTTCCGGGGGTGAAGCCTTCCGCATCAATTTTTCGATCCGGCTGGCGCTTTCCCGCATCCTGGCACAGCGTGCCGGTTCGCGGCTCCAGACGCTGGTCATTGATGAAGGGTTCGGGAGCCAGGATGATGAAGGCCGCGCCCGTCTGGCGGATGCCATCACAAAAGTACAGAATGACTTTGAAAAGATCCTGGTGATCACCCATCTGTCGGAATTAAAAGAAGCCTTTCCTTCCCGGATCGAAGTTGAAAAGACCGGAGAAGGGTCCCGGGTGGAGGTCATCCCGTGACCGTTGGACTGATGCAGCGGGTCTGCGCGGGATACCGGGTGCCGCTTTTCGACACACTGGCGGACAGGCTGCCGGGCGGATTGTACCTGTATGCTGGTGATCCCCGTCCGGAAGAAATGATCGACAGTTCCCGCCTCCCCGGGCGGGCGGCGTTTTATCACGCGCGCAATCTTCATCTGTTTTCGGGAAAGTTTTATCTGTGCATCCAGCGGGATGCTTTGGACTGGCTGAAAAAGGCTGATCCGCAGGTACTGATCATGGAAGCGAATATGCGTTATCCCATGTCCGCCGCGGCTGCGAAATGGATGCATTCCCGGCGCCGCCCTGTTCTTCGTCCCTGCGT
>DAIMGK010000070.1:20183-22443 GCA_036723985.1 Flexilinea sp.
CCTGTTATCGGCTGGGGACTGGGAACGGGCAGCGCCGGCGGCAGGATAGCCCGGCAGCATTTGTCCCGCTACGATGCCCTGATCACCTATTCATCCGCGGGAAAACAAAGCTATGCGCAAGCCGGATTTCCTTCCGAACGAATCTTTACCGCCCGGAACGCAGCCGTCCCGCGTCCGAAAGGTCCCATGCCCGAACGGCATCCGGATGCTTATGACGGTATGCCCATCGTGCTCTATGTCGGCAGGCTGCAGAAACGCAAACGGCTGGATCTGCTGATGAGGGCATGCGCGGAACAGCCGGAAGGGCTCCGTCCGCGGCTGTGGATCGTGGGCGACGGCCCGATCCGCGCCGAACTGGAAGAGGCTGCCGCTGAATTTTATCCGGAAACGGAATTCTTCGGGGCGCTTTACGGTGATGAACTGAAAGCCCGGTTTGACCGGGCGGATCTCTTCTGTCTGCCGGGAACCGGCGGGCTGGCGCTTCAGCAGGCCATGGCCTCCGCGCTGCCGCTGATCGCGGCGGAAGCGGACGGGACGCAGGAGGACCTGGTGCGCCCGGAAAACGGCCTTCCGGTACGTCCCGGTGATCAGGCCGAACTCACTGACGCGATCAAACGCCTGCTTGCCGATCCGCGGAAACTGCGTGCCATGGGCGCGGAATCCTTCAGGATCGTCCGGGATGAGATCAACCTGGAATCCATGGCGGATGTATTCGCGGAAGCTGTGGACGCTGTCTCAGGGATGGGGGAACGCCGATGAAGATCATGCTGATCGCGGACGGACGCAGCCCCATCACCCGGCGCTGGATCGAGAGCATGCGGGAGGTACATATCGATGTCACCCTTGTCTCGACTTACCCCTGCGCCCGGCCGGACAATATTTCCGGCTTTTATCTGGCACCTGTTGCCTTTTCCAATTTTTCCCGCAAAGGCAATACGCTTCCGGCCACATCCGCCGCGGCGGTCCCGCCGAAAACCAGCCGGAAAGGCCTGATCGCACGCTTTCGGGGCCTTTTCATGCGGGCACGCTACATCCTCGGTCCGCTGACGCTGCTGTTTTACGGATTCAAACTGAACCGGATCACCGCCAAAGTCCGTCCGGACGCGGTCCACGCACTGCGGATCCCCTTCGAAGGGATGCTTGCCGCCCAGCTGCCGAAGAAATATCCGCTGGCGGTCAGTATCTGGGGGAATGATCTTACGCTGCACGCCAAAGGATCTTTCTTGATGGGACACCTCACCACCCAGACCCTGCGCCGTGCGGACGCCCTGGCAGCGGATGCCGCCCGGGATATCCGCCTGGGGAAGCTATGGGGATTCGCTCAGGAAAAACAGACACTGGTCATCCCCGGAAACGGCGGGATCTCCCTCAGCGATATCCGTCTGGCAGCCGACGACGGGCAGATGAAACTGAACTGGCTGCCCCGGAATCATCATATCATCATCAATCCCCGCGGTTTCCGTCCGGGTTCCGTCCGCAATGACACGTTTTTCAAGAGCATTCCGCTGGTGTTGGCAAAGGCGCCGAATACACTGTTCCTCTGCTGTTCCATGGCCGGCCAGCCGGAAGCGCTGGACTGGGTCAGCAAGCTGAAAATCGAAAAAAATGTCGTGCTGCTGCCGACATTGAATCAGAATGACCTCTGGCCGCTGTTCGAAAGGGCGGAATCTTCTGTCAGCGTATCCCAGCATGACGGGACGCCGAACTCCCTGCTGGAGGCGATGTCCCTGGGCTGTTTCCCCATCGCGGGGGATATCGAATCCGTCCGGGAATGGATCACACCCGGGGTCAACGGGATCCTGATCGATCCGGATTCCCCGGAACAGCTTGCCAGCGCGATCCTGTGCGCCATGGAAAATCCGCAGCTGCGCGCCAATGCCGCCGAGATCAACCGTCAGCTGATCCTCACCCGTGCCGAGAAATCCGTCGTCTCCGCATCCCTCTCCGCCTTCTACCGCCAACTCATCGCCAACCGGTAGCGGGACACCGGAAACGGTCTTCGGTGTCCCACATTGCCGGGCTCAAAAACCGGGGTGACAGTTCTCTCCGGCTTAACTCTGAGCCTCCGAAAACCCTCCCAAGTGTCCCGCATTGCCGGGCTCAATAACAGGGGTGACAGTTCTCTCCGGCTCAATTCTGAGCCTCCGAAAACCGTCCCGGGTGTCCCACATTGCCGGGCTCAAAAACCGGGGTGACAATTCTCTCCGGCTCAATTCTGGTTTGGGTGTCAAAACACCACTTTATTTGATAATGGATAAAG
>DAIMGK010000071.1:0-22047 GCA_036723985.1 Flexilinea sp.
ATAATTTCAGACGGCTTTTTTGTCTCTTCTTTCCTTTAATCAGCGTTTCCTTAAGCTTACGTTTCGGATCATCATGAAAAGAAATCAGACAGGGAAGATCCTTGTTTTCAACATCGCCGATACGGTTTGTGGTCGGTATATGAGCAATAAGTTCCTGCCCGTCAATATTGACAAGAGCTGTGAACTGACTTTTCCTGTTCAGGAAAGTTCCTTTTAACAATGGCTTTTCAAACAAATACATATAACAGTGTTACCTCGTAAAATTCCGATTTTGCAAGATATCGATAAATATGACTTTGTTATCACCTACTTCATTTGATAAATGAAAACCTCATGAATTTCATGATCATATCCATCATAAAAGCCTGTCGGCATACCTGCTTTGATCATTGCTCCGCGATTGTACAGCAATACAAATTCACCACGCGTGCTGTCGAATGTCAGGCCTTCAATTTCCCCCTGCCGTACCACTTCATCAAATGTCTTTTCCAGGAAAAGTTTACCTGTTTTCCGGTCATTACTGATTTCGATCCGATACATATGATCCCGTGAATTTTCATCAGCGTTCCCATCATCACTTGTTACGTATAAATCACTCTCAAAACAGGCTACCCCCTGAAGCCATTTTTTTGTTGGTTCCATCTTCAATTTGCCTGTAAAACTTCCCGTAATGAGATCATACATATAGAGATAGTTACTTGAATCATCATCGATCCACGAAGACATATAGACGGTTTGGGAATCGGGATCGACTGCAATTCCACTGCATTCTAATTGACCGGTATCTGCACGAAACGGGAATACCCTTTTTAATTCCAATGTATTGCCATCGTAGACAGCGACCTGGATATTCGTTCCTTCTCCATCCATAAAATACTCAACCCCAAGATAAAGTTCATTATTATAAACATCAATATCGCCGATATGATTTACTTTGAGTTCATACCCTTTGAATGGATCTGTATTTTCTGCCACAATATTCCAATCGCGGTCATATTTTGTGATGGATGAAGAACCGCTCACCCAGTAGAAATCACCTTCCACACAGACACCCTGCCTTCCATTCACCTCGTGAACAGAATTGAGCTCATACAAATGAGCCGTTCCAGAAGCTTTTTCAATCTTTCCATTTTTGCTGAATCCGCACAGAATCAAAGCAAGCCCTATGGACGCTATTATCATTATTCTACGAGTCATATTCACCCTCACAAATATGAATTTGCCGCGCTGCCCTAAAGCTTCAGTACGGCGACGATCTCGTCTCCGTCCATCTCGTCCGTCTCCTCAAAGCCAAATGAGGCGTACAGCTTCCTTGCTATCTCGTTCTCGGGCTCGTAGGAGATCCAACAGAACTCTGCCTTGCCACAGGGCCATGTCCTGATAAAATCGAGTGCGAGCTTAAGCGCATCCCTGCCGTATCCGCGGCCTTGATACCGCTTGTCGATCATGAAGCGCCAGATCTCGTAATTGTCCTTTTCGACGCTCACGCCATCCTGATCCGCGTCCTCTCCGTACGCGAGCTGGATGAAGCCGACAAGCCGTTTGTCGTTGTAAATAGCGAAGGGAAATACATGCCCACCGTTGATTATGGTCACGTAGGCTTCGGCAACGCTGTAACAGTTGCTCGCCACAAAGGGGTATTGATCTTTTTTTACCTTGAGTTCAAAGACATCGTCAAAGTTCTCATAGGTAAGCTTTTCAAGATGTATCATAATGCTGACCTCCACAAATTACGATTTTACAAGATCCCGGCAAACTGGAATTTTTTTGTATTTCCATATATTGTGCACATATCATATAGATATGATAGTTCTTAATTTGATTTTATTACATGTGGTCATAATCTTGATAGACTTATCCAACAAATCAAAGCTGTAATACCAAGCGTCGCCGTCTTCGTGCGCATGATCGAAAACGAATCCGGCGTCTTCAAAGGCTTTTTGCGACGCTGTGTTGGTCGGGAAGATCACGGCGGCGGCTTTTTCAATCATATTGCCAAAGATCAAATCTCCGCGCGAAATCAACTCGCGCAAAAGCGACGTACCGATACCGTGACCGCGAAGTTCATGCTTTACAAGCAGTTCCATTATGGTGTATGTTCCTTCGTACAAGGAAAAGGCAATAATTGCAACGGGCTTTTCGCCTTCATATACTACTTTACACCAGTAATCGACGCCGGGCGTCATCCCGCCTTCTGTGATCCAGTATTCGTGAAATGACCGCCAACCGTCGTCCATTCCGGTCATCTTGACGGCGTATTCGTCAAGCCAATTTTCTATGAAAGGCATTGAAAGGGGATCGTAATCTTTCCAAATAAATCTCAAATCTTCTCCTCGTCGAATCATGTTCTCTCAATTTCTATTATTTCTGTTTTTCCAGTAACGTCTCCGTTAATGCGGAGTATTATGGCGCTCGCTAACAAGCGGTTTGCTGTCAGCATTTATATTCCGCTATCGTGGTAGCGTACAGGGGTAGTTGCCCATCTATCTGAGCCTTTCGGCATGAAACCGCGGGCAAAAACCTTGCGGATGTTGTTATCGAAAACGACGGAAGAAAATGTTGTAGCCATGGTGGCCTCCTTGCTGCGATCCCGGCAGCTGGGGAAGATTTCGGCCGAAGCCGATTATTTGTTTTCTTCCGTTTTGATGATGTGTATATTAACTCTGAATTCCAAAAATAGTCGTAAGTTGTGATAGATGTGATAAATCGTATTCATTCAACGGCTGATTACGAATGTGATTTCAAACTCACTGTTAAAGATTTCGATGTCTACAACCTTGTCATCACTCCCGTCATCCGCACCATAGAAAAGTTCCACACCGTCAGCGCAGCTGTTCGCTACACCTTCTTTGCCGGTCGCCTTTTCCCTGATTTCAATGGTATGGCAGGTTCGCTCTGCTGTTATCAGCTTTTCGTATTCCGTCATTGTTAGGTTCCTACTATAAGAACTCACTTTATAAAAATTAATAAAATTCTAACACAATAAATCCCAGTAAAAAGCAATAATTACTCGGGAATACCACAAAAACGGGCATTTGTCAAGGGGCAATGTTGTCCGTTTTTTTATTTAATAAAACGGTGTAGACTATAAGCAGTTGAATAAATAGAACGTAATTTCATTAGAGATTAGCTGTTTGTTCAGCAATAGAGCACGGTATTTTCAATAAGGCTATAAGCTTTCTAAAAAAGGTTGGTGCCGCGCGAGTAGTTCGTTTGAGTCATGTTGAAGATAATTACCTATAGTAGATTTGTCTTTTACTCGCCAAATTATGAGTAAATTGAGACACTGCGTAATGCAACAATATTTCGTAATGGTTTAGCGTGACTGAGATATCAAAGATAGGATAAAATCACAAATGAGACAAGGAACCTTTCTCCGTGTCTCTTGCGAGTGTATCCGTCTTTTGAACCGAACTGCTGAACACCGCAAATCAGCGATATACTTATAAATATGGACCATATATTCATTTTTAAGAAAAGATGTTGTCGTCGGAAAATTCCGGGGCAGCAGAATGATACCTGTCTTTGAATAAGGAAGTTAAGGAAATCATGAAAAAATTGAATATTTTTCTGGCGATATTTACTTTATGTATGATCGTTCGGTCTGTGACTGCCGAGTCTGAACAGGCCGGGTCACAGGTGTTCCCATATGACCCGGACCTGACAACGCTGAACGATGAATACGGTGCGGATGCTTTTGACCATATGCTGGACCATAAAGATTCACGTTATTACATCATCAATGACTTTTATCATTCCGAACCGGGAAACGGTCTTCACATCATCCCTTTTTTCGCAACTTACCAACAGACAACAGAACACACCTGCGGCTGTGCATCCGCTTTGATGGTCATGAATCATTTCGGTGATCATTCATATAATGAACTGCAGATTGCGGAGGCAGCTGAGACAGACGAACATCGTGGGACCTCAGTGGAAGGTTTGACAAAATTTTTCACAGAAAACGGTTACGAGGTCGATTCTCATGCAGATACTTCTTTCCGCTTTGACGTTATTTCGGATGCTGAAGCCTATCTGCTCGAAAAGATTGACAGCGGTATCCCGGTGATGGTTTCCTGGGAGGATTGGCGCGGACACTGGATGGTGATCATCGGACTCGATACGATGAATACAGAGAGTCCTTATGATGACGTGCTGATCATGGCAGATCCATATGACGTGACGGATCACTATCAGGATGGCTACTATACTTATCCGTTCGGCAGGTTTTTTGATATGTGGCGTGAAGGCCCTTGTGTGGAAAAAGCTATTCCCTATGAGCAGCCATTTGTCGCTGCATGGCCGGCAAATGGAGCCTAAAGAAACACAGAACCGGGTTCCTTGTCTCTTTTTTTACTCAAGCAATTTTATTTGAGTCCTGTCATTTTCTTATAGATATCTCCAAGTGTACCGGCAAGAAGGGTATTTATAACAATGATTTTCCCATTGATAACAGCATAAATCACCCTGTAAGCGCCGAGCCTGATCCGATAATAATCGTTTCTTTTTCCTTTGATCCTTTTTACATCGACCCGTTCCGGATAATCACCGGACAAAAGCTCTTTTACCGCATCTTCATATTCATTTCTGATATCCTCATGAATTGCAAAGAACTTATCCGCGGCCCTTGTATATTGTATTTCGTAGGAGAAATTCTACTATAAGAACTCACTTTATAAAGATTAATAAAATTCTAACACAATAAAGCAACCGAAAACCTGAAAATTACTCGGGCTACCACAAATTCGAACATTTGTCAACCGCCAATATTGGCGGTTTTTTTATTGAATAAGATGATGTAGACTGTAATTAGTTGAGCAAACAGAACGTGTTATCTCGAAGTTCAACAATAGAGCACGGTATTTTCAATAAGGCTATAAGCTTTCTAAAAAAGGTTGGTGCCGCGCGGGTATGATCAGTATCGATGTTATGAAAAACGTGATGTTATGAACATCAGTTTGGATGAGTTATTCAAGTTGTTCCCGGATATGAAACGGTTTAAAAAAGCTCTAATCAATGCCGGTTTAACAAACACAAAGCAAATCGTGGATGAATATTATGAAGGAAGGTTGAAGGAGTATCGCGGGTTGGGCAAAACGTTTTACACGTTATTAAAGGATTTCATCTTCAACCAAAAGAAATATGTCGAAATTTCAGAAAAAAACATTCAGAAAAATGAAGGAGAAGAATAATTATGAATACTGAAAATACCAATGATATTGAAGGCCTGTCCTTGAGCGGAACCGTTTCACAGCGTTCCAAAAAGTTCATCGGAGAAGATAAGAAAGAAGTTGTCACTTATCTGGTTTCCACGAGTAGTGGATACTATTTTCTCGATGAATTTCTCCCTCAGAGCTATTACAGAGTAGGAGATCAGATTTCTGTTCCCGTCAACTGTCGTGCATTTGCGAGAAAGAACAATCGTTTGGGTGTTTCATTTACCATCCGCAAAGATTACGGCATCACGCTCAGCGGCGAAGATTTCTGATCTGCTGGTTAACGTCTTGGGTTCTTAATAAGACTCACCCGCAACCCATCGTAAAAGGTACCCGCCGTCATAGTTGCGGCGGGCACCTTTTTTAGCGTACGATTCCGGTGTAAACTGTTCTGGTTTTGTAAACTTCTTCAAAGGTTGCGCCTTTCAGGTTGATCCCAAATTGTAGTTCGATGTTGTCCTGTGCCTCAAAGCGGTTCTTTCCATTTGCGCTGTATTTCTTTCCGTCTTTCGTGAAGGTGTAGTGTGTGTGGTTCATTTTTTGTTTCTCCGTTTTCGTTTTGTTAGTGTATATATTATGCTGACCCCATATAATATCAAGTCAATTTGCGAATATGTGATAATGTGTTTTCTGGAGGAATAAGAGTAGTTATATGTGATACAGCCCATCTGGGCTGGTCTCTGTTGAATGATGCTGTTAATTCCAGCGGCTGTCCATCTCGGTCATCAGTTCGTGGTTTTCCCGGATCAGTCGGCGTTTCAATTCCTGGTCGGTAGTGGTGCGCAGGATTCTCCGGTTTTCGATGACCTTCTGCTCAAGTTCGCGGTAGCTCATTTTCTTTTCGTTTGTTGTAGTTTTCATTTTGTGTTCCTCCGTTTTCCGTTTTGTTGTTGTGTATATTAACTCTGAACCGGAATAATAGTCGGAGGTCGTGATAAATGTGATAATCATGTGATATCCGTCATATACGGTAAACAGAGCCGGGAGGCTCTGTTGTAATCGGACTTTCAGCCTGGCTTTAGTTCAGGCTGAAGCGGATTCCCTGCACTTCGTAGGTTTCGTCTTCTCCGTATCGGCAATCCCGGCGGGTGATGGTGCAAAGGCCCTGCATCGTGCAGCTGTTTGCCTCAAAGTCGTGGAGATTGCTCATGACCGCGGTGCTTTGGTTGGTGTAAACAAAGGTCTTGATTCCGGCTTGGCGGAGACTGTCTATAAAGTCTGCGACCTCTTTTTCCCAAAGGAAGTCTTCCATCTCAACCTCGTCCTGCTGGCGGCGGAGGCTGGTTTTCCAGGCGCGATAGGCTTTGCAGGCTCCGTTGCTGAAGGGGAATTTCATCGCGTCCTTCTCTTCGTACCAGGTTTTCAGCTCGGGACTGTCCCATCCGTAGGTGTCGATGATCGACTGTTTCTTTTCCTGGTGGGCTGCGCGTTTCTCTTCAAAATCGTGTCCGATCTTCTCGAGTTCTTCAAAGTAGGTGTTGTTTTTGTTCATGGTAGGTATCCTCCTCAGTGTTTTTTGTTTTTCCCTTGCGGGTGTGTATATATTTCCTCTGATTCGGATATATATCAAGGGCATAATTTGCATAATCTGATGACTTTTTGAAGAATGTGACTATCGTCTTAGTCATCTATTCACCACGTAAAATGAATCGGACGTACTCTTTGCGATGGTCTTCCAGAAAACAGACCAGTTCGTAATACCCTCTGTCTAAGGCGAGTTTCTGCTCGACTGGGATGTCAAACATATTCGTCAACCCGGTATCCCGGATCGCCAAAATCTGTTCTTTTACTTTCTCTTCCATTTATCACTGCACCTTTCTAACGATATCCTCACCAAAAATCACGTTCAAACCATAGCCATTATCCCATTTCATGATCAGGCTACCGGTGTCATCCACACCAAGAACGGTTCCTAAGGTCCCGATCGGCGGAGCCTGTACATCATCCATCCGTACAAGCTCCACTCTGGTTCCTACCGGATATTCCTTCCGTAATCTCTCAACCGTATTTCTATTCGGGTATCGCATCTTCCCTCCTCATGCTTGCTTTAATGGCGTTCAGCTTTTCACGTTTTTGTTCCTGCTTTGCCAGCCATCGCTGCCGTTCCGCATCGGTGCGGAAAGCGCAGTTCCCGGTGAGGTTCTCCATGAGGAAGTTCCTTTCCTCCTTGTATTCGGAACCATTCATTCCAAGCCGGACCAACCAGATCCGCATCGCGTATTTCTCATTTTCATCGTTGACCGTCTTTGCCTGGATGCGATTCTGCGTCAAAGCCTGTTTATTCATCAGGGAGCAGATGGTTGTGAATGCTTTGATTATTGTCTGGTTTTCTGTTCCCGGTAAACTGCTGAAGGTGATTTTGTCTGGTTCGATGATGAGTCCGCTGATTGCTTTTCCATGTTCATCTTCATAATCGGCAACTGCCCTGCGAAAATCTTCAGCGGTGATCATCCCGTCTACGTCTCGCAGGAAGTCCGTTAGACCTTCTTCCACCCGGAAGGATGTTCCGAAGGCTTTGTTCAGCAGGTCTGCTCTGGTAAAGACCAGGTTTATAAGATTCCGGAGTGTGGCCCCGTTATGGCGGGATGCGGGAAGGCTGACCGTTAGCGATGGTATTTCCGGCCTTTCGATGAGTTCCTCAGCAATAAGCGTCTCAACGATGGCTACATCAGCGGAATCATCTACCTCGAGGTTACCCTCTTTTGTTACTGTAAAACCGCAACCTTCATATGAACATAGTGGCATCTTTGTGTAGATGAGTTTTTCCCCGGTGAGTTCGTTGATCCGGTTGACGAGGATTTTTCTGTCCTCTTGAGTTTTATTATATGTACGCATGGTTTTATCTCCTTTCCTAAACGCACATGTATATTTCCTCTGAATGGCAGAAATATCAAGTCATTTTTCTTTGTATGTGATAAGACGAACATCACATTTGTTGCGGAAATCGTAGATCAAGATAATATCCTATATCTGGGAATTTTCTCTCGAATTCGCTTATGTAACGATTAGCGGCAGTGTTGCCAGGCATAGCTGCAAATTCACGAAGCGTCTTTTTCTTATAAAAACTGGGTTGATTACACCAGCGAGCTGCAGTTATATAAATGCCTCGATATGGGCTTTCAACATAACGGGCAAAACGCATCACATATGGCATACAGCGATTTCTCATGAGAATTTCTATGCGGATGAATAAATCAAAAATATCATTCCGCCAAAAGTCCTCATTCCAGCGATCATTCCGATCGAATCCGGTAAAGCAGTAAAACTTGAGAACAGCTTTGGTATATTTCCGGGCAAGTTGAATTTTTCTCTCGATTAATTCCGCGTCAGCTATGTTGTCGAAAGCAAAGATATAGTCACCATCGTATCTACTTTCAAATAAGGCTTCACACTTATCCTCTGTCAGTAGGCGCTCGTCCAAACCCTGCTTAAACTGAAACGGCCGCTTGGTGGATTTCAATTCATCCAACATGTCCCGCCAGGCTGGGCATCCGAAAAAGTTATCATCCAGCAGACAAATCTTCGGTCGCTTTGGATCAAAGAACTCAGATAAAGGACTGTGTCGTTGAACACGGCTGTTTTTTTTATTGACACAGAAATCGCATTTACGAAAGCATCCCCTGGTAAGAAACCCTATGGAGTAATCTGTGTAATAGGAAAACTCCGCAGGTCTTTTCCCTGATTCAGTTTGAGCTTCTACCCAGGCATCATACAGATGATAATCCGGCATGTGGTGTTCCACATCATCGGGCAATGCAGGAGCCTTGTCATAGTAAAATCCTGTACCGCCATAGCTTAGATTCGACAAAGATAGCACTCCATCCGGAACAATGGTATCAGTGAAAACCTTTGATAGGTACACATGATCAAAGGTTTCTAGACCGTCATAGTCCATCTTGAGCGTGACAGCATCTCCCTTGTCTTTATGGTATCCGGAAAGTTTCATACATACTAAATTGGAAAAGCGATGCTTTTTTCTGCCAACAAGATCTGCATCAATGATTGCTATCCTCATCGTTCAAAACCTCCTCTAAAGTCAGTTTTTGCCCGTCACGAATAACATAAACATCAGTGATGACATTTTTCTCCTGGCACCAGGCCAGATACCGTTTCACGATCACGTCCATAAACTTCGGGTCAAGTTCAATTCCGCGGCATATACGGTCTGTCTCACAGCAAGCAATCAGTGTGCTGCCACTGCCGAGAAACGGGTCCAAGACGATACCATTCGTCATAGTGCTGTTTTTGATCGGATATGCCAACAATCCTACAGGTTTCATTGTTGGATGTTCCTTGTTTGCTTTTGGCCGGTCGTATTCCCAAACGGTAGTCTGTTTTCTGTCGGAATACCATTGATGGGTACCGTCTTCATGCCAACCGAAAATCACGGGCTCGTGGATCCATTGGTATGGACTTCTTCCCAAGACCAGAGCATTCTTTTTCCAAATGCAGCAGCTGGATAACCTAAACCCTGCTTCTTTAAAGGCTGTCCTGAAATTTATCCCCTCGGTTTCAGCATGGAATACATATATACTTCCATCCTTGGCGAGGTTATCATGCATCTGTTTATACGCGGTCAACAGGAATTCATGAAAATCCGAATCACTCATGTTGTCGTTCATGATGTGGTTGTTGTTTCTGGCTCCACCCAAATAGTCATCCAGCATTTCGCTCTTGTCACCATAGTTGACGTTATACGGCGGATCAGTCAGGACAAGATTTGCTTGTTGTCCATCCATTAGTGAAGCGTAAGTTTCTTCAAGTGTCGAGTCACCACAGATAACTCTGTGTTTTCCGAGGCACCAAAGGTCTCCGGGAAGAGAAAACACAGGTTTTGACAGTTCCGCCTCAACATCAAAGTTATCCTCTTTCACATCTTTTGAATGAATTTTGTTGAAGAGCGTTTCAATATCGGGTGGTTCAAAGCCTGTGAATCCAAGGTCAAAGTTGGAATCCTGGATATCCTTCAACAGGTCAGCCAGCAGATTCTCATCCCATTCGCCGGAGATCTTATTGAGCGCAATGTTTAGCGCCTTTTCCCTGGTCTTATCCACATCCACCATGGCACACGGCACTTCCGTGTATCCCAGGTCGATTGCAACATTTAATCTCTGATGTCCGCCGATGATGGTCATGTCGGCATTGACAACCAAGGGATCGGCAAAGCCGAACTCTGATATAGAGTTTTTGATTTTCTCGTATTCCTTATCGCCCGGTTTCAGTTTTTTACGCGGGTTATATGCTGCCGGTTTCAGATCGGCAATCGGTAAAACTTTTAATTCAGCTGTTTTCATTGAGCATAGCCTCCAATTCAATCTTTTTATCCTTGTGCCGGTATTCAAAATTCCAGAATGCTGATCGGCATTTTGCAGAGCAGAACTTCCGCCTTCCCGGCTTCATCGGATTCCCGCACCAGGGGCAGAATCGTTTTGCGCAGTTTTCGGTAAATTCCTTCAAATTTTGTTCTTCATGTTCGGTCTCCATGTCTTACTTCCTGAAACAATAACGGCCATTTTTTGATGATTTTTGTAAAAAAACATAACAAAAAAGCAGCGATGAAATTGGTCATCACTGCTTATCATTTTGCGATTTTGTGAGTAAATGGGTGCCGTTTTGCGCTTTCGGTGGCAGCTTAAACCCCACCCCTATAATTTCGCGGATTTTCGCGTGAGAGGGGCCGCCGGTCTTCCCGCCGGAGCGTGTAGAGATTTGACCCCGCCCCGGGGTGGGCCGTCAGTAATGATACTGCGGGTAGCGGTCCTCCGTCCAGGTCTTCCGGTCATGGCACTCCTTGCAAAGCGGCTGCCAGTTGTCCCGGTCCCAGAAGAGTTTCTGATCTCCGCGGTGCGGAACGATGTGGTCGACGACGGTCGCCTTGACATACCGTCCGGCCTTGGCGCATTCGGCACACAGCGGATGTGACTGAAGGAACCGCCTGCTTTCCCTTTGCCATGCTTTTCCGTATCCGCGGCTCGATGCTGACCGTACCTCTTCCGGGTGCTGCGCTCTGTGTATCTCGCAGTACTTTGTGCCGGAAGGGACAAGTGCGGGGCAGCTGGGATGGCTGCAGGGGTGGTCCGGTTGTCTGGGCATACGCGCCTCCGTAGGGTTTTCTATACTATCAGCATACCCTCTTTTGCCAGATGGATTTTATACGTTTTTGGACATTACATTGAAATGGTATAATTTCGCATAAGATAATATTGTGATATATGGTTTTAACAATCTGTTTTTTTCGTACTGTGCTTTACAGATATCTAAGGGGAATGAAACTATGTCAAAGAAAAATCGTGGAATGGATTTTTTAAATAATAACGATAGTGGCTTTATGGATTTCGGTGATGGAAATTTCCATCGAAATTCCGATGGAAGCGGATGGTATGATGGCGCAGACGGTAGCAGAGCTCGTTGGGATTCCGATGGAAGCGGATGGTATGATGGTGCTGACGGAAGTAGAGCTCGTTGGGATTCCGATGGAAGCGGATGGTATGATGGCGCTGATGGAAGTAGAGCCAGGCGGGATTCTGATGGAAGCGGATGGTATGATGGCGCTGATGGAAGTAGAGCCAGGCGGGATTCCGATGGAAGCGGATGGTATGATGGCGCTGATGGAAGTAGAGCCAGACGGGATTCCGATGGAAGCGGATGGTATGATGGTGCTGATGGAAGTAGAGCCAGACGGGATTCCGATGGAAGCGGATGGTATGACGGTGCTGATGGAAGTAGAGCCAGACGGGATTCCGATGGAAGCGGATGGTATGACGGTGCTGATGGAAGCAGAGCTCGTTGGGATTCCGATGGAAGTGGATGGTATGATGGTGCTGATGGAAGTAGAGCCAGACAGGATTCTGATGGAAGCGGATGGTATGATGGTGCTTTTGGAAGTTTCTCTCAATTTGGAAGATATAATAACGTCAGGAAAGATTATAATCAGCCCGTTATAACATTTAGTGGTACCTATAATTCGGTTTCTCCGGATATACTCGAACCACCACCGAACCCGGATGTACTTGAATCTCCCCCAGGTAAAGATAATCAAAAACCTGAAGATTTAAAGAAAAAGAACAGGCGATTTTTAATAATCGTTGCCATTCTTGTTATTGATTTTTTGTTTCTTCACGGTTTTCTGATAAAACTTGTATTGGGTATAATTTGGGAATGTTTGAAACTACTTTTTTAAAAGAGAACAACCTGTTTTATGTTTTATAGACAGGTCTTTTCATTTTATCCCTTCCCAAACAGCAGGAGGTCAGCCGCTCCAGCGAACGGCGCTTCCGCTTGTATGCCGTGGACAGCTCGATGTTCAGATAGTCGGCAACATAGTATGGTTCATTCCAAATGGGATGGCTCTACAAATGATTCGGTTGTCTGAGTATATTCACCTCCGTATGGTTTTCCATACTATCAGCATATCTTGTTCGACCAGACAGATTTTATACGATATTTGACATTCTCTGTCGAATATCGACATTGTTAATGATAAAATAACAAAAGGGTATTTACCAACTGATTAGGTAAGGTTTCCTTTCAAATATGAAAGCCAATTCATCCTAAAAAGAAAGGAGACCATAGTCAATGGAGTCTGATTTACCAATCAAACCTGTTGAGCCAGTTGGAATGACAAATGAAATTGTCCAGACTGGTACGAATGATGATGATTTGGCTAATAAAATCAATCAGAAATTCATTGAAGACCTTAAAAAGGTTGTTAATGAAACAAATGGATTTGAAAGTTTTTGGCTAAAACTCGCGTTCGGTATGTCAAAACTTACCAAAAAGTTATTAGGGTAAGTACTTTAGTGCCTCAAATTTAGTATGGGGCACGTTTTTTAATTAAACGACATATTTAATAATTTCTACCGTTATGATAAAGCCTAATGAGTTTATCAATAAAATAAAAGAGTAAGACAACTTGTAGTTCTTACTCTTTTGAAAAATAAAATTCTAAAAATCTAACTTTTTCCGAACAGCAGGACGGTCAGCCGCTCCAGTGCCCGACTTTTCCGTTTGTACGCAGTGGATGGTTCGATGTTCAAATAGTCCGCAACATAGTACGCTGCACTGCAGCCGTAGTTTTTTTCACTACCGTAAAAAGCCTCAAGGACATATTTGTCCTCGTCAGACAGCTGCGCCCAAGCGGGTTTGAACCATTCCATATATTCCATCGCCTGCCGGTAACGCTCCTTCAGGATGTCAATCTCCTCGATCCCGTTCAGGATGCGTTCCTCACCCGCTTTCGGATCATGTGTGCGGGGCATACCGTCCCATTTTGGAGAAGCCGGAACAGCCATATTTTCAAAGGTTTTTTTGATCTCATCATCTGTAGTGTTGATAATGAACCGCATGCTTGCAAAGTCCTTGATAGCGGCGACCGCCGCGGACCGTTTGTCTAAATACTTCCACATAATACTCATGAGTTTCTCTCCTTACTTTTTCAGCTGCGCCTTTACGGCTGCGATCAGTTTTTCCTGCGTCACATCTTTCTGCTCCAGGGCCTTCAGGACGTCTGTGTCGACAGTGTCCCGGGTCATGATGTGGTGTACCGTCACCACTTCTTTCTGCCCCTGCCGCCACAGCCGGGCGTTGGTCTGCTGGTACATCTCCAGGCTCCAGACCAGGGAGAACCAGATTAGGATGTGCCCTCCCTTCTGGATGTTGAGCCCGTGTCCCGCGGATGCCGGGGAGATCAGTCCGATCTGTATCTTCCCGTCGTTCCAGTCCGCGATATCGCGGCTGCTTTTCAGGTCCCGCGGATGGTAATCCAGACCAGACAGATAGTCCATGATCCGTCTGTGGTCGTGCTGATACCAGTACGACACAAGTACGTTCTGTCCATTGGCCTGTTCGATGAGGTCGGCAAGCATCTCCAGCTTCCGGTCGTGGATGATCCGCATCTCCCTGTCGGCGTTGTAGACCGCGCCGTTGGCCATCTGCAGCAGTTTGCCGGAAAGCACTCCGGCATTGGCAGCATCGATGACGTCCCCGTCCAGTTCCACAAGAAGCTGGTCTTTCATCTCCCGGTACAGCTTCCGCTGGTCCGGTTCCATGTCGACATAATGGTTCACCATTACCTGTTCCGGCATATCCAGCCAGTCCAGCGCTTTCATGGAAACGGAGATGTCGGAGATCCTGTCGTAGATCGTATGCTCCGCGCCGGGAATCGGTGTGTATCCGTAGACCACGCCCGTGTAGGGGTTTATCCCGTCTTCAGTGAAATACCTGTCGCGGTAGCTGCTGATGAACTTTCCAAGCCTCTGCCCCTGGTCTATAAGGTAGGTCTCCGCCCACAGGTCCATCAGGCCGTTGGAAGCCGGTGTGCCGGTCAGTCCGACGATGCGCTTGATGTAAGGACGGACTTTCCGCAGCGCCTTCCACCTCAGGCTCTGGTGGTTCTTGAAGGACGACAGTTCGTCGATCACTACCATGTCGAACGGCCACCGCTCCTTCTTTTTCTCGAACCGGTCTGCCAGCCATTTGACGTTTTCCCGGTTGATCACATAGACATCGGCGGATGCTTCCAGCGCTGCTTCCCGCTGCTTCGCCGTTCCGGTGATCACGGACATCCGCAGAAAGGATGCGTGCTCCCAGGTCTCCCGTTCCTCCGGCCATACCATGTTCGCCACACGGAGAGGGGCGATCACCAGCACTTTGCCGACATCAAAGCTGTCGAACATCAGGTCAAGGATGGCCGTCAGTGATATGACGCTTTTCCCGAGCCCCATTGACAGGATCAGCATCGCTTCCGGGTGGGACTTCACGAAATCCACGCAGTAATTCTGGTATTTATGCATATTCTCTCTTTTCATTCGATCCCTCTCTCATCCATCTCTCTCATTATCTGGTTCAGCAGTGACGGTCCATCCAAGTCAGTCAGAATCTGGAAGTGATCTGACTGGAAAAAATCAGTAATCTCCTTGACTTTATCCTGCGCTTTTTCATCATCCGGATGACGCTTCAGCCTTTTGTATGCCGAACGGAATTCCCTGACAGCCTGAAGGATGATCGCGTTTGCAAGTTCCTTATAAATCATCTTTCGTCTCTTCTAATTCGGCTTTCAGGGCTTCAATCTCTGCTTTGAGGTCTGAAATAGTCCCATCAAGTTCGTCAAGATATTCTTCAACAAGACGCTTCGCGTCATAACCCATGTGCATTTCTATGGCATCCAGAAGATCCGGCCGGTCGAAGACCGTTTCAACGTCACCGTTTTTCAATTTGATTGTTGCCATCGTTACCTCCTGTAATCTCATCAATGATCCCGTGTATCTGTTCCGTCCCGTCCAAGGTGAAGACTTTGAAACCCAAGCTTTCCAGAATCCTGTGCCGCAGCAACTGCAGCTTCCGCGGTTTCTTTCCTGGCGCTTTCACCTCAACAAATCCGATCCGTCCTCCCGGCAGCAGCGCCATGCGATCTGGCATCCCGTCCATGCCAGGGGAGACGAGTTTCGGGCAGATACCGCCTGAATTTTTTACGGTCTTCACGAATTTCTGCTCGACTTGTTTTTCACGCATCTATTCTCCTTTTTTCATCATGGTGCAGGTCGTGAATGTCATTCCCTAAACCTCTCTATATATTGATTTTCTGATTTTTCAGCCCTAAAGGGGGGTTTAAGTACTGACTTTCACGACCTGCACCTTTTTAGATTGCTGATAATTGCAGGCCAGAAACAAATACACCTTTATTACGCTTATGACGTATAAAGCCACGCTGCTCCAAGGTTTTATAAAATTCCGTCGTGCTTCTGATGAACTCACTGGACCTTGCACAGTATGCACGGTATGCTGAATACAGCTCACCAGATTTCTCTTCGAACCCGTCACCAGTTTCGCAGCACTCATCCAGAAAGTGAGTCATCCAGTCATTGTCAGCCTTATACCTGTCGACAGCATCCCGGACACACTTTGGTACATCCAGCTTGTAGTTTTCACGGATGGCCTTCTCCGCACCTTCTATGATCCACTTCGTGATGTATGGCCCGGCGTTGTTCAGTAAATACTTCGAATAATTCTTGATGTCGGAACTACCGGTAATCGTTGCATTGAATGGAATGACGATCAGCCGCCGCCAGATACCTGCATCCATCGCACCAACTTTTGGCAGGTGGTTGGTGTAAAGCACCAGCGTGTGTGTCGGGCGGAACTTGAACGGGTCCTTGTATTTCTTCTCACCTTCGATCAGGTCGGTAGATGACAGCTGCTTGACGATAGAAGTTGATAGCCGCTGCCCTTCCTCCAGCTCTGACGCGATAACGATCCGCATGCCTTTGATCTCTGCCAGTTCCGGCTTGACGTTGCGCCTGCATCCGACCGTCAGTGTGTCAGCAGAGATCAAGCCTCCATAGCTACCCATCGCCCCAGCGATCGTGTTCCAGAAAGTCGACTTCCCATTGGAACCGTCTCCGTAAGCGATGATGATGGCTTCCTGGTAAACTTCCCCAATCGCAGCAAGTCCGACAATTTTCTGTACATATTCAATCAGTTCCGCATCACCTTGGAAAAACATGTTCACAGCATTCAGCCACAGATCTTTGCCTTCATCCGAAGGTGCGTAAGCAGTGATCTTCGTGAGAAGGTCATCGTAATCATGTTCTTTTCGGCCATTCATACCTTTTGTCAGGTCATAGGTCCCACCCGGGCAATTCAGTAAGTTCTCGTTGGAATCAAGAGCATGTTGACTGATCTCGACCATCGGCTTTACAGCCAGCATGGCTGAAGTTACATATTTCATGTCCCTTCGTTTCATAACAAAAACCCTGTAAGAGACCGAGCCAAGATAGGCAAGATAAGCTGCTCGCTGACTATCTTGGATCTGACGGTCCAAGGCCCTGCCTCCGGCAGAAATAAGCTGTTCTGAAACACCAAGTGAAATAAGGCAGTCTCGTGCTCGTTCCAGTGCATTTTCCGCATCGGCGAGCTGCCGATCCAGAAAATCAATCACCAGTCCGACTGCTTTCTGCTTTGATTCCTCCCAATACGATCCGTTGTATCGCAGAAAGTCCGTCCCTGGTGTGTATATCAGCTCGCTTGCGCAGTCCAGGGCTATCACTTTTGCTTGCCCGATATCCGAATAATCGGATGGTTTCAATGCACCATTTGGCCGATATTGTTCCGGTGGAATATATCCTTCCTGGCTCTGGACTTTTTTCGCAAAACGTCTGGCGCTTGTCCAGATTCTTCCGAGTTCCGTATCATCCAGTGGAGGATCGCACTTACCGGATTCTTCCATAAAGATCGTAAAAGCCTCTTCTGTGACACCGAGACGCTTGACCAGTCTCCCAGCAAAACGACTCATCGTTGCATTCCTGCGGCCTTCTTCAATAACCACCCTGTCGCCATAACTGCCAGATGTCATGTCCTTGTCAAACTCATCTGCATCCAGAAACCTTGTTAGTGTCTTACTGCCATCGAACAGTTCCACCTTCGGATTTTTGGTTCCGAAAAAGAACCGGGCAGCATCCATCGCACCTTTGTCAAAGTACGGGTACATGCTATTCAGCATCTTTTTCAACCTGGCGTATTCAGCATAATTTGTGATTGAGTCGATGGAAAAGAACACATGGAACTTCGGCCGGGGAGCCTTTCCGTTCTTAGGTTTCAAATGGTTCCTACTGAAATGGACAGCAAAGCTGACCTCAGGAAAAACATCCGCAATATCAGCAGGTGTGATCCATTCCGCAGGGTCATCAGAATGATCATTGTCACAGTCCACTGCAAGGCAGTCGCTGCCGATGAAGTTGTCGTTGCTCCGGTATCCGTTCCTGTATTCGGCGCAGACATAATCCCGGCTGACTGCCTTGATAAACGATGGTTTGTCTTTTATCTCAATTTTGTGCGGATAAAGGCAGTTCGTCTCATTGCCAGTACAGTCTGCATAATATAAGGTAAACATTCTTAAACCTCCTGGCAGACCGGAATTGCTCCGGCCTGCCTCTTTTTCATTTAGTCGTCGACTTCACAGCGCTGGTCGTTGATAGCTTTCTGTGCGAACTCGAAAGCTGTCATGATTGTGTCCAGTCCCGCATCTCCACAGGCTGCGATTTCGAATCCGACAATGGTTCCTTCTTCATCGAAGAAAGGATCAAAACAGAAATCGCCTTTATGACACACAATCCGGATGTAAGTCCGTCCGCCAGCGCTCCGGGAAGCAGATCCCTTGTATCCAGTTGTCCCGGCTTCTACTGCCAGACGGACAGACGGAGTTTTCACAATCCGCTTATAGGTTTCGACCACTTCCCCATTGATTTTTTTCAGACCTTTTTCAATTTCAAACATATGATTTCTCCTTTTTTTATTTCTCTCCGATTACCCTGTGGGCCAATCCGTCATCTGCATCTTTTCTTTATGGTGGGCTCCTGTATTTCATAGGAAAGCTCCTTTCATCGTTCTGCTTTCCTCCGCCCAGGTGAAGACTTTTTTTACATATGTAATTTTTTCCATCTGTTGGGCGGAGGATAGTGAACACGTCAGAGAACCGATGAAACCGAAACTTAGTATGTAAAAAAATCGGTTAGCTGGGCAGAGGAAGATGAGAACAGATGAAAGGAGTGAAAAAGTATGAATGATAAGGTTCTCATTGATGGTCTGAAGAAACTTTCACAGGATATCGCAGATATTGCAGCAGGTTTGGAAGTTTCCGAAGCGAGTCCGGCCTCGCAGCCGAAACAGGAAAAGCAGTACACCTATGAGGAAGTACGGGCTGTGCTTGCGGAAAAGGCCAGAACAGGATTCCGGGCAGAAGTCAAAGCATTGCTGAACGCGCATGGATTGAAACAGCTATCGGATGTTTCCGATCCCTCTGAGTTCGCGGCCATCATGACGGAAGCGGAAGGAATAGGCAATGGCTAAACATGCTTACCTTTCCGCATCAGCTTCCGAGCGGTGGCTCAAGTGTCCACCTTCCGCGAAGCTGTGTGCTCAGGAGAAAGACCGAGACAGCCCATATGCCCAACAAGGTACAGATGCTCATGAGCTCTGCCAGTATCTGGTTGAAAAAGCACTCGGACGGCAGTGCCGGGACCCAACTCCTGAACAGACATGGTATGACGCTGAAATGCAGGAAGCTGCTGAGGGTTACCGGGATTTCGTGATGGAGCATGTTGAAAAGGCAAAAGAACTGTGTCCTGATCCACTGGTCTGTGTGGAGCAGATACTTGATTTTTCCAAATGGGTGGAACACGGATTTGGAACCGGGGACTGCGTAATCGTTGCCGACGATCTGCTGCATATCATCGATTTCAAATACGGCGTCGGCGTCCTGGTGGAAGCAACGGACAATCCGCAGCTCAAATGCTATGCTCTTGGAGCGGTAGATACCTTCGGAGACCTTTACGGCATCAAACGGATCAGGCTTTCCATTTATCAGCCAAGACGGGAGAATATGGACACCTTTGAACTGTCCAGGGATGACCTTCTGAAATGGGCAGATGAGGTCTTGGCCCCGACAGCAAAACTGGCTTACGAAGGTGGGGGAGAATTCTCAGCCGGACAGCATTGCCAGTTCTGTAGGGTAAAGGCTACCTGCCGGAAGCGATCCGAATATGCGATGGAACTGGCGAAGTTCGAATTTGCAGAAGCTCCGTTGCTGGACACAGAGGAAATAGCTGCGATTCTGCCCAAGATTGACAGCCTGGTCGCCTGGGCGGAAGACGTCAAAAACTTTGCGCTGACACAGGCTCTCGCCGGTACCCGGTATCCCGGATTCAAACTGGTGGAAGGCCGAAGCAACCGCCGTTACACGGATGAGGTTGCTGTAGCGAGGACCGTATCTGAAGCAGGATACGATCCGTATGAGAAAAAACTGTTGAACATCACAGCCATGACGAAGCAGTTAGGGAAAAAACGTTTTGAAGAATTGTTGGGCGGCTTGGTTGTGAAGCCGCAGGGGAAACCCGTTCTGGCTCCCGTAACAGACAAACGGCCGGAATTCAACACGAGTTTTACTGATTTTTTGGAGGATTAATATGGCAACAACAAACGCCACAAAAGTTATCACCGGCAGGAACACTGTCATGTCTTATCTGAATGTCACGGAACCGAAGGCCCCGATCGGTGGCGGCACTCCGAAATATTCCGTGTCGCTGATTATCCCGAAAAGCGATACCGCGACTGTCGAGAAGATCAAAACCGCTATCAAGGCTGCCTACGATGAAGGACAGAGCAAGCTGAAAGGGTCCAGCAAGTATGTCCCGGCTCTGGAAGATATCAAAACTCCACTGCGTGACGGAGACAAGGACCGCAAGGGTGATCCGGTCTATAAGGATGCCTGGTTCATCAACGCAAACAGCACCACTAAGCCGGGTGTTGTCGATGCGGAGCGGATTCCGATTTTTGATGAATCCGAGCTATATTCCGGTATCATCGGCCGGGCATCGATCAACTTCTATGCCTACAATAGCAATGGCAATCGTGGTATTGCGTGTGGGTTGAACAATCTCCAGAAGTTGGCGGATGGTACTCCCCTCGGAGGTCGTAGCCGGGCTGAAGATGACTTCGCTGGACTGGATGATGGTGACGATGATTTTCTGAGCTGAGATCATAAAAGGGCGGCGGAGACACACTCTCTGCCGCCCATATGGAGGTAAAAGCATTGGATACTGAAATGATCAGCCAAATGGCGAATTTGATTATTATCTGCACATTTTTCGGTTTCATTATTGTAACGTTTATCGATGCAATCGGAGAACTGTGGATATTTCTACATAAGAAAATCCGGAAAGTCTGGAAAAGGTATAGAGATAAGGATATTGATATTCCGGATAGGAAAAGCTCATGGAAATAATATCGCTGGCTTTGGATTTGGAAACAAAAAGCAGCGTTGATTTAGGAAAATGCGGTGTTTATCGTTATTGTGAATCGCCTGATTTCGCTATTTTGCTTTTTGCTGTGTCTGTAAATCATGGCCCGGTAATTGTGTATGACTTTGCCTGCGGAGATAAAATTCCGGAGGAAATTCTAACGGCGCTTTCCGACCAGGATGTCGTCAAATGGGCCTACAACGCCAGCTTTGAACGGGTCTGTCTATCGGTCTGGCTGCGCAGGAATTATCCGCAGTATTTCCACGGATACAGGTCGGATGACGAAGCGGTCCGGAATTATCTTGATCCGGCATCGTGGAAATGCTCGCTGGTATGGGCTGCGTACAATGGTCTGCCCCTGGGACTGGAAAAAGTTGGTGCTGTCCTCGGTTTTGAGGAGCAAAAGTTGAAGGAGGGTAAAGACCTGATCAAATATTTCTGCTGCCCTTGCAAACCGACAAAAGTCAACGGAGGCCGCACATGGAATCTTCCGGAGCATGATCCGGTCAAGTGGGAACTATTCAAAAAATATAATGAACGAGACGTTCAGGTCGAGATGCAAATTCAGGACCGACTGAAGAACTATCCGGTCCCGGATTCCGTATGGGATGAATATCACCTCGATCAGGAGATCAACGATCGCGGCATTATGATCGACCGGAAGATGGTGGAGCAAGCGATGCAGATTGACGACCTTTCGCGAGCTGATCTCATGTACAGAATGCAGCATAAAACCGGACTGGAAAATCCGAACTCTGTTATTCAACTGAAAGATTTTCTATCTGATAATGGGATAGAGACAGAAAGCCTTGGAAAAAAGGATGTGACTGCAATGCTGAAAACTGCTGCTGATAATATCGTTGAGGTGTTGTCGCTCCGACTGCAACTTGCAAAAAGCAGTGTCCGGAAATACGAAGCGATGCAGAATGCAGTCTGCGATGATGGGCGTTGCCGGGGAATGTTCCAATTCTATGGTGCTAACCGCAGTGGCCGATGGTCCGGTCGCTTGGTGCAGTTGCAGAACCTGCCCCAAAACCATA
>DAIMGK010000072.1:0-21549 GCA_036723985.1 Flexilinea sp.
AATTATCCGGGGGCCACGCGCTGAGTAAGCTCACGCGTGGCCCCCGGCACCCCACTTTTTTCATATCATGTATTACCGGCTTATTCGGTATTTATCAAAATGTCAGGGAGCTCATTTTCCGATATATATGTCGGGAATTTTTTGTAAGGTTTCAATAAGTTTCTTAAACTCATCGATTAATAATACGAGATATACGTCGAAAATATTTACTTCGACAGTTCGGGAAAGTGCCTTCGGAATTCTGTGCTTCGCAGAGGCGCGGAGCGGGATCATTTGTGCCTGCCGGAGTTCTTCCCGCGCCTTGTTTTAATTAGCCGGGGGCCACGCGCTGAGCAAGCTCACGCGTGGCCCCCGGCACCCCCAATATATTTGTTACTTACGTCCGGCTTATTCGATCTCTGTCTAAATGTCAAGGATAATATTTTCTCCGACAATCATGTCAGGGTTTTTTTTGTCAGGTTTCAATACGTATCTTAAACCCGACGATTAACAATACGGGATACACGTTGAAAACATTTACTTCGACAGTTCGGGAAAGTGTCTTCGGAATATCATGCTCCGCAAAGGCGCAAACCACCAACCATCAACCACCAACTATTGACTATTGACTAATAACTATTGACTAACAACTATTGACTAACAACTAAGTCATGTTTTTATGTGACTTTTATCCTTTATTGAAATCCAAACTTATAATAATAAAATTCTTATTGCTGACGGAGGAGAGTCGGGCTTGAGGAAATTTCTTCTGAAACGAATCGTGATGATGCTGATCACGCTGTTTTTGATTTGTCTGCTGACTTTTTTCCTGATGCATGCCGTTCCCGGCGGCCCTTTCACAAGCGAAAAACAGGTGTCGAAGGCTGTCCTGGAGGCACTGAATGAAAAATACAAACTGAACGATCCCCTTTGGAAACAGTTTATCGATTATATGTCGGGCCTGCTGCGCTTTGACCTCGGGCCGTCATTCAAATATCAGGGAAAGACCGTCAATGATTTTATCTCCAACGGTTTCCCGTATTCAGCCCGGCTGGGGCTGATCACGCTCTGTTTTGTCCTTTTGGCAAGCATTCCCATGGGGATCATATCCGCCCTGCGCAACGGGAAATGGCAGGACATGCTGGTGATGGCTCTTGCCACCATCGGCGTCACCATTCCTTCTTTCGTTATCGCGACGACCCTGAATTATTTCTTCTCTTTCAAGCTGGGCTGGACGCCGCTCTTTGGCGTGGATTCGTGGAAAGGCTATATCCTGCCGGTCATCGCGATGGGCGGGTATTCGGTCAGTTTTCTTGCCCGGCTGATGCGGTCCTCCCTGCTGGATGTCATGGGACAGGATTACATCCGTACAGCCAGAGCGAAGGGGATCAGTGAGACCAGGGTGATTTTCAAGCACGCGCTGCGCAACGCGCTGATCCCGGTAATAACGGTACTGGGTCCCACGGTCGCCAACCTGCTGACCGGTTCCTTTGTGATCGAAAAGATCTTCGCCATCCCCGGCATGGGCGGTTATTTTGTGAACAGCGTCACCCAGCGTGATTATACGACGATCATGGGCATGACGGTGTTTTACGCCGCCTTCCTGATCGCCATGGTGTTTATTGTGGATCTGTTCTACTGTCTGATCGATCCGCGGATCAGATATGATTGAGCGGGGAAAGGAGGACAGGCAGAATGGAAAATATCAGCAAATGGGAGCGCGTGGGAGGCGATTTCGCCGAAGCTGACCGCCTGTATTCCAAACCGCGGTCCTTCGCGGAAGATGTCTGGTTCCGTTTCCGGCACAAACCGACTGCCCTTCTCGGGCTGATCATCATCGTGGTCCTTCTTCTGTTTGCTGTCGCCGGACCATATCTGACACCTTACGGCTATGATGACCAGAACACAAAACTGGCAAACATTCCTCCGGTGATGAAGGTCTATCCCGCGCCGGACGGCCATTACCTCTATATCACCGCGGCGCTCAAGATCATTGAAGCGGACGAAAACGGGCATCTGCTCCAGCAGCTGCGCAAGGGGAAAGATAATTCCAAAGAAAAGATCACGGTATATCCTTACAACAACGGTGAAACGGTAACACTGGACTACACGGAAATGCCCGCCGCGATCCGGGATCAGGACGGGAACCGCATTACCAAAACCAAAAGTGTGTGGAACCGCTCCTACCTGCTGGGTACGGACCACCTGGGCCGGGACATTCTGAGCCGCCTGATGTACGGCACCCGGATCTCCCTGATGGTGGCATTCATTGCCGCGGCTGTCAACATGGTGATCGGTATCTTCTACGGCGGTATTTCAGGCTACCTGGGCGGCCAGGTGGACGGGGTGATGATGCGTATCGTGGATATCATCTCCACGATCCCGCTGACCCTCTATGTGATCCTGATCAAGGTCTGCCTGGATGACGGGCTGCTTTCCATCATCATCGCGCTTTCCAGCGTTTACTGGGTGGATATGGCCCGTGTGGTCCGCGGACAGGTTCTGAGCCTGAAAAACCAGGAATTTGTGATGGCAGCCCGCACGATCGGGTCCTCGACAAAAACGATCCTGACGCAGCATCTGATCCCCAACGCCATGGGACCGATCCTGGTCACGGTGACGATGCTGATCCCGAGCGCCATCTTCATGGAAGCATTTATGAGCTTTATCGGTATCGGTATCACGCCGCCGCTGGCTTCTCTGGGTACGATGTGCAATGACGCGACCGAAGCGCTGCGGACGAACCCCTATCAGCTGTTCATACCGGCGATCGTCATCTGCATGATCATGTTCGCGTTCAATTTTGTGGGCGACGGGCTGCGGGACGCGCTCGATCCGAAGCTGAAGAAATAGGTATCTGGTGCCGGAGAAGAGGATAAAGGATCAGGGTATGGAAACGATATTACAAGTCCGCGATCTGCATACGTCTTTTATGACCTCCAACGGTGAGGTCCACGCGGTGCGTGGTGTGTCCTTTGACGTTCAGAAGGGCATGACACTGGGCATCGTGGGAGAAAGCGGCAGCGGAAAAAGTGTGACGAGCCTGTCGATCCTGAAACTGCTGGGCTCCACAGGGAAGATCACCGGCGGTTCCATTAAACTGGACGGTGAAGAACTGACAACGATGGGGACAAAAGAAATGCGGGCGATCCGGGGCGCACGGATCTCCATGATCTTCCAGGATCCCATGACCAGCCTGAACCCGCTGATGCCCATGGGAGAACAGGTGGGGGAGATGCTCTGGGAACATGACCGCAAAATGAGCAAACAGGAACGGGAGCAGAAGGTTCTGGAACTCTTCCGCCTGGTGCGGATCCCGGAACCGGAAAAACGCCTGAAAGCCTACCCCCATGAATTTTCCGGCGGAATGCGGCAGCGGGTAATGATCGCCATGGCCCTTGCCTGCCGTCCGGAACTGCTGATCGCCGATGAACCGACGACGGCACTGGATGTTTCCATTCAGGACCAGATCCTGAAGCTGATGCGGTCCCTGCAGCAGGAGATCGGGATGAGCATCATGTTCATCACCCATGACCTGGGCGTGGTGGCGGAGCTCTGCGACCGCGTCGCGGTCATGTACGGCGGGCTGATCATGGAAGAAGCCGATATCATGGATATCTTCCGTGAACCGCTGCACCCGTATACACTGGGACTGATGGCGTCGATCCCCGGTATGAACCAGGACAAAAATAAAATGCTTCGTTCCATTCCGGGATCGCCTCCCGACATGATCCATCCGCCGAAGGGCTGCCCCTTCGCGCCCCGCTGTCCGTATACGATGCGGATCTGCAATGAAGAACGGCCGCCGTATATAAGCGCCGGCGAAAACCGCAGGAGCATGTGCTGGCTGCTGGATCCGGAAGCCCCGGCTGAAGACAATCCTTTCAAAGCAGGAAGGAGGGACGCATGACCGACGGTTCATCCTCTTCCGTATTGCTGGAGGTCAAAAACCTGACCAAGCATTTCCCCGCGTCCGGCGGGAAAGTCGTCCACGCCGTGGATGATGTGAGCTTTTCCATCACCCGGGGAAAGACGCTGGGCCTGGTGGGCGAAAGCGGCTGCGGAAAAAGCAGCTGCGCCCGGACCATTATCCGGATCTATGACCCGACTTCGGGAAGAATTATTCTGGATGGGGAAGATATTACGGACCTTTCCCAAAAACAGCTGCTGCCCCACCGGCGGAAAATGCAGATGATCTTCCAGGATCCTTATGCCTCGCTCAATGCCCGGATGACTGTGCAGGATATCGTGGCGGAACCGCTGCGGGCACATCATATCTGCGCCAACCGTAACGAAGAACAGGATATGGTGATCGACATGCTCGCCCGGGTGGGCCTGAACCGGGATCACGCGGGCAGGTATGCCCATGAATTTTCCGGCGGACAGCGTCAGCGTGTAGGGATCGCCCGGGCGCTGATCCTGCAGCCGCAGCTGGTGATCTGTGACGAGCCGATCTCCGCGCTGGATGTATCGATCCAGGCGCAGGTGGTCAATATGCTGCGGAAGTTCCAGGAAGAACAGGGGCTGACTTACCTGTTTATTGCCCACGACCTTTCCATGGTGCGTTACGTTTCCGACGATGTGGGCGTCATGTACCTCGGTCAGCTGGTGGAAAAGTGCGCGGCTGACGAGATCTATGCCCATCCGCTGCATCCGTATACCATCGGGCTGCTGGCTTCGGTCCCTATTCCCGACCCGGCTGCCGCCCGCAGAAAGGAAAGCGTCGGACTGGAGGGAGACCTGCCCAGTCCTATCGCGCCGCCGTCCGGCTGCCGCTTCCATACCCGCTGCCCTTACGCGGAGGAACGCTGCCGTTCGGAAGTGCCCGCCCTGCGGGAATGTGCCCCCGGACACTTCGCGGCGTGCCATAAGATCGGTCGTTAGTTTTTAGTTGTTAGTTGTTAGTTGGTGGTTGTCAGATGGCAGTACGCAGCATTTGCGGCCGGAGTATTGACAATTATGGAGACAGCCTGAATTCTGAAATCTGACCGCTAACCACTAAAACCTGCTCAAGGTGAAAAAACGGAGAGATCTGTTTTAATTTTTTATTTTTTATAAGGAGTTTATTATTATGAAGAAAATGTTGTGCCTGATGCTGTGTCTGATGCTGCTGGCCGCCTTTTCCGCGGTGAGCGCTGAGCCCGTTCAGGAGATCGTTTATGCCCTGTCCAACGAACCGGACGGCATCGATCCGGGTGTGACCAACAATTCCTTTGCGTCACCGATCCTGAACAACGTGTTCGAAGGTCTTGTCGCCTATTCCACGGAAGACGGCTCCCTGATCCCCGGGGAAGCGGAAAGCTGGACCATCTCCGATGACGGTCTGGTTTACACCTTCACCCTTCGTGACGGTTTGAAGTGGAGCGACGGCAGCGACCATAACGCGCAGGACTATGTTTACGCCATGAAGCGTATCCTGGATCCGAACACGGAAGCGAAATATGTCGATTTCCTGCTGGGTTATGTCGCCGGCGCTGAAGAATACTACGCCGACAACACCATCGGATTTGACAAAGTGGGTGTCAGCGCCCCGGATGACAGCACTTTTGTGATGACCCTGAAAGCCCCCGCCCCGTACTGGATCGATATCCTTTCCATGTGGACCTTCAGCCCGGTACAGGAAGCCACCATCACCGCCAACGGCGAACGCTGGACCGCTTCCGCTGACACTTACGTCACCAACGGGCCATTCCGCATGGCGGAGATCAACATGGGCGAAAGCTTTGTCCTGGAAAAGAACCCGTACTACTACAACGCGGATGCCGTAAAGCTCGAGAAGGTCACCTTCCGCTTTATCTCTGACCTGGGCACCAGCCTGATGGCCTATGAGAACGGTGATATTGCCGGTATGAACAGCATTCCGTCCAGCGACTATGCCCGCCTGAAGGCAGAAGACGCCGGTATCGTGGTTTCTCCTTCCTACGGGACTGTCTGGTATGATTTCAACTGCGCCAAAGCCCCGTTTGACAACGTGCTTGTCCGCAAGGCCTTCAACCAGGCTATCGACCGCATCGCCATCATCGAAGACGTTGTCCAGACTGATGCTGTCCCCGCTTTTTCTTTCATGTCCCCCGGGTATGTCGTGAACGGTGTTGACCTGATGGACGATGCCGATGATAACGACCTGGAAGAAGAAGGCAATGTGGAAGCTGCCCGCGCGACACTGGCTGAAGCCGGCTACCCCAACGGTGAAGGTTTCCCGGAGATCACACTGAGCTATTACTCCAATGAAATCGTCGGCAAGGTCGTGGAAGCGCTGGCCCGCCAGCTGCAGGACGCGCTGAACATCAATATCAAGATCAGCAATGCCGACTGGGCTGTGTACTATGCCGATATCCTCGCCGGAAATTATGACTTCGGTGCCATGGGCTGGAGCGGTGACTATCTGCACCCGATGACCTTCCTCGCGCTCTTCGTCACCGACGACGCGAACAACAATGTGTTCTATTCCAACCCGGATTATGACGCGCTGGTTGCCAAAGCCGCCAACATGACTGACGCTGAAGAAGCTTTCGAAGTCATGAAGGAAGCCGAAGCTCTGGGCGCCTCCGAATATCCGGTCATGCCGCTGTATTACAAGAACAACATGATGCTGATGCACAAGAACGTGACGGGCTATTTTGTGACTCCGTCCAACGATCTCCTGCTGAAGACCGCTTACGTGACTGAATAAGCTGATCGTATAAGAAAGCAGCCTGTCCGGAAATTTCCGGACAGGCTTTTTTTTTGACTTTCAACCGGGGGCGGTTCTCCCGAGGCGAAGGCCGAGGGGAACCGTCCCGAACTGAAACAAGCCGAAATCATCCGATTTTCGGCTTATTTTTTGATCATTATTCTTTTTTTGAGCCTTTGGCTCATCATCATGTACTGATATCAGTACCACTGACCACCGGCCACTGACCACTTTTTTACACATAGTACGCGGGTTCCGGGATCCGGGCCCCGTCAAGCGGGATGGCATCCTCCTCATCCGGCGGCGGGTCGTACAGGCTTTCTTCCACCTTCCGCATCGCGGTCAGGGTGGGATAGCCGTATTGTGCTTCGATCCGGATAAAATCGTCCCAGACGGAACGGAGTTCTTTGCTTCCGGCAGCGGCGGCCAGTTCGTAAAGCTCCCGGTTCCCCGTGATCACTCCCGCTCCCATCAGTGTGTCCCGCATCATTTGTTCGCTGACCTCACCGGTGTCCGTTTCCGGTTTGCCCGCCGTTCCGGCTTCCGTCATTTCCTGCATTACAGACCGGAATATTTCTTCGGTCTCTTCACTGACGGGCTCCGCAAGTTCAGAAATGATGGACTTTTGCGGCTTTGTTTCCTGTTTCTGACCGTCATCCGGCAGAAGTTCATTGACGACCGGCAGCGCGGAAGGTCCGGATGTGCTGACGGAAACGGAAGAGCTGTCCGCGACGGGGTTTCCTGCCGACGCCGGTTTCCGGTCCTTTTTCCGGACGGTCACTTTTCCTTCACGGATATCATTTATTTTCTGCTCGGTGGCGTCCAGACGTTCCAGAAGGGTCGCCCAGCGGATCTCCTGCGCCACCAGGGCAAGATATAATTTCGGATTCTGCAGCTGTATGCTGATGATGGCGGCATGGGTCTTGCTGAAATGATAGTTCGCCGTGAGATAAAGACGGCCGAGCGTAAGATCTTCCGGTACGGGGACCTGACAGCCCTGCTGCTCCAGCACGGCTTTGGTGATCAGCAGGCTGCCCATTTTCCGCAGGACGCCTTCCAGTCCGCGGGAAACGGTCCGGTAATCGTCGGAAAAGCGGTTGATCTTGATGGCGTACTGTTCCATGTAGACCAGATCTTTATAGAGGGTGCTGATGATCTGCGTGATGTCTTTCGGGGAATAGTAGTCCGGATCCAGTTCCTCAAACGGCAGCCTGTCCGTTTTACGATAGTAATGGATCTCCGGCATGTTATCTGTATCGGTGTTGATCTTTGTTTGCTTTTCCATTTCGATCCGGTCCTTTCTTCCCCGCCTGCTGTGAGACAGGTCAATCTTTTGTTTTTATTCAGGGTCCTCTATGATCCTGTGATTTAAATTTGCTTATTTACAAATAATTGTCCAGGGTTCTGGAACGAGTCAGCGGGGACCTGCACTGTATGGTGCGAGCTTCGCTCGGTTGATTCAGTGCAGGAGCTTCGCCCATTGACTCAAACGATACGGACGATAATTGGTCATGCTCCTACCGTTTTTCTGAGTCAGCTGCGAGTCAGCGAAAACCGTCCCCCTGACTCAAACCGAAGTACCGATCCCTGCTGATTTCCGGCCGCCTGCCAATGACTAATGACTATTGACCGGTAACTGTTTTTCTTAGAGTATAGAACGGAATTTTAAAAAAGTAAACCGTCAATGTTGAGGGTTGACAAAAGTTCTGAATTGTGGTAGGGGCGCGTTAGCGCAGCTTTCGATGGCTATCCGCAAGGCCAGCCGGCAGCTGACACCTGATGATCAGATATTTCAAACATCACACTCTCCCACACTCACACTACCGCGGAGCCGGCAGAAAAACGAAATTCGTGACAGCACACGAAATTCACAGTATAATAACAGCATCCAGAAACGGATCTATCGGATCAGCAGGTATTTGTACACCCGCCTGCCGAATAATAATTTTTCCACACCATTCCTGCGGCGCCGGAAAACAGGGGGAAGCCCCCATCCAAAAGCACCGGAATAGTGGATCGTCCAGGTTTGTAAAGAGCGAGTCCTTTTATGTTTCCAAAACAAGATCAATCAGCCAACCAGGCACCCGATAAAGATATTCAGGAAGAGATCAACCTCGAAGAAGGCAGCCGGTCTTACATCGGCAATGAAAGCTTGCTCAAGGATCCGGGTGATCTTCCGATGAACCGCATATCGAATGAGGGCATGGCTGAAAACCTGAACAGGACTTCCGGGGCAGCGGGCCGGAAAAGCAGCTTAAAAAGCCTGATCAAGGAAAAATCGGGGAATAATTCTTCACTCGATGTCTCTTTAGATGATTCCGGGGAAAAATCGGGAAATAATTCTTCACTCGATGTCTCTTTAGATGATTCCAAGGAAAAATCATCGACCATAAAACAAACCACCGTCAAGAAAAAATATCTTTGATGATTCCGGGGATGCCAATGATGACGACTCGAAATCGATATTTAACAACATCATAGATAACGATGACAGTTACAGTTTTCTCAACGGTTCACGGGATTCGATCGATTCGGACGACGATCAGGAAAAGCTTCCCCCGCTTTCCACCTACGATTACGACCAGAACGAAGATATGGTGGTGGAAACAGGCGAAATGTTTAAAAATTCCGTAGGGAGAAAAAATAATGATTTCCGGCTGGACGGTGAACCGGAGGAACCGGATAAAACCGGATCAAAAGGCAGCCGCTGGAAAGACGAAGCCACCAGGCGGTTAAATAGTAAAAAAAATCTCTCAGAAGCTAAAAAATTGCTGGAGATGGAAAAGATCCAAAGCTGGAACTTCACAGGGAGAAGGATGGCGGAAACCGGCAAAAAGAGCTGGTTCCGCAGCGCGCTGAGCTGGATCGCCGTCGGCGTGGGGAAAACAGCCGGAAAACTGCTCAATTTTTTTCTCACGCTCCCCTGGGTTTGGAAACTGAACGCTTTCCGGCGGTCCGGAGAACTGGAAAATCTGCAGGCACGGACGGAAAACCAGATCCCGGGCTGGGAAGACACTGTCGGTGAAGACGGGCAAAACCAAAAAAAGGATGAGCTCAACGTGGACTTCCGGCGGGTTCCGGCTGTCTGGTCCCATCTAACCGCCGCGAAAGCAGAGGATTCAAAAGGCAGACCGCTTGACCCGGTCATCACCATTTATGCCGACCAGCCGGTCAAAGGTTCATCACAAACGATGAATGGCAGAAGTGCCGGACATACATATTTAGGGATCGAATACAGCCGCTTCAGCCGAAAATCCAACCGGTTTGAACGGTACAGTACGGAATTCGGCATGCATGAGGTCACTGACATCGGGCGTACGTTTTCCGGTGCGGGAATGATGCTGAACCGAAACGCGCGGCTTCCGGCGCGGCTGGATGATGATTCGGAAGTCGATTATGATGTCAGCCGCAGATATCCCGCAAAGAACGAACAGGTCAACGCCATCTTTGAGGCATCGGAACATTACGCGGACAAGGGATACAACATCTATGACCGGAACTGCAACACTTTTGTCAAGGAGATGGTTGTGGATACCGCCCACCTGGCTATCGGCGGAGAGATTTTTAAACAGAGCCAGATCGAATTTTCTTCGCTGGCAAATATGGCCCTGTTTGGGGCAAACGCGGCCGAGATGAATTTCGAAGCGGGTATGCAGACCAATTTTATGAAATACGGTGCTGAAAATGATATGACCTATTCGGCTTTCGGGAACAAAATCGCGACCAGAGAAGATTATGAGAATTACCGGGAATCCATCGAAAATGAAAGCGGAGGCGAATCCCAAAAATGGACATTCACCCCCGCTGAAACCGGGGAAAATATGCGGCGTACATCTGGATCCCAGTCCGGAGAACTGGGATCCAGAAAATTTATGGGAGACATAAAAAACGCTGATAATCTTGTCCAGGTTTTCGATGAGGTTGACAGGGCAGGGGATGACCTTGAACGGCTGATCCGTTCAGTGGTCCCCCTGAATACGCTGCAGGATGCTCCCGACGAGCTTACAAATATTATCAACAGCCTGCATTCCATGGGGAGTTCTTTCAGATTATCCCATGACATCCGCCTCTGGAAAAAAGTACCGAGCGCGAAGGCCGAAGCAAAGAGATATTCACCGGAAAAAATCAGAAAATCAAGGCAGGAGGCATCCGGGAATATCAAGCGTCTGAACCTGATGCTCACAAAATATTTTGCAAATGACACCCGCCTGCATATGCCGGTAATGGACATGATCTCCCTGATGAACCATGGCATCAGGCGTCTGGATGAAATATACAGCCTGCAGGATCAGGGACAAAACGCGGCCGGTGACCTGAAGGACATCCGCAGCCAGATGGCCAACACCAAAATTCAGGTGAGATCCGGCAATACCGTCGTAGAAATTTCCCCTTCGCATTATGAATCCTATCTTCAGATTTTCAAAACACCCCGGGCCGCGGTAGCAGCCTATGCTAAATTTAAGCGCCTGGAAAGAAAGACCAGACTGACGAAAGAGGAACAAAAGGAACTGGATAAATGCGAAAAGATCGATTACCTTGCGGACGACTTCGATAAATCCCACAATTACCTGCTGGAAAAGGATAAATACAGCCAAAGGGACGTGGATTATGTTTTCCAGCTCCATAAGAAAGAAAGGGTCGGAGAAGGGGCGAACAGTCTCGGGGTAAAGGATTACAAGTCGGCTTCGGCGATCTATATGTCGCTGCTGTTTGACAATATCTTTGGGAATCTCCGGAGCAAATGGACCCGGGACGCCAAAAAGCGCGGGAACGATCTGAAAAATCCCGGGAATGCCGGATCGGAAAAAGCCTGGCTGGATACGTATCTGAATGATAATCTGAAAAAGCACCGGGAAGAAATGACCACGATCCTCCGGGAAATTAAACGGGCCGCGGAACAGCCGGATGAAGACAATATCTTTGAGTCATTTACGGAATATCTCAGCAAATCCTGGCTGGCCCACATGTTTTCAAGGGAATATTTCAAGCCTCAGGAAATTGAACTGAAAACCGGAGCCGCAAGTGCGGTGGAAGGTTATAATTTACTCATGGAAGATAATACGGCTGCGTTTCCGAAAACGATCAAAGATCTCATCCGGAGAATTTTTGATGGGGACGATCTCATCGAGGCGGACTGAAACGCTGAATAAAAGGTGACCGGCGCGAAAGCGTGTGAGTCTTATAAAAATCCTGATACCTTTATAAGCAGGGGGATGGGCGGCGAAGCTCCTGTCCCGAAGCTGACCGCACGAAATCCGCACCATACGGGACAGGTTTACAGCGTCCGGAAATCAGGTGCGGGCGCTGCTGAGCTGAAGCGGAAGGGCGGCTGTATTGATCAAACGATACAAATTGGAGGATTAAACATGATCTACGATTATACCGTCACAAAAAGAAACGGCGAACAACTGAACCTCGCTGACTACAAGGGCAAGGTCATCATGGTTGTCAACACGGCGACCGGCTGCGGCTTCACGCCCCATTACGCCCCGATCGAACAGATGTATAAGGACTATCACGATCAGGGTCTTGAGATCGTCGATATTCCCTGCAATCAGTTCGGCGGACAGGCTCCCGGGACGGATGAAGAGATCCACGAGTTCTGCACAATGCATTACAACACCACATTCCCGCAGATGAAAAAAGCAGATGTGAACGGCGAAAATGAGCTGCCGCTGTACACTTACCTGAAATCCCAAAAAGGATTTGAAGGTTTCGGTCCCCATCAGTATAAGGAAGTGTTGGAAAACATGTTTTCCAAGGCCGATCCGGACTGGGACAAAAAACCTGATATCAAGTGGAACTTCACGAAGTTCATCATCGACCGCGAGGGGAATGTCGCAGCACGGTTTGAACCGACGGCTGATATGGCGGACGTGGAGGCCTGTGTGAAAGCGCTCCTGTAAGGCGCCGCTTTAACGGCTGACCGTACAATTCAATTTCAATGGTCAATTTTTATCTGTTGTGTCCCCCGTATCGAAACCCTAATCGATGAAAGATTGTGGGTAATATGCGAAGATGCGGGACAGTCGAAAACCATTGCGGTTGAAAGAGCTTTGAGTGCCTATCTCTATGATTATGAAGAGAAACAGTAATTACTGAAGAAACTTGAAAAGACTGGCAATCGCTAAGACTAATCTCTATCAAAAAGTGATGATAAGATATGAAAGATAAAGAGGCAAAAGCGCGTGTCAAGATAAACGCCATGTTAACTGATGCTGGATGGAGGTTTTTCGACTCGCCAGAAGGAAAAGCCAATATACAGCTTGAACCAAATGTTAAACTCACAAAAGCTGCCATTGACGATATGGGAGTTGACTTTGAGAAAGCCAAAAATGGGTTTGTTGATTACTTACTACTTGATGAGTTTTCTTCTCCATTAGTTGTAGTTGAGGCAAAAAGAAGTGGCAAACATCCTCTTGATGGGAAAGAGCAGGCAAGACAATATGCACTAAGTCTGAGAGCTAAGTATGTAATTCTGTCCAATGGAGATATCCATTACTTCTGGATTCTCAGTAGCGGCAGCAACAATTATACTTATCAAAAGGAATGTTCTGCGACACTGTTGTTTATTCATGGAAATCACCCCCTCAACTCCTGATTAGTTGAGAATAAGTATAACAGACCCGGTTCATAGAGACAGCTTAAAAACGGTCAAAATTATCCGGGTTGGCAGAAAAATCAAATATTTCTGCCCATATATCGGGAGATGAAAGCTCAGCGCGGTGTGGTAAGTCTCATCCTGCGCGAACCAGACGGCGAATTTAATACCGCGGGAGACTGCTTCACGCGGGACTTCACCGGGAACAGCGCCGCAGCCTAAAGTGATCCGGCCTCATCCTGCAGGAGCAGCCCATGGGTATCACTCTTCAGAAAGGAAGAAACGTTGTGAAATATCATCCCGTCTATGGCAGCGGCCTGTCGATTGATCAGATGGAACGGTGTTGTCCGGAGGCCGCTTATATTGGTGAGGACTTTCCGGAGGCTTTTTTCCGGATCCATTTGGAAAATCTGAATATCCCGATCATGATCCGGATGAAAAGGAATATCAGCAGTCCCAGAACCAGCAGGACGGTTAACAGCAGGACTCTCGGAGAGGGATGGGGGATCCCTTTGTTCTCCAGACGCATTACTGCCGTCGGTGAATAAACGATATCTCCGCTCCATGGTTCGACGACCAACACCCCCATATTCTGAAGATCCTCAGTCGTGTATTTACTCTCCTTTTCCGGATCAAAAACCTCCGGATAGTATTCTCCCTTATCATATTCATCGATATAAATATACCGTACATCCGCATGCAGTTTATCTGCCGAATACTCCGTATAGGAGACCTGGATCTCCTGTTTGATATTTGAATAGATCCCGACGGTAAAGACCTGATCCAGCGGGAGTATGATCAGTGTCTGATTTCCATGTCTTTCGCAGTAAATCAACGCCTCGCTCATGCCTCCTTCAAAAGATGGCATACGGATGTCTTCCATATCAAATGATTCGGACATGGGTTGATTGCCGAAGTGAACAACAAAATCTCCGGCAGCATCAAACACATCCACGTCCACATCCCCCTGGATCACAACATGGGCATATTTCGCCTCATGCGATAAAAGCATTTCAGGATCATCACTTGAAAAAAGCCAGGAACGGTAAGTTTTGTCATAATGGTTAAAAGCGATGTTTTCCTGCGCGGAAATGCCGGATATCCAATCAACACCAGTCGAAGCCAGGCCTTTTTCTGCGATAAGGCTCGTATAGATAAGCTGTGTTATGTAATCCAGAAAATTATAAAGTTCATGCATTTGGTAGACGGCGATCTGATTTCTCCGTACAAAACGTTCCCGGATCATATCGAAACTGATGAGTTTCGAAAGATCATGGAACAGCGTCTTGAAATCCCGGCTTTGTATATAAGTCACCAGCGGATCCTGGACCGTTGTTTTATAACTGTCTGCAGAATTGACAAAGAAAGCCAGATAGTCCAATACCGTGTGCAGGTTTTTATTCATTTGCGGGTTTATGAAGATCTCTTCGTCTGAAACTGTTCTAAAAATCTCAATCGCATTCTTCTGCATATCATACCAGTCGCTGTCAGTTTCCATAGCCGGGAAAAAAAGGTCGACCCCGTATCGGGAAAATCCCCATTCCGGAAAAGGAGCCATCGGGATCATATCAAAGGGATTGATCAGGTTGAAGATACTCTGATATTCTTCCCCACCGGTCTCTTTCGTAGTCCGCGGTGTGGCAAAGGTATAAGCATATACTGCCCGAAAACGGCCGCTGTCCACGGCATCTGCTGCAAAGTCATTCGTCACGGCAGCAGAGCGGCTGTATCCGGAGACCCAGAGACGAAGGTCTCCGCTCAAATGATGATCGCTGATGTATTTCTCCACTCGTTCCGTTACTTTATCCGCGGCATCGTTGAACCCTTTAACACGGTTATCATCGTCGATTATCAGATTTCCCGCCCATTCTCCCTGATAGTTCATGCCCGAGATGGAAACCGCGATCAACACGGAATTCCCGGCATATTTGTGCGCGATTGCGGTGCCGATCGTGTCGATCGACGGTTTTATGTCATAATCGATCGTCCGCGGCTCGATAAACCCGGCCTGATAGAAGAAATCCAGAATGTTGTGATCCTTTTCGGGAAGATCCCTGTCCTTGTCCCGGAAACCGGCGGCGGCCAGGGCAAAGGACGCCTGCATCAGCTCGTGGTTGTAAATATTGTCCGGCTGCAGCAGCCATTCGTCGCAAAAATCAACGGTGAGGTTTTGACTTTCGTTTCCGGCTCCGCTGTACACAATCGTAATTGAACGCTGATCGGATACTTCAGCAAAAACACAGCTGAAGACTGAAAGCACAAACAAACAGAGAATAATAATCGGATATGGTTTTCTGGTTTCGCTGAGTTTCATTTTTTTTATGCTCACTGCCGCCGGTTTCTGCGGTTTTCAATACGCATATTTCAGGATATTGATTTTTTCGCTGTATTTCATGATAAGCCGCCCGAGCAGCAGCGTTGAGACAGCGGTCACGGCAAAACACAGCGCTGACCATGGCAGCTCGTATTCACCGAATCTCGGGAGCACAACATAGACTCTCAGCAGCTCCGCGATCGTGGCATGGATACAATAGATGAGCGTGCTCATGCAGCGCATGGTCCTGGCATGCGGAATGTGGATATCCATTTTCAGGACCAGCCAGAAAAACAGCGGACCGGCAAGAAGACAGGAAAGATAAACGTCATTATTCATCGTGAACAGTCCGCGGTCATAAAGCCACTTGTCCTCGAAAAACAAAAGAATAAGGGAACAAATAAAAGCCGCGGCTCCTTTTTTGATATCCACCGCAAGCAGACGCTCCCGGTTTCTGACGAAAACCCTTCCCATCCAGATCCAGATGACAGATACAAAAAAGGTGACGGCGTAACTGATCTCGGTCGCGTTGTAGATCTTCGGCAGAAAAACGGTTTTGTCTGCAATGACCCGCCATGTGTTCTGTCCGAGGCACAGAAGAAAGAACAGAAAAGCGATGACAGGGACGATATATTTCCCGATACCTCTGTCCAGTTTCGCGACAAAAATGATCCCGATCGCCAGCGCCATCAGATACCAGGAGGCGGGGAAGGAAGAACCGAGAAAGATCGATCCAAAGAAAAAGGCGATCCCTTTGTGCAGATAATTCCTGTATATCGTCGTAAAGGGGAGAAAAACGATGAACCAGAAGAGATAGAGTATCAGATCTCTTTTGACAAACTTCCGGAGGTACGCGTTTTTTTCGCCGTCAGGCAGCCGGTCATATTTGCTGAAAAATAAAAAGGAACTGATCATAAAATATACCGGGATGGCGATCCTGCACCAGGGATGAAGAACGTGAAAACGGGAATCCCCGAAGATCCTCGTATGAACGATCATCACGACAAATGATACGATAAATTTGAACAGATCAAAGGAATCAAAACTTTTGGTTCTTACTGATGTATCGGTTTTCTGCATAATGAATTTCCGGCTTTCAAGGTTGAATGATAATGTAATTGTATCACATGTCGCTCATCCCGCTGCGATCTGTGTCAGCTTTTCTGCCTCATCTGTTCTCCGGCGGCGGATTTATCTTCGCAGGTGATCATCAGCAAAGTGTTTTCTTTAAGATAGCCGATAATTGAGCAGAAATCATCAGCGATGACCTTATAATTTTCATAAACCTTAAAGAAAATCAAATCATTCTGCTCATCCGGGACCATTACCCTGTCCCCTTCGATCGCTGCGGAGGACCGGGAACGGACCGGCTTCTGTGGTGTGCAGATGCCTGTGCCTGTTCAAACCGTTCAGGGATCATATATCCCGATTTGTCACTTTATCCTGACGACGGAAATTTGAAACACAGACCGGGCCGGAAGAAAAAAATTAAAAGCCCGAAAATAATGTATAATTGAAAAAGAATTCAAAAAGAAACAAGTGATCATGCCGCGAAATATGTCCTGCATCGACCGGTGCTGACAGCCGTACAGTGCTGATCACCGGGCAAAGCCAAACGGAGCATCCTGAAAGTCGGTAAAAAATGTTTCAGCGAACGGATAACACACGAAATCAGAATAAAAACCAGAAACCTGTGCCGCAGGATGAAAACGTCCGTGAAGAGGCCCGGGAGGAAGCGGGTCCTGTTCAGCCGATGGGGAATGAAGCCGCGAACATTGAGTCCATGAACCGGATGCTGAAGGAAGCAAATGAAGACAACATGCTAGGGAAACGCTGATTAATAACCATTTTTCGAACACTCAATAACGGATAATTGCATTTTCAATGAAATAAATGTAATTATCCGTTTAATTCAATGTTTTTTTTGCTGAAATCAGCGTCTAATTCCTCTCAATTTCTATCCTTTTTTATAAATAGGCGCATTATGCCCTAATAAACTCATTTCCACGACCTGCACGCAGGCACATAAGCAAATTTGCGCTCGCAAATAGGATATTAAAGCGATTCAAATTTTTCGCAATCCCACGATAAGCGACTTTGACATAACCAAATTCACGTTTTATCGTTATAAGGTTCTTACCGTTAAAAGGTTTGACTTTGTATCAAATCCCCGGTGCTGACAAATGTCGGCATACCCGATTTGATACAAAAACATCTCTCTTTCTCAGAACATATGAGGAAAATTTGGCTGATTTTCTGCTTTCCGGATGAAATTTCGATTTTAAAATAGCTGCTGCACACGGGAATAACTCAAAACTTCACCCCATAAAATAACGACAGGTGAAAATGGATGATGGGGTGAAAATCACAAACAGAGGCTTTTTGTCACCAATGAAGAAAACACCCGGATCTGCCCGGACAGGAATAATATTCGAAAGTATCACGGCTGACCAATGAGGTGAGCCGCCGAAGGAAGCGCAGGCGGACGAGAATCTATCGGTCAAGCGCCATCTTGTCAACAGGCTTTTCCCTGCCTTCCTTCAGGCAGGCCGCGATCATGCTGTTGATCACACCCGAGAATTGGAATTCTGTGTTTGTTCCAAGCGTAAAGGTATAATTACCCATGAATACCTTCGCATAAGATTCTTTATTATCGGTGTTATCGGATTTGAAATTCCGGATGATAAGTGTCTTGAAGAGCATATCCGCAATTCTTTCTCTCAGATCATCATATTTAAGTCAGCGAAGATCAAACACAAAAGAACAATTATATATAGCCGTCAAAATATGTTGAGTACAACCTTTCCTAAAAAAGTCAGCTTTTTATTGAAGATATGTGTTAAAATTACATCAAGATAAAAAATGGATTTTGCAGCGAAAGGATGAGATATGACATACGCAACGGTAGAAAAACAAATACACTCAGTTCCTGAAGAATATTTAAGTGAAATTGCGGAATTCATTGATTATATACTTTTCAAAGCTGAAAAGAATAAAACTGCAAACGCTTCGGGAACAGCTGTATTTTTTGGATGTCTTAAAAATCCAATCGATGGAATGGAATTTCAAAGGAATGTGAGAGATGAATGGAATTGATTTTCTCGCAGATACAAATGCTGTTTTGTATTATTTATCCGGTAATAGTTGTATGAAGCCGTTTATAACCTGTAGATTCGCATTTTCAATTATCAGTGAAATGGAGTTACTATCTTATTCAAAGATTACCGATGATGAGGAAAAGAAAATCGGTGGTTTTCTAAACGGAAGTTTGCCAATTTTGATAACCAATGAAATAAAAAACATGACAATACAGCTCAGAAGAAAATATAATATAAAACTTCCGGATGCTATTATTGCAGCATCAGCAATTGAAAGTGATCTTGTTTTGATGACAGCAGATTCAGGATTTAAAAAGATTGATGAATTGCAGCTCGAAATTCTAAATCCTGAGATAAGTTTTCAGAAATAAATAGATTCAGCTATATCATCAAATGTTAACTATTGAAATTGACTCATCTCCTTTTGCATACAAATGCAAAGGAGTGATGAATTATATTGAAGAGAACTCTTCATTTCATGTCGGGCCGCAGAAAAATGATGAAGTTGATGAACCGGCAAGAGAAATTATGGAAAAATCTTCCGTCCATTCCGGCAAATCCAGAACGGTTACGAAAAAATAAATTTTTACTGAACCAAGGACATTTATCGAAATGAATAAACCGATTTTTACTCAAAAAGCGATGAAAAAGCTCCGGACACCGGATGATATGGAAAAATATGTCCAGGTGACCAATCCCGGTATGTGGGTGATCTTTGGCGCCTGCGCGGCTTTGCTGCTGGGACTGCTCGCCTGGGGCTTTCTGGGCACCGTTTCTGTTACGATCCAAACCAGGGGCGTTTATGCGGACGGAAAGATGTTCTGCCTGGTTTCCCCGGCGGAATATGATATGATAAGGATCGGAGATAAAGCCAATATCGGCGGCACTTCCTGGACAGTCACGGAATGTAATATTGTCCCGATAACAAGGAGACAGGCAGTCAGTTTTCTTGGCAGTGAATACCTGGCAAATCTGCTGATGAAAGAAGATATGGCTTATCAGGTCTTCCTGAGTCCTGATGAATCGGTTTCCTGGCTGTTGGAAGACGACCCGGATATGTCAGATGTTCCTTTTTATATTGTTATCACCGCGCAATCCATGCGTCCCATTGATCTGATCATGTAAACTTTCGGAAAACCCACATGAAGAACCGTATCGCAAAAGTACCTCAGATCATGCAGATGGAAACCGTCGAGTGCGGGGCTGCCAGCCTGGCGATGATCCTTGCCTATTACGGCAGATGGGTCCCGCTGGAACAGCTTCGTGTTGACTGCGGGGTAAGCAGGGACGGGACGAAAATAACCAACATCCTGAAAGCCGCCCGGAGTTACGGGCTGGAAGCCCAGGGAATGAGGCTTACCCTTGACTCGCTGAAAGAAAAGAGTGATATCTATCCCTGTATCGTTTTCTGGAATTTCAACCATTATGTTGTTGTGGACGGTTTCAAAGGAAATAAATTTTATCTGAATGATCCTGCCCGGGGACAGATCACACTCTCTGCAAAAGAATTTGAGGATGGATATACGGGAATAGCCCTGCTTTTCAAAAAGACGGATGCTTTTGTACCGGGAGGGGAAAAACCGAACATGCTGGCATATGCCCGAAGCCGGCTCAAGGGTATGGAAACAGCCATCCTGTTTGTGATGCTGACTGCGGCTGTATCCTCAATAGCCGCTATCTTTTATACCTCCATGGGAACAGTCTTTCTGGACCATATCCTGAAAAAGGATCCTGTAACAGAAGGGAAGGTGCAGTGGCTCATTCCCCTGATCCTGATCATGCTGATTCTGGCGCTGGCCGCAGGGATCGTTTCAGTTGTAAAAGCGGTGAACATTGTAAGGATACAGGGGAAAACCGCTGTTGTTTCCTCCTCGCGGTTTATGCGGCATCTGCTGCACCTGCCGGTGGGTTTCTATTCCCAGCGTTCGGTTGGCGACCTGCAGATGAGGCAGAGTGATAATGAAACTATTGTTTTTACGCTCATTAATCAACTCGCTCCTGTCATAATCAATAGTGTGATGCTGATTCTGTACCTTGTGATCATGCTGAAGTACAGTATTTTGCTGACCGCTGTCGGTGTTTTTACCGTTGTCCTGAATGCCTTTGTGGCCCGCTGGATCTCCCAAAAACGGCTCAATGTGGCCCGTACGCTTTCTTCCAACAACGGCAAGCTCTATGCCGCGACAGTCGGCGGGATCGAAATGATCGAAACTGTCAAAGCAGCCGGTGCGGAAAACAGTTTCTTTACAAAATGGAGCGGTTATCAGGCACTGGTCAATAACGGAAAAACACAGATAACATATATCAGCGAATATCTCGGTCTGATCCCGGAAGCGCTGAGGCAGCTGGCATCCATTGCCGTTCTGGTGATTGGGATCCTGCTGATCATCCGGGGTGAATTTACCCCCGGTTCTCTTTTGGCCTTTACCGGATTTCTCACCGCGTTTATGGAGCCGGTTTCCCAATTTATCGGTTTGGGACAAACCATACAGGAAATGCAGACACAAATGGAACGGATCGAAGACGTGATGCGCTATCCTGCTGATGTGCCTGAAGATCCCGAAGAAACGGATCCTTTTCACAAACAGACTGCCCAAAAACTCCGGGGAGAGCTTGATCTGAACAATATTTCTTTCGGTTATTCTCCATTGGAACCGCCTTTGATCGAAAACCTTTCGCTGCATCTGGAACCGGGAAAATGGGTAGCCCTGGTAGGCGGCAGCGGCAGCGGAAAGTCCACCGTCGCAAAACTGATAACCGGTTTGTATCCTCCCCGCAGCGGAGAGATCCGTTTTGACGGTGTTCCCATAAAAGATATCCCGGCGCGCGTTCTGCGCAGTTCTGTTTCCATGGTCGATCAGGATATTGTCACTTTTGAAGATAC
>DAIMGK010000073.1:0-21413 GCA_036723985.1 Flexilinea sp.
TATAATTTCAGACGGCTTTTTTGTCTCTTCTTTCCTTTAATCAGCGTTTCCCTAAACATGCATCCTGGCTTAATCTTGTCGAAAGTTTCTTTAGCAAGATGACAAAACAGCTTTTAAGAGGAATTCGGGTACAGACAAAAGACGAATTAGTTCAGCGGATTTATAAGTATTTTGATGAAATTAATGAGATACCTGTGGTTTATCACTGGACATGGAAACTGGATGATATAGATGGCAATGAAGATGCAACTTTTGAAACGTTACTAAATAATGTAGTTATTTAGAAAGTGTTATACTAGTATAAACATAATTACACACAGTACAATATGCACCTAATCGGGATAAATTAGAAAAGAAGAGGTAAAAAGACTGATAATATCATTGCTTCAATGTATAAACGGGGCCCGATATTCGGCATTGATCTCGCTTATCTCTTTCTCACCATCAATATATGGCTGATATATGTTTTCGGTTCTTCCTCCACCCAGATTATCGCAGCCTGAACAGAATTCACAATCCGTTCCACATGTACCCCATAATGCCTGGTGAACGATTTTTTCGCGTTCTGCCTTTGTGGTATCTTTTATCAAAATCGATTTCATGCAAATCTCCTTTGTCCAATGCCCTTGGTTAAGAAAGAAATAAAATACCAGTATAATTTATAATACCTACTGATATAATAGGTAATTCTAATCCAAGTATTACACAATTCAAATCCACGAATTACACTTGTCAAGATTTTTGGGAAAAGGATAAAAGCATATGACGATTCAACAACTAAACTATGCGATCATCATTTCGGAGATAGGTTCTTTCAATAAAGCTTCAGAAGTGCTGTATATAGCGCAGCCGTCACTTACAAGCGCTATCCGGGAACTGGAAAAAGAATTGGATATTACGATCTTCCGCCGCGGAGCACGTGGTGTTACATTAACCAATGACGGTGAAGAATTCATTCAATATGCTCGTTTGGTTGTTCAGCAATATGAAAGAATGCTGGAAAAATACGGAAAAATCGTTTCAAGAAAGAAAAAGTTTGGGATCTCAACCCAGCATTATTCCTTTGCTATAAAGAGTTTCGTCGAAATGGTAAAGCATTTTGATACCGATGAGTATGAGTTCGCAATACGGGAAACAAAAACCAGAGAGGTGATTGATGATGTAAGTTCCGGAAGAAGTGAGATAGGAATCATTTATCTCAGTGATTTTAATCGAAAAGTGATTGAGAAACTTCTTCGGTCGCATGATCTTGAATTTCATCATCTGATCAATTGCAATGCTTATGTTTATTTATGGAAAGGTCATCCGCTCGCGCAAAAGCATTCCATCAGCTTTTCGGAGCTTACAGATTACCCATGTCTTTCTTTTGAACAGGGCGGTTCCGGATCATTTTATTTTGCGGAGGAGATACTGACCACCAGTGAATATCCGCGCACAATTAAAGCCAATGACCGGGCTACAATGCTGAATCTGATGATCGGATTGAACGGGTATACATTATGTTCCGGAATCATATGTGAGGAACTGAACGGATCTGATTATATTGCGATACCTTTTGAACATGAAGATAACACCGGTGACGGGAAGATGGATATCGGTTACATAATGAAGAAAAACATGATTCCAAGCCGTATGGCTGAGTTATATATCAGCGAGCTGCGTGACTATCTGCATATTTGATATCCGAGAAAAGACTGTTACCTATATCTCTTTCTTTTTTCTCTCTGTTTATTCCAAAGGAGGAATAGACATGACGTCATACGGGGTAGCCTGGTAAACAAAGTAGTTCAGCCAATTGGAATACAGTAGATTCCCGCAGGATCGCCATCTGCATATCGGGGATTTGGTATCATCATTATCCGGATAATAATTTTCCGGCACATGTATCGGAAGCCCGGCTTTTTTGTCCCGCAGATATTCCATTTCCAATGTATTCGGATCATACTCTGCATGACCGGTCAGAAAAATCTGTCGTCCTCCATCTGTAGATACGGCATACGGCATAAATGCCGGCCTTTTCACTTTCCGCAAGAATCTTCAATCCGGGAATATTTGCTACCGCATCCCATGCAAAAGTTGTGTGACGGGAATGCGGAATAACGAACGTATCATCAAAGCCCCGGAAGAGGATGGAACCTTTGTGCACTACCTTATGTTCGAAAACACCAAAAAGCTTTTCTCGAAGAGAAATTTTCGGAACATCATAATGATAATATAATGCAGCCTGAGCTCCCCAGCATACATGCAGTGTGGAATAAACATGGCTTTTACTCCATTCCATAATTTCACAGAGCTCATCCCAATAATCTACTTGTTCAAAAGGGATTTGTTCGACAGGTGCTCCTGTGATGATCATTCCATCGAATAATTCATGCTTCACCTCAACAAAACTATGGTAAAACGCCAGCATATGTTCCCGGGGAGTATTGGCGGGAATATGACTGCTTACACTCATCAGATTCAACTCGATCTGCAGCGGAGTGTTTCCAAGCACTCGAGCGAACTGAGTCTCCGTGATGATCTTGGTGGGCATCAGGTTTAGAAAAAGTATCCGAAGCGGGCGGATATCCTGATGGATAGCACGATCAATGGGCATGACAAATATGTTTTCTTTCAGCAGCGTTTGTGCAGCAGGCAGATCAATAGGAATTCTTACCGGCATAATTCAGGAATCCAAATTGAAAGACAGAAAGCAAAACAGAATTATCCGCATACTTTGCTATTCCATACGAATAAGTTCAGGAATTGTTGCTTCAAAATCAACGCCATACCAGGGTTTATCTGGATTCTGCAGTGTCACTTCGATGGTATAGGCTGTATAGTCGGCAGCAATCCGCATTGCTTCTTTCCAGTCTTTACCTTTCAGAATTTCACCAACGCAAGTGCTCGAAAACAAATCCCCGGTACCATGATAGGCTGCATCAATTTTTCGGTTTTGGTAGGTATAATATTCACCGGTTTTGCGTTCATATCCCATAAAACCTGTTTTTCCACTTTCAAGTGATACTCCAGTCAAAACACTGATCCCCGGGCCTAAATCGTTCAATCCGGCAAGAAGTTCCCTGATGTAACCGATGTCATATTCTTCTCTGTATTCAATACCGGTTAAAAAGGATGCTTCTGTAATATTCGGAATGATAATATCTGCCTCCGCACATAATTCGGCATTCTTTTTTGCGTATTCCATATCAAAGGCAGGATATAATTTCCCGTTATCTGCCATCACAGGGTCAACGATGATGATCGTCTTTTCATCTCTGAATGTTCTGAACAGAGATTTAATTTGATCGATCTGATCAATTGTTCCAAGATATCCGGTATAAATAGCATCAAATGATATACCTTCGTTTTTCCAATGTTTCGCGATTGGGTCTATCTGATCAGATAAATCTTTGAATGTAAAATTACGAAACATGGTATGCGTTGACAAGACCGCTGTCGGCAGGATCACCGTTTCCGAGCCAAGTGCCGAAATCACCGGCAACGCGATCGTCAGTGAACATTTTCCCAGACAGGAAATATCCTGAATTGTCAAAACTCTTTTCATATTCAATACCCTTTTCCCGGTGTGCGTATTAAAAATTTTTCGGTATTAAAACAGCAGTGCCGGATGGACTCGAACCATCAACTTCAGCTCATGAAACCTATGCCTTTCCTGCGGCTACAGCACCATTATTCATATAAGGGTATGGCGGATCTTGATCCATAAGACTTTGTCCGCCAAACCTCTTTCTCTTTTCCGGAAGGATCATCTGAAAGCGATCCTTCCGAATAATTCAAAATGAATGACTGTCAAAATGATAAATCACTGATTCTTCTTTCTCTCTGTCATCCAACAGCGGCAAAACCCTTTTCCAGATCCGCTATAATATCGTCGATGTGTTCCGTACCGATGGAAAGACGGATCGTGTTCGGGTGGATATCCTGGTCTTCCAGTTCTTCCGGTGATAGCTGGGAATGTGTGGTCGTTGCCGGATGGATCACCAGAGACTTCACATCCGCGACGTTGGCAAGCAGGGAGAAGATTTCAAGAGCATCAATGAAGGCATGAGCTTCTTTCTGCCCGCCCTTGATATCAAAGGTGAAGATGGATGCTCCGCCATTCGGAAAATATTTTTTGTACAAAGCATTCTGCGGATGCTCCGGCAGAGACGGATGATTCACCTTTTCGACCAGCGGATGGTTTGCGAGAAATTCAACGACTTTTTTCGTGTTTTCCGCATGCCGGTCCAGACGGAGGGAAAGCGTTTCAACTCCCTGGAGAAGCAGGAAAGCATTGAACGGAGATATTGCGGCACCGGTATCCCGAAGCAATATTGCCCGGATATAGGTCACATATGCTGCCGGACCGGCCGCGTCAACAAAGGATATGCCGTGATAACTGGGATTAGCCTTTGCAATCGGGGCATAGCGGTCCGCGTTTGCCGCCCAGTCAAATTTGCCTGAATCCACAATAATTCCGCCTAGTGTTGTTCCGTGGCCGCCGAGGAATTTCGTCGCTGAATGTACAACGATATCGGCTCCGTGTTCGATCGGACGGATCAGGTAGGGTGTTCCGAAAGTGTTGTCGATAACGACCGGAATATTATTCGCATGAGCCAGTTCGGCAATAGCATCGATATCCGGAATATCACTGTTCGGATTTCCGAGCGTTTCAATGAAGATCGCTTTGGTGTTGGGTTGGATCGCCGCTGCCACTTCTTCAAGGTTATGGATATCAACAAAAGTTGTCGTGATGCCGTAATTCGGCAGGGTATGTGCCAGAAGGTTGAAGCTGCCGCCATAGATGGTTTTCTGTGCGACGACATGATCACCGTTCTGAGCCAGTGCTTCAATTGCGTAGGTGATGGCTGCTGCGCCTGAAGCCAAAGCCAGTGCTGCGATTCCGCCTTCCAGCGCTGCGACCCGTTTTTCCAGCACATCCTGGGTGGAGTTTGTCAAACGGCCATAAATATTGCCTGCATCAGCCAGGCCGAAACGGGCTGCCGCATGTGCGGAATTATGAAAAACGTACGATGTGGTCTGATAAATGGGAACCGCCCGGGAATCGGTAGCGGGATCAGCCTGTTCCTGTCCGACATGGAGCTGAAGGGTTTCGAATTTATAGTTACTCATGATAATTACCTCTTTTTTTCTTTCCCAGACAATTTGTCTGCCTGATTTTGTTTTTTGAGTACTCACCTTTTTCTTCTCCTGATTGTGAGTACTTTTCCTAAGCCGGCACGATCACTTTTTTGATTTTCAGGATCGTTTTTGTAATAACAAAATAAAAAGGGAGGCTCTATGTCGAGTCTCCCTTGTTTCCATACCGTAAGAGCTTATTTACAGCTTCATTTGCACTGATTCAGGGAGATCTCGCTGAAAAGACATCATCACATCACACATGCACATGCACATGCTCATCATGCACCACATCATGGATTTATTGTTCTGATTCATTTTCATTTTCTTAACCTCCTTTTGGTTTGATGTTTTTTATTATAGGCATCTTTTCGGATTTGTCCAATACAGCCTTTTTATGCTCAGTTATAGGGTGAACCTATAAAAGAATATATCAGTTCTAAGAAAAAAGATGCTTGCTGAAATACCTGTCGCCTCGGTCAGGAAAAACAACGACAACATTTCCTTCAGCACCGGATGCAATCAGTTTTTCTGCCGCAGCCAAAGCGGCTCCGGATGATGAACCGGCGATGATGCCTTCCTTTGCCGCCAGTTTCCGTACAGCCGAAAAAGCCTCCTCATCATTGATCTTTATGACCTGATCAACAAGGGACATATCCATTGTTTCCGCAATGAAATCATTCCCTATTCCTTCAATGTTGTAATCCGCGTGTTCACCGCCACCCATGGTTGACCCTACGGGATCTGCCAGGATGCCTTTGATGGAGGGATCCTTTTCTTTCAGATAGCGCATGACACCGGAATAAGTTCCGCCACTACCGGCACCTGCGACAAGATAATTGATTTGGCCATCCAGATCACGATAGATTTCCGGACCGGTAGTTTCGTAATGAGCCAGTGGATTTGCCGGATTGTGAAACTGCCGCAAGGCAACTGATCCGGGAATCTCTTCAAGTAATTGTTCCGTTTTCGCGGATGCCCCAAGCATCCCGTCTTCCCGCGGTGTATTGATGATTTTCGCGCCTAATGCCCGCATCAGGATCTGTTTCTCTTCAGAGAATTTCGTTGGTACGACAAATATTACCTGATATCCCTTGTTTAATGCGGCAAAAGCGATCCCAAGCCCGGTATTTCCTGCCGTTCCTTCAATGATCGTTCCTCCAGGCTTCAAAATTCCTTTTCTTTCCGCATCTTCGATCATATATTTTCCGGTCCGGTCTTTGACGCTGCCTGCCGGATTATATAACTCCAATTTGGCAAAAAGGTTTACTTTTTCGGACAAACCCAGATGGCTTAACTTCACGATCGGTGTATTGCCAATCAGATCCTGCATGCTCTCGTAGTAGTTCATTATTTCACCTCACTTTTTTCAATTGCCTGCTCAAGATCGGCAAGCAGATCGTCAATATTTTCAATGCCGATGGAAAGACGGATCAATCCTTCCGTAATACCGACTTTATCACGGATATCTTTCGGAATGGAAGCATGGGTCATGCTTGCCGGATGGCAGACAAGACTCTCCACACCGCCGAGACTTTCGGCCAGGGCGATCAGCCGCAGCGATTTGAAAAATTTTCGGATGTCATAATTTTCATAAAGCTCAAACGACATCATCACGCCACCGTTTTTTGCCTGACGTCTGTTGATCTCATAGCCCTGCGCCTCAGGAAGACCCGGATAATATATCTTTTTGACAGCTTTATGGTTTTTCAGGAATTGCGCAGCCTTTTGAGCATTTTCGACATGCCGGTCCAACCGCACACCGAGAGTTTTTATCCCGCGGATCAGCAGGAAAGAATCAAACGGACCGAGTACGCCGCCGGTCGCATTCTGCAGGAATGCAAGTCTTTCTGCGATTGCTTTATCTTTCACGACAACGAGCCCGGCAATGAGGTCACTGTGTCCCCCGAGATATTTCGTCGCGCTGTGGATGACGATATCGGCACCAAGTTCGATCGGTCTCTGCAAATAGGGAGTCATAAAGGTGTTATCAACAATGGAAAGAATTCCGTGAGCTTTCGCAATTGCAGCCACTCCGGCCAGGTCCGTGATCGTCAGCAGCGGATTCGCCGGACTTTCCACCAGGATCGCTTTTACGTCAGGTGTGATATGCTGTTCGAGCGCATCCAGATCAGAAGTGTCCGCTATCTCATATTCCAATCCGAAATTGTTGAAAACTCTGTCAAGTACCCGGAACGTTCCGCCATAGACATTGCTGGAGATGATAACCTTGTCTCCGGATCGGAACAGTCCCAGAACCGTGGTAATTGCGGCCATTCCGGAACTGAAAGCAAATCCGGCAGTTCCGCCTTCAAGCTCAGCAATCAGCGTTTCCAGAGCTGCTCTTGTGGGATTCCCGGTCCGGGAGTATTCCCATCCGGTGTTTTCTCCGAGGCCGCTCTGTTCATAGGTGGATGTCTGGTAAATCGGGACATTCACCGCACCTGTTGTTTTGTCTCCATAGATCCCGCCGTGGATCAATGCCGAATCAATATTCTTATAATTACTCATAAATCTGTTCCTCCCGGGATCATCCTTTTTTCCGGATGATTTTTCAATAATTTTGAAGTCTAAAAATCCGCAAAAAAAAACCGCCTGCTTTTGACGAATCCTTGTCATAACAGGCGGAATGATCTGACCAACTTCAAATGAATACAAAACTAACGCCTGTTATTGCCGAAGCAACACAGACAACAACACTCCTTAACGAAAATATTTGAACTTTCGCGGGTTACGAAAAAATGTATTGTTTCCGTAAAACTTTTTTCTGACATATCTGCATTTATTCCTGTACTGAAGCAATAAATACTTCAAGTACCTATTGTTATAGTAGGCGATTATACTCTGCAAATAACATTTGTCAAGTTTAGATTTATTTTTGTTGACAAAACCAAACAAAATGAATTTTGAACATCTGAATAAGCCAAGACATATCACTCACCTTGCCGGAAAAACATCATGAAGACTGAATTAGTCTGAGCGCATAATTACTGGCAACGAATAATTCTCTGTAATGCAAAAAGATTCGGAGATCATCATACCGGCGCATCTTTTTTCAAGTCAAGTAATGAAGAGTTAATATACCTATGATATCAGTAGGTAATTTGAGTATAATCCAAATAAACAGTTTGCAATCAGTAATAAACATGAATAATTGTCATTTAAACAGCAAATATTCTAAGAAACGGTAAAACGGTTTATTTATGATAGATAGTTCAGATTTGAAAAAAATATATGATTCTGTATCAAAACAAGAACCCTCTTCCCTGCCCCTGAACATCGAGGGAAAAACATATATCCGGAATTTCAGGCCAACAGAGCGGTTGATCCTTCTTGGAGGAGGGCATATTGCAGAACCTCTTTGCCGTTACGCTTCAGATTTGGGATTTGCCGTAACTGTAGTGGATGACCGTCCGGTTTTCGCCAATCGTGCAAGATTTTCTGACGCATCTGAAATACTGTGCAATGAATATTCAAAAGCTGTTTCACAACTGAATATCAACAGTAATGATTATGTGGCTGTAATCACAAGAGGACATCGTTACGACGCTGATTGTCTTCGAATGATTTTGTCTTCCGGACAGTTACCAAAGTATCTTGGGATGATTGGCTCAAAACGGCGGGTAATATCGCTTTTGAATATGCTGGAAGAAGAAGGGTATTCACGGCATGATCTGGAGCAGATTCACGCACCGATTGGTATCGACATAAATGCATTAACAACAAAGGAAATTTCGATTTCAATTGTCGCTGAATTGATCCAGCACCGACGGAAAAACGTAAATCGCCACGCCTCGGAAACGGTTCTTACTATTGAAGATATCGATATGGCTCTTATTCGATTCCTGGCTAAGAAAGATTCTCCGAAGGCGCTGCTGCTTGTTTATGAAACAAGCGGTTCAACTCCTGTCAAGACCGGAGCAATGATGGCGATCGATAAAAAATTTAAGACAGTCGGCACGATTGGCGGAGGCTGCGGTGAAGATAAAGTACTGAGACAAGCGTGGTGTATGATTGGTTCAGGTCAACGATGCAGTGTGACGATCGAAATGAACAATGACATTGCGGCTGAGGAAGGAATGGTCTGCGGAGGCAGCATGAAAGTATTTGTCGCTGATATTGTCTGATTACAACCGCGCTGCCAGGCTGATCCGCTATCTGTATTTCTGAGAAAAGGATTGTTTATTGTGAAAAGGGATTTTATATATATATTTTTATGTTTGGGAGCTTTATTATTCTCAGCATGTACATCAACAGGGAATGATAAAAAAACGGAAGTCTTGATTCCCACCGACACTGAAATTCCCAATAGTGTAAATGCACCTGTTGTTGACACCGATGAAGAACACCTCATCATATTGGCTGAATCATTGAAAACTGATGTGGTTTCTTTTATTCAGCTGTCTCCGGACAGTAAAATTGAGCTGCTTGCGAGAAAAGGCAGTGACGGCTCCGTGAAAATTGCCTTGGGAACCTGTCAATCCTGTAATGGTTCACCCTATGCGTATTATACGCAGGAGGAGAATTTTCTTATCTGTAATAATTGCGGTCAGGCTTTTCCTATTGAAGTTCTGGATCAACCGGGAGGAGGCTGCCATCCGATCATGATTGATGAATCGATCATCTCACCGGTCAAGGGAGGTATTTCCCTTGATATAAAAGGGCTGAAAGAATACGAGCCGTTATTTGCGAAGGTAGAAAACCATTGAACCGGACAGAAGTCATCAGGATCAGGGGAATGTTTTGCATCCACTGTGAGGCCAGGATAAAGAAATCATTGTCCGGGCTTGACGGCATAAAGTCCGTTTCAGTTTCATATCGCCAATCCAAGGCTGTTGTAACATTTGATCCGATGGTCACATCAATCGACAAAATGAAAAAGATGATTGAGGATGAAGGATACGAAGTCGTTGAAAATACTTCAACTATCCATATTACTGCAATAATCATTGTTCTTTTAGCTTTGTTTCTTTTAGCAAAATATCTCGGGTGGACCGATATTTTAAATATTTTTCCGTCCATTGAAACAACTGTCAGTCTGGGGATGGTCTTTATAATCGGTCTTCTCACAAGCATTCACTGTATCGCCATGTGCGGCGGGATCAATATTTCTCAGAGTGTGATTTCCGTACAGCGGCAGACAGATCCGGTAAAACAGAACCTTCTTTATAACACGGGCAGGATCATTTCCTATACGGTGACAGGAGCTTTGTGCGGAGGAATCGGAAAAACCCTGGGACTTTCCGGCCGATTGCGGGGGATCATTCCGATCATTGCCGGTATTCTTATGATCTATATGGCATTGCAGATGCTCGGTTTCTTCCGATTTGCAAACAATAGCCATTTTGTTATACCGTTTCATCTGCATTTTCAGTCCGGAGAAAAAAGCAAAGAACGGTCATCGTTTCTGATTGGACTCCTGAATGGGCTGATGCCCTGCGGGCCGCTGCAGTCAATGCAGATTTATGCTCTGTCAACTGGCAGCATTTTGCAGGGAGCCGTGTCCATGTTTCTTTTTTGTCTCGGAACCGTGCCGCTCATGTTTGGTTTTGGCTTTCTTTTCGGGAGACTGAACATGAAATACAGGAAATACATGCTTTCCGTATCCGCGGTCCTGGTCTTTCTCATGGGGATCAATATGGTTTCCAACGGATTATCTCTTGCAGGAGTCCTGCTTCCGGAGCCTGCCCGCAAAGCTTCAGATCATTCGATTTTACAAGATGATGTACAAAAGGTATGGACAGAAATCGATTATGGCAGCTATCCGGAGTTTTCTGTTCAAAAAGGGATCCCGGTTGAATGGACGATTTATGTCCCGGAAGGGAAACTCACCGGATGCAATGGAGAAATACTGGTTCCGGCTTATGGAATTGATATAATACTTCATGAGGGCGAAAACCTCGTCCAGTTTCTCCCGGAAAATTCGGGAACTGTTCCCTACAGCTGCTGGATGGGGATGATCCGCAGTTCGATTACCGTTCTCGATTGAGTCAAGAGATCAGAAAGTCGTCTAATTCAAAGCTTTCCTCATCATGATCGTGCGACCAATACGATTATATTCTGTGAAACCGGCTTTTTCATACTCAGACATTGTTGGTATCCGGAAGAAACCATTGCTCTATAATCACTTATGAAAAAACAGTTGAGATATAATTATGACGTACTTGGTATAAGGCATTTTGTTTATTATTTTGAACAGCTTAAACATGAGAGGCAGATATGTATTATTTTTATGGCTGGAAAACAGCAGACATAATGGATACGCGGGGACTTACCCCGCGCGATTATTATGACATTCTCTCGAAATGCTGGTGTGCTGAAACCTGCGCCCCGAGAATGCGGGCCGATTGGACCACTGACAACCGAACTTTAGGTCAGTGCTCAATCACTGCATTTCTTATGCAGGATATATATGGGGGAAAAGTATACGGTGTTCCGCTGGAAGATGGGAATTATCATTGCTTTAATATCGTTGATGATTGTGTTTTTGATCTGACCAGTGAACAATTTGGAACCCAAAAACTTAACTACAATAACTGTCCGGAACAGTTCCGGGAAGTTCATTTTTCAAAGGAAGAAAAGCGTCTTCGATATGAATATCTGAAAGAATCGCTGGAAGCCTGCTTTGCCAGCGAAAACAGCAAATGCAAATAAAGAAGATTTACTTTTCTTGTATTCCAACACTCATAAAAATGAGCGAATATTCTGAAAGCAGAGTGCTGTTCTTTTTATCGCGGCCAATACCGTTATCCCAACATAAAATTTTGAGATCACCGGATTGAGCTCGATAATATACTCACAATAAAATTCGATTTGAATTCTGATCAAAAAGAGGGTATAATAAAGACAGATAAAAAAATGAGGTGCCACCAGGAACGGTCTGGCCTTCGTAAATAACTATTTTAGGAATAGCTGTTCAAGTCCGGCAAGATCAGGAACGGCTATTTTTGTTTTTAAGATCTGTTTCATCAGATTTTTTGTCGCGACCAATTCGGTATCCCAGCATAAAGCTGGAGACAACCAGACTGACTACGGCGATAAATTCACCGAATGATAACATTTCATTGCCACCTCCTTTCTGGTCGGACTCGATACAACTGTATCGGTACTTCCCATATACAGAGGGGCCAAACAGAAGACCCCCTGTATAAGCCAGAAGGCCAAACCGTTCTTATTCTCCGATGACACCTCGGTATCAAATTTACCATATTCGGTGTAAACAGTTGTTACCGTTTACAAGAGTGAAAAACCGCTGAACAAGGAGGGAGTGTTCAGCGGCCTTACCTAAAAGTTACTGTTTGTCCCAGCTGATGGCTGTCTTTTCTTTGCCATCTTTGCCATTGTTACCAGCGATGGCAGTGATGATGGTGATGATGACAGCAATGATGATGGTGATGCCCCATCCCCCAGCCGCCACAGGATTGCCAACGAGTAAAATATTCGTTTGAAAACCTTTGAAAATCCTTATTTTTCCTCGTAGATCAGTATTTTCTGCAATTTTCTTTTGATAAATTTTTTAAAAATTGTTAGACAAACTGTTAGACAAAATCAATTTTCGCAGCAGCCTTTGTTTCCGTTTCTTTAAGGTCAGCATCTCCATGATGCTGACTTCTATTCGTATGATAGGCATGTCAATGCTCTGTGGTGAAAATCCATCGAGGCGTAGTTTCCGACGAACTCAAAAGCAAATCCAAAGGTTTATATTTTCTGATGTACACAGATATCAAGATGGTTAACACCGATTTGATATATGCATAAGGGATCGATGCCGGTAAGCAATCTCTTGCAAAAAACATTTTTATAATTATTTTGTTGTAACTATTGACATTACAATAAAAGCATGCTATACTAAGCCAAGATGAAACTTAGATAGTTACATCAAATAATTTTTCGAAGGTATCCTACTATGACAAACAAAGAAAAAGCCCTGGCTCTGATCGGCACATTCGTATCCGGTGATCTGGAACTGGCAAAGTCCCTGCTTGCCCCTGAGTATAAGCAGCACAATCTCGCTTTCGGCACCGGCGCTGACGCATTTGTGGCTGCGGTCGCCGGACTGCAGCAGGCACCTGTAAAGACGACGGTCAATAACATCCGTATTTTTGAAGACGGTGATTGTGTTTTCCTTCAGACGGTCTACAATTTCGCCGGAGCGGGTGAACAGGTAGCGTTTGACGTATTCCATTTCAACGCCGATGGCAAGATCGACGAGCATTGGGACAATCTTCAGAATGTCGCCGCTCCCAATCCTTCCGGTCACACTCAGATCGACGGTACGCTTGAAAAGAAGGACGTTGATAAGGAAGAGACCCGCCGCATCGTTGCCGGATTCGTGGGCGACGTGCTTCGCGGAGAGCATCCTGAAAAGCTGACATCCTACTACGATGGCGACAAGTACATCCAGCACAACATTTCCATCGCTGACGGACTGTCCGGCCTGGGTGCTGCGCTTGCAGCCATGGCTGAGCAGGGCATTTCGATGGTCTATGACAAGACGCATATGGTTCTTGCCGACGGCGACTATGCTCTCGCCTGCAGCGAAGGCTCCTTCGGCGGCGTTCCGACCACTTATTATGATCTGTTCCGTGTTGAAAATGGCTATATCGCAGAGCATTGGGACGTGATGGAGACGCTTGCAGCCAAGGAGACATGGGCAAACGAGAATGGCAAGTTTTAATGTAACCATTGAAATTACTAACATTCCGTGATAGAGTACTATCATGGAGGAATGATTATGCAGATTTCAAGCAGGTTTACAATTGCTTTGCACATTTTCGCCTGTGTGGATGTGTTCAAGGATGAGCATAAGGTTACCAGCGACTTCTTAGCGGGATCGATAAACACAAATCCCGTTATCATCCGAAAGATACTGACACAGCTTAAAAATGCCGGTCTGATCACCGTTGCAAGAGGCACGGGCGGCATTGAACTGACGAGGGATTTATCGGAAATCAGCTTTTATGATGTTTACGAGGCGATCGGTGCAGTGGAAAACGGAGACCTGTTCCACTTTCATGAGAGTCCCAATCCCGAGTGTCCGGTAGGAAGAAACATCCATGCATTGCTGGACAATAAACTGAAAGCAGTTCAAAACGCGATGGAGGATGAGCTGCGGAAATATACACTCCTCGATCTTCGCAGCGGGATGACAGAGCTTTTGGCGGAGAAGAAATAATTCCAAGGCTCCGGAAGATCGTATTCTTCCGGAGCCTTTTGCAGGAGGAACTATTTTGAAAACAGCAGATTATCTTTCTTATGTTGTAAATGAAATACACACCTCGGTTGTTGCAACAGTGGATGATGAGGGCCTGCCTGTAACAGCTGCAATAGACATGATGGACTGTGATGAAAACAGCCTTTATTTTCTGACGGCAAAGGGCAAGAGCTTCTATGAGCGTCTCATCAAGAGAGGTTTTCTTGCGCTGACCGCTATGAAAGGCAAGGATACTATGAGCAGTGCAGCGGTGTCGATCAGAGGCAGGGTGCGTGAACTTGGGTATGAAAAAATACCGGAGCTGTTTGCGAAGAATCCATACATGAAGGAGATTTATCCGACGGAGTACTCCATGAAGGCGCTGACCGTTTTCCAGATTTACGAAGGCACCTGCGAATGGTTCGATCTCTCGAAAAAGCCGATTGAACGAGCCTCCTTCACCTTCGGGGGAGCAGCACAGAAACCGGAAGGATACTTCATTACGGATGCCTGCATCGGCTGTGGAAGCTGTGCGGCGGTCTGTCCACAAAGCTGCATCGAAACGGACGGCATACCCCATGTGATTGAACAGGAGCATTGCCTGCACTGCGGAAACTGCATAGAAGCTTGTCCCGTTGGAGCGGTAGAAAGAAGATAGCGCCATGACTGAGAAAATGACACAGGAGCAGCGGCTTGACACGCTGCTTGAAGCGTTTAAGGCCGATTCCGTTCAATATAAGGATTTAAAAACGCCGGAGGATAACGAGAATAAAAGACGAATCCTGCGTTCCCTGATGAACATTCGTATGCCGAAGAAGTTGGACGATTCGGTACTGGCCGTGCAGGATGAATACCTGCGGGAGCGTATCCGTGAAAAAGGCGTCGTAGGCCTTTCGGATATTCCAGAGATTAAGGACGGGATGTCGATCTGGCAGGGTGATATCACCCGCCTTGCCGTTGACGCTATTGTGAACGCCGCCAATTCGCAGATGCTCGGCTGCTTTGTCCCGATGCACACCTGCATCGACAACTGCATTCACACCTTTGCCGGTGTACAGCTTCGAGCTGAATGCAATCGACAGTTGAATCAACTTCGTGTCCGCTATGGCAGAGATTATGAACAGCCGACTGCTGTTCCCATGCTGACAGACGGCTATAACCTGCCGGCGAAGAAGGTTGTTCATATTGTCGGCCCGATTGTTGAGGGGCGGCTGACAACGGCACTGGAACAGGATTTGGCGAATTGTTACCGGAATACGCTCGACCTATGCGCGGAGAACGGCCTGCGAAGCGTAGCGTTCTGCTGCATCTCCACAGGAGTGTTCCGATTCCCGAATAAACGCGCGGCGGAAATAGCGGTCGATACCGTAAGCAAATGGCTGGACGAACACAAGGAACGGATTGACCGGGTGATTTTCAATGTATTTAAAGACGAAGATAAAGCATACTATGAAGAACTATTACACTGATCAGCCAAACGGCTATCTGGAATCGATACATAAAGGCCTTCTTGCCGTGCGTACTTATGACCTTCGTGTTTCTTATGGGATCGGGACACATGAGGAGAAGATTGCAAGGCTTAAGAAGGAACTCAAAACAGCGGATGCTATCGTTGTCGGAGCAGGTGCAGGACTCTCCACGGCGGCCGGTTTTACTTACTCCGGGGATCGTTTCAAAAGGTATTTTTCCGATTTTGAAGAAGCATTCGGATTTCACGATATGTACACCGGTGGCTTTGTGGTGATGCAAGCAGCGCCTGAGGTGACATGGGCCTATTGGGCAAGACACATTTACTTCAACCGTTATATTCCCGCTCCGAAGACTGTTTACCCTCAGCTTCTTCAATTGCTTGATGGCAAAGACTACTTCGTGATTACAACGAATGTGGATCACCAGTTTCAGCGTGCGGGCTTCGACAAAAAGCGGCTGTTCTATACACAGGGAGACTACGGTCTGTTCCAAAGCGTTGATTCAAAGGTGCAGGAAACCTACGATAACGAGGAGTGGACGATGCTGGCCATGGAAGCCCAGGGCTTTGTCCGAGATGAAGCCGGCATTTTCCAAATTCCGGAGAACGGTAAAATTTCCATGCAGCTGCCGACAGAACTGATCCCCACTGCTCCCAATGGCGATCCGGTCACGATGAATCTTCGTTCGGACGATACCTTTGTTGAGGATGCAGGATGGCATAAGGCGTCGGCTGCATATTCCGATTTCCTTCGCAGACACAAAAATCTGCATGTGCTGTATCTGGAGATCGGCGTAGGAGCCAATACGCCGGTGATTATTAAGTATCCTTTCTGGCAGATGACGAGAGACAACAGTCAGGCCTTTTATGCCTGCCTGAATTATGACGAAGCAGTATGTCCCAAAGAGATAGAACATCAGTCTGTCTGTATTCACGGAGACGCTGGAGAAATTCTTTGTATACTCAAATGAAAGTTTGCTCTTTTGATTTGATATGGAAGGAATCAAACGGTAGTGTCAAGATAATTTCGTAAATTCAGTTTTAACCACTCGGTAACCAGTCATTATCCGGCTGTCGTCTCTGGTAATTCCATGATCATCTCAAAGAGATGATCCATATTCATGTATCGTTTGATCCCCCAGTCAGAACCAGCTACATGTCGGAGTCTGGCGCAGACGAGCATTAGTGCGCTGTTGCCATCCGGAAATGCACCTATCGGTTTTGTACGGCGTTTGATTTCGCGGTTGAGCCTCTCAAGAGCATTGTTTGTCCTGATTCGCGTCCAATGTTGGCTCGGAAATTCCATAAAGGTAAGAGTTTCTTCAATACCGTCTTCTACCTTTTTGGCTGCAGAACGAAGTTTCATTTTCAGAAGTTTTTCAGCTACAAGAGCAGCTTTTTGGCGGGCAGCCTCCTTATTTTCCTGTGCGTGGATGGCTTTCAGCATCATCGCTACCTCACGAACTTTTCCATGTGGAATAACAGAAAAGACATTTCGGTAGAAATGAACGATACAGCGTTGGTATCGTGCTTCGGGGAAGATTTCTCCAATCGTTTCAAGCATACCTAAATTCCTGTCACCAACGAAGAGTCGAACACCGGAAAGCCCTCGTCCCTTAAGCCAGACAAAAAAGTTTCTCCAGCTTTCCTGATCTTCTTTCATCCCTTCAGCTGCACCTAATATCTCACGATAAACGCATTCTGTCATTTAGCCTTTTCATTATTTTGTGCTTTGTTCGGAGCAGTTTATGAAAAGTTCAGCTTTGGGGTTTATTCTTTCTACATGATATATGCCTTTGTAATACCTCTTATTCTGGGGACGGTTCCCCTGCTCTCGATTGCCATATGGGGAAAAAAGTACCCGGATAAAACAGCGCTTACCGCGTGGAATTGCGGGATCGCCGCGCTGACAATTGGATGTATTGTGCAGGGCGTGTTGGAAATATATGGAACAACGAACCATCTGATGATTGTGTATCCAATTGCAGGATTTGTCCTGCTGTCGGCAGGAATCATATCGTTTTCCTGTAATTTAATTGGAAAAAGTATTATAACGCATACATTATAATTTGAAACAGTAGAGAAAAATGTGTTTTCTGCTAAAAATAAAACCTGGAGAATGAAAATGAAGAAAATTTTTTTTGCAGTATTATTGGCAGTATTGATGAGCGTGGCATCCGTGTCAGCACAGGGACCTGACGGTGGTCCTAACGGACAAAGAGGCGGGAACCGCGGCGGAAACGGCGGCGGAGTAGATAAATCATCCGATGCGGAACTTCAGAAAATGATCACGGAAATCATTCCGCAGTTTGAACTGGTGACCTGGGAAGATCCTGAAACAGGGATCACTCTGCAGTACCAGCTTTTTATTCCGGCTGATTATGACGCGAATGAAAAATATCCGCTGGTCCAATTTATTCCTGATTCCAGCGTAGTCGGAAAAGGTACGGATGCTGTGCTGACCCAGGGCTGGGGCGGCCTTATCTGGGCATCGGAAGAGGAACAGTCGAAACATCCGTGTTTCGTCGTAGTGCCGGTATTTACGGATACTGTCGTGGATGACAACTTCAATCATTCCGAACAGATAGAAGCCGCTGTTCATTTTATTCAATATCTGCTTCAGACATATTCCATTGATCCGGGCAGGCTCTATACCACAGGGCAGTCGATGGGCGGGATGACCTCCTTCTACCTGAATATTACGTATCCTGATCTCTTTGCCGCTTCTGTATTTGTCGGCAGCCAGTGGGATAACAGCAAGCTGAATGTCCTCGAGGACAAATCGTTCTTCTATATTGTCTCTGCCGGTGACCCGAGGGCTTCAGCAGGACAATCAGAACTTCTTTCCGTTTTCGACGCGGATGGAGCTTCTTATACTCATGAAGAATGGGGCGCACAGGATCCGGCTGAAGAACAGAACGCCGCCGTTGCTGCAATGCTCGGTGAAGGCAATTCTGCGAATTTTGTGACTTTCACCGCAGGCACTACCCTGACTGAGGGTGCATCAGCTTCTGGAGGAGCCGGCGAACATATGACTTCTTTCGACTATGCATACAAGATCGAAGCAGTCCGAGACTGGCTTTTCCAACAGTAGTTTGAAAGAGAATAATTCGTTCTTGTCTTTTAGAAGCGAATACCCGGTCCATCAATTCTGGACCGGGTGTTTCTTTGATGATCAATTTCTGCCAACACGAAAAACAGCGCAGCGGCCGGTTTGTTCATCAAACCATGCACAATCCTCCAGACATTCCCGGAATTTCAGAGGACAGCGCTTCATTTCATCAGTTACCTCCGCAAAATTGCGATTCAGCAATACCTCTGCAAATATGAATATGTTATCATCTTTAAATATCTGATTAAGTTACTCCGTCCAGGGAAGTTTGATATTCGGCAGATCCAATTCGTTTACATCCTGAAGATCATACACGATCCCGTTTTCTTCCAGCTCTCTCAGAAAGGCGTTCACGAAAACAGGGCTTGAAAACGTCTGGAGAAAATCAAGAGTGAAACGCCTGTTCACTGCCGATATTTCAACGGTCAATCCATTCGCTGCAGGGGAAGTCCACTGCCGGAAATCACGGATATACTGCTCGGCTTCCTTATAATTTGCTTTACCTGTATAGCTTACTGTTGCTGTGATAACTCTGCCCGCCAGTGCACTAATATGGGCTGCAATTGCAAGACGGTCCTGATCACTTTCTTTTGAGAGAAGCAAATCGTTGATCCCCTTGCTGGAGGCAGCTCCCATCAGTACATTCTCTTCCCGGGTCTGGGCAAAGACCATCCCCCGGTAAGCGGTTGCCTGCATGTCCAGGGGCCAATTGCGCATCCGGTCCTTATACTCCAGTAAAGCTCCGCCGACAAGGCTCTGATGCGCCAGAGGAGCATGAAGCGCTTTTCTCTGATTTACACAAAGGGTGATGCGAATGATGTCCTTCGCCTCCGGAAACAATTTTGCGATGGATCGGCTGAGAAACAGTGAAACCATGGTTCCGGGGCTGCCGTCATTATCCAGATTGAATTTCATGAATTCGGATTCGGAAACGGAGATACAGTATACGGTATGCCGGTGATCATCCTGAAGTCCGGCAGCGGTGATCAGGTTCAGCGCGTCAGTCATTTGTTCATTTCGTGTGGGGAGAGGAAGATCTGTCCTGTCTGCAAGCGGATCATCCCACTCTTCTGCGGGAATTTCATCCCCGGCCAGACGGATGCCCGCTTCATTCAGCCGAATATCATACCGTTCCGAACAATAGTAATAGAGAAGCGTTCTCACAACTTCATATGCACCTGTTCCGTCTGTCAGGCCGTGAAACACGTCCAGAATGATCCAGTTGTCCTGCAGGCAAAATGCGATCATGTGATAATTTGATGCCTCTGAATTCAGCTCCACACCATGAAGCGAATTTGTGATAACGACAGGCCGGTGGTTCTCCGCAAAAATGTACCGGCCATCCTTTTTCTGTAATTCGACACAGAAATAAGGGTATCTTTCCATGGTCATATCCACGGCATGACGAAGAATATTACGGTCAATCAGATCCCGCATGCGGATCCTGATTCTGATTTCGTAGGGCTGTTCCCTGCTTGTCACATATAACGGACGTATCTCCGTAAATAGCTTTTGTTCCATATGCTTCTCCGTAATTCAGATTTTGTAAAATGCCAATAAATATGAATTTATCGGGCTGCAACGATCGTAAACATTACAAGGTCTTCATCTCCGGTGTTGATAATGCTGTGTTTCGATCCCTTGGGACAAATATGCATGACTCCCGGTTTCAGTTCTTCCTCTGTGCCATCACAAACAGCCTTACCGATCCCTGACAAAATATAGTTCATATCATCACCGGATGTCTGAGAATGAATTCCTATGCTTCCTCCCGGATGAATTGCCGTTGGTACGATTCTGTATTTCTCGTCATTGTACATACGCACTGACATCGTACCGGTTCCGTTATTCATTCCCGGAATCGTCATTTCTTCAATTTCATTGAAATCTATCAGCATTTTTCTTCCCTAAATATCTATCATACGAAATTTGAATCCGGTTTACAGATCTGTGCTTCTGGCAGCATTGTAAAGGTACACGCCTTCCGGTCTGAAATCCATCTGCACTTCCCAAAATTCAACGCCTTTCTCTGCCGCTGCGGAAATCGTTCTGGATACTTCCTCATAATGTGAGGAACGGAGACGTTCTTTTCTCTCTGTAATGCGGTACTGAAAGACCTGCAGAAAAACAGCTTTCTCATGTGCATCAAGAGAGCCTGCAAGTTCATTAACATGCTTGACCATCCTATCTGTTGAGGAGAATGGCTTAGGTGGAAGGGTCTTTACATGTTGACCGTATTTAACGTTGATAGTTGTCAGCGGAGTTTTCACTTCCAGATAGGTGTCTCCAACCTTGAAATCCAGTTTTGACATTCCAAGTTTTACTTCCCGTTGGATCGTATCATGATCCGGAACGATCTGATCTAATTCATGAGTCTGGAAGAAATGTTCCACCAGCCGGTTAGACAGGATCTGGTTGATCCCCACCCAGTTCTCATCATCAGAAAGCAGAACAGCCTCAATGTCATATTTAAGGAAACGCTGATTAATAACCATTTTTCGAACACTCAATAGCGGATA
>DAIMGK010000074.1:0-21245 GCA_036723985.1 Flexilinea sp.
TAATGTCTTTTGGACCTTTTTTACTTTTGACACCCAAACCAGAATTGAGTCGAAGGTGACTGTCCCTCGACCTCCGGCTTCCGGGGACTGTTCCCCGGTTAACTCACCTCCGACTCGGAAGCGAAACTTTTCACCGGGTCGTTTATTCAATTCCGGCAATAAACAGACTATCGGGACGGTTGAACGGTGAGCGGTCTTCCGAGTCAGGATCATGCTCCCGGGGGACAGGCCCCTTCGGGGACAGTCCCCGCACGCTCCCTTCGAATGCTGAACGCTGAGAATTAACGATTTACCATCATTTGTTTTTATCCGAAAGAATTTCTTTTGATAGAATATAGCGGTATTTATTATGAAATAAGCGGCAGGAACTGTCTGAATGAAACAAATCGCGGATAATATCATTATCGAAACAGAATATACAGGCGTAACGCTGGGAGCGATCATACAGCATGACCGGGTCATATATATTGATGCCCCGCTGCTTCCGGAGCATGCCCGTTTGTGGCGGATCGCTGCAACCGCCAGAAAAAAGATCCCGCAGCAGGTCATCCTGATGGACGCGCATTACGACCGGACGATCGGGTCCCGCTATCTGGAATGCACGATCATCGCCCATGAAGAGGTCCACTGGATCTATCAAAACCGTCCCGTGACCTTCAAACCCATCAGCCGCAATTCCGGCTCAGTATGGGAAACGATCCATCTTCAAAACGGATTCCGCTGGATCTACCCGGAAATCGTCTTTTCCCAGCGGCTGGACCTGCATCAGAGCCTGCTCCACATTGATCTGCAGTATCATCCCGGTCCCTCAGCCGGTTCTGCCTGGGTCGAAATTCCCGCCCGCAGAGTGATCTTTGTCGGGGATTCCGTCGTGAAAGGACAGGTCCCTTTTCTCAGTTCAGCCAACATCGATGCGTGGCTGAACACGCTGAATGAGATGGAGCAGCGATATAATGAAGGATATACACTGGTCTGCGGACGCGGCGGCCTTATCGATAAGAAGGATATCCGCACCATGCATGATTTCCTGGTCAAAACACAGGATCATCTGTCCGATTATGCCGCCTGCAATGATACCGATGAACGTATTGATTCGCTGATCGGCCGGCTGGATATCAATTCATTTTTCGATATCAAAAACAACAGAAACGGAATGATGGTTGAACGGCTATCCTACGGACTTCATCATTATTTCCGCCGGAATTTCATGCACATTGATGAAGATGCCCAGGATACGGCTGAAACGGAAGAAGACGTGCCGGAGGCCGAAGCCGAATTATAAAAACAGTCTGCTCATAAATCTGAACTCAGCTGTTATAATTTAATCAGAAGCAAGGCGATCACGCTCCCGCTTGATTTATCTGCCGCGGGAGTATTTTTACACAATCAACACTGCTGAATGATCACGGTCAGCAGCACTCAACCAGGAGCAGGGTCCATATGGCCATTATTTATCACAGAATTACAAAGTTGTTTTCGGGAGCCGACGGCCTGTTAGATCCTGCGAAGCGTTTTCTTCACCTATCAGGCGTTTTGTTGCTGATCCTCTTCGTGCTGAGCGGATGCAATCTGCCGAAGCAGACAGCCCTGCCGCCGACGGAAACCGCCGAAGAGCAGGTTGAGATCACACCGGAACCGACAGAGACCCCTACGCCTCTGCCCAGGCGGGAAAAGATCGTGTTTCTCCCCTCGGAAAATGTTCCCGGTATCACGGAAAATCTCACAAAAGCGCTGGATTCGGTCTGTACGGACGCTTATGAATGTCTGACGGTATCATCAGAAGATGAGATCGATGAAGATACGGATTATGTGATCTTCGCAGAGGCACCCACCGCTGTTTCGGCACTGACGCAGCGTTTCCCGGACACGCAGTTTATCCTGACAGATTCCCCGAAAACAGCTTATGAAAACGCCTGGGTCATTCAGTATGACGAAGCTTTCCTGCCGTTTCTGGCAGGACTGGCACTCACCAGCAACGCCAATGACTGGCGCAGCGCGGGCCTGATCCCGAATGACTCCCTTCTGTGGGGCAGCCGCGCGGAGGAAGCTTTCCTGAACGGGGCACATTATTTCTGCGGGAACTGCATGTCTTCTCTGGCGCCTTATGTCAGCTTTCCCTACGTCATCGCGCTCCCCGGCAATTCCGCGCCGGACAGCTGGAGCACACAGTTTGATGAAATACAGAAAAATTTTATCTATACCGTATTTCTCGCCGATGAAGCCGTGTCAGGGGAACTGCTGCAAAAGCTCATCAGCCTGAACGTTCAGCTGCTGGGCATTTCCGCCCCTCCGGCAGGCACGGAAGACAACTGGCTGGCTTCCATCAGCTTTGACTGGGCGGAAACGATCCGCCAGATCATCCTGCGTTCCGAATCGGGGACAAAGCAGGGAACGATCCCGGTGATCCTCTCCATTACACCGGGAGAATTGAGTGAACAGTTCTCCGAAGGAAAATCCAACACCCTCCGCCGTGCCTACGCGGACCTTATCAGCGGTATCCTTTCCCCTTATACGCCGGAGAAAGAATACACGGAATAGCTGCCCGGAAGTTTTCGGATACCGGGGATCGGATCAAAGAAAAAATGCCGCTTTGCGGCATTTTTTGTAACGCAGATATGAGAATTTTCTGTCCCGGGGCGGAACAAAACCGCTGCCGGTTTTTTATCAGTCCAGCCGGAAATTATAGATCCCGTCAACGATGGGGTAAACTTTTCCGCAGTCGGGACAGCTGACAGCCTCTTTGCTCTCCGTCATGCGGACGCTGCCGCAGGCAGGACATTTGAAGATCGGCGCGTTGGGATCATAGCTGCCGCCTTCCGTCTGCCGGCATTTCAGAAAGACACTGGGACTGAGTTTGATCCCGGATAACGCGTCCTGCATCTTGTCTTCCGCTTTCAGCATCCACTTGAGATTCTCCGGGTTGTTTTTCAGCGCCCCGATACGAAGATTGGAAACAGACAAGGCACGCTCAATGACGAATCCATGTCTTTCCAGTGAAGCTTTTACGGTATCGGGATGATTGTCATAATTCAGCCTGACGAATTCCACCTGTTCTTTGGTAAAGGGATTCCATTTCTGTTTCCCGGTCATCCAGCGCAGGATCGCCTTGATATTCCTTTTATTCGCGAATTCCAGGATAAAGGTGCTGTCCTTTTCCATCACTCGCCGGATCTCCGCGATGGCAGGATCGATCTCCGACAGGTGATGAATGACACGGATCATCGTGGCTCCGTCAAACACATTGTCATTATAAGGAAGATGGTAGACATCCGCCGCGGCAAATACAAAACGGGATGATTCGCCCAGGCGCTGTTTTGCCTGCTGCATCTGGGTCAGGGCATAATCGAAGAGATAGATCTTTTCATAGCCGGAATAACGCGGTGTATTTCGTCCCGCGCCGGCCCCGATCTCCAGCATGCGCTTTCCGGATGCGGGGAGGAGTTTTTTGAAGGCAATATCTTCGGACTGATCTTCATATGCCCGGTTCGCGTCATCCCAGAATGCTTTCTGGTAGTCTGAATCATCATATACACAAAATTCAGGGGTATTGTTGTCAGCCATGCCTTTCCTCCGTTCAATATATAAAAATGCATCCGGACAGGTTTGCCGGCGGCGCCCGGAAGATCTGCCTTATTGCTGCTTCCTCTCGGACCTGACAAGGTTCGACAGTCCCCGCCGCGCCGGTCCCGCCCGGACGCATCTATAAGCATACCTTATTCATGTAATTGTGTCAAATCAATTTTCAAAAATTGTGAGTGACGGTTTGCCACCCGCCGGCAGTTCCGCTGACGAGCAGCCGTCCCCGTCACCGAAATCTTTTTCATCCGGCTCCTGATTGATTCCTGACTTTTTCAAAACATTGTCCAAATATGCTATACTTAATCCCGAAGCGGGTAGTAAAGTTTACCTCAAAAATAAAGGACTGACGATATGGGACAGTATGGTGAAATAAGCCTCTACAGCGGTAACGGAAACCTTCCCCTTGCGGACAGTATCGCAAGCTATCTGGGAATGGAATTGTCTGAACGGCAGATCATTGAGTTCCCCAATGAGAACCTTTTTGTAAAACTTGACAGGAGTGTTCGCGGCAAGGATTGTTTTGCGATCCAGTCCACATCCCGTCCCGTCAACAGGAATCTGATGGAGCTCCTGATCCTCCTGCAGACACTCTATCTGGACTCTGCGGCACGGATCACGGCCGTCGTTCCCTACATGTGTTACGCGCGTTCCGATAAAAAGGATCAGCCGCGTGTCCCGATCACTGCCCGCCTGGTGGCGGATATGATCCAGGCAGCCGGGGCCGACCGGTACATTCTGATGAACCTGCACGCCGGACAGATCCAGGGATTTTTCAAGATCCCGGGTGACGTTCTGACCGCCTACCACATGCTTACCGATGACATGAAGCAGAAAATCGCGATGCGCAAGCTGAAGGATCCCGTGGTCGTATCCGCGGATCTGGGATTCGCGAAACAGGCCCGGAACATCGCCGAAGAACTGGGCATCCCGCTGGCATTTATCGAAAAACGCCGCACCGGCAATGACGCCAAAGCCAAAGCGCTTTCCGTTATCGGTGAAGTCGCCGGACATGACTGCATCCTCTGCGATGATGAGGTCGATACCGCGGGTTCCATGTCAAATGACATCAATCTGCTCTACGAATCCGGAGCTACCAACGTTTATGTATATTTTGTGCATCCCGTTTTTTCCGGACCGGCTGTAGACCGTCTGACCGCTACAAAGGCCAAACAATTCACGACGACCGACTCCATCGAAATTACGGAGCCCTCCCGGGCCCGTTTTGAAGGCCGGCTGAACATCGTCTCGGTTGCCAGTTTGCTGGGCGAGGTGATCTCCCGCGTCAACCGGGGTGTCAGCGTCGGCAGCCTGTTCCACGAGTAATGCCGGAACTTCCTGAAGTAGAGACCGTCGTCCGCTCCCTGCGTTCGGGCGGAATGACAGGAGAAACGATCATAAATCGACAGATATCCTCTGTCGATTTATTTAATTCCAACACGCTCATTTACGGCGGGACGCCGGAAGAATGCAGCCGGGCACTGTGCGGGCGGCAGATCCTTTCTGTCAGCCGGCGGGGTAAATTTATCCGCATTCAGACGGATGACCCTTCGATCCTGATCCATCTGCGGATGAGCGGGGATCTTCGCTGTGAGCGGGATGACCCCGATACGCTGCGAAAACATGACCGGATGATCTTTCATTTCTCGGACGGCACCTGCCTGATTTTTAATGACGTCCGCAAATTCGGCCGCGTATGGGTCACTGACGAGCCGGAGAAAGTCCTCATCGGCCTCGGGATCGAACCGCTGTCCGAAGAATTTACCGCGGACTGGCTTTTCGGGAAGCTGCGGGGACAGAACCGCCCCATCAAGGCGATCCTGCTGGATCAGGGGTTTATCGCGGGGATCGGGAATATTTACGCGGATGAATCTTTGTTCGGAGCCGGGATCCTTCCCACACGTCCCGGCGGAAGCCTGAGCCCAGCAGAATGCGGACAGCTGCGGGATTCGATCCGGAACACGCTGATGAGCGCTGTCGACCACAACGGCTCCAGCTTTGACTGGGCATACAAAGGCGGCCATTTCCAGAATGAATTCCGCGTTTATCAGCGTCAGGGGCAGCCCTGTCCCGTCTGCGGCACGGCGGTCGAACGGATCACCCTTGCCCAGCGCGGCACCCATTTCTGCCCTCACTGCCAGCATTGACACAGAGACTTTCCGTTTGAGTCAGATGGGACGGTTTTCGTTGGCCCGCAGCTGACGGGAAATACCGCTAAGGTCAGGACATTTATCGTCCATACAGTGCGAGTCAACAGAACTGTCCCCGCTGACTCGCTCTATCAGTTATTAACTCTCCCTGGATCCTTGGCGCAGCGGGAGCTTCGCGCCAGTACCCTGTTCTGAAAAGATCCAAACGGATCTATTCCATTTAATATCCATTTTCTCCTTCACTTTATCCCCGAAATACACATCATGCAGAATTTCTTCCTGAAAAAGAAACCATGTTATAAAAAAATGCGTTATGATATATGTAGAAAGAAAGGAAAATGGTTTAAATGGGCTCACAGATAATATCTGTCCAAAAAAGTCAGGAAGTTTCAGCGCTGCTTTCTCTTCCCAACAGCCGGATCATCGCAGGCGGCACAACGTTCTCTCCCGCCATGCATGAGACGCTGCGCCTGATCGATATCAGCGGACTGGAAGGGACGGACGGCATCAGGCAGCACGGTCCGCGTATTGTGATCGGGCCGATGGTGACCCTTGACGCCATAGCGAACTCCCCGCTGATCCGTGAACACGCACCGGCGTTAGCGGAAAGTGCCGCGTCCGTATCCCCGGACGAGATCCGGGCCCGCGGCACCCTGGGCGGGAACCTGGCCGGGCAGCCGATCGGGGACAGTGCATCGGCGCTGATAGCAGCCAACGCCAAGCTGACCATCCGGACAGAAACTGACTATCGGGAAGAGATGGCAGACCGATTCTGGAGACCCGACGGCAGAAACACCCTGGCATATGACGAATGGATCACCCAGGTCAGCATCCCCCTGGCCAAAGAGCCTCTCACCGGCGAAGCCTACGGGAAGCTCGGCACATGGGACGGCGTCACCCCACCCATAACAGCCGCCGTCCGTATATCCCTGAGCCCCCAAAACATCGTGACCCAAATCCGGGCAGCCATGACCACCCCCGGACCAAAGATCATCCGCTTGTACCCCCTCGAACGCAAGCTGAAAGGCAGCCCCGCCGCCCCCGACCGCATCCGGGACGCAGCCAACGCCATAGACGCCCCGGCACCCCTGCGGGAGCTGCTGCATCACATCCTGCGGCACAGCACAGCCGCGGCAGAAGAAAGGCGGGCACACTGAACCACCGTCACCTGATCCTCTCCGACCTCCACGAGAACGCCGGAGCCCTCACCCGATTCATCCGCACCGCAGAGCAGCAGCCCGGCGGTATCGATGACATATGGCTCCTCGGTGACCTCTTCGGGCACTCAGACCAGGCCACCAACACCGAAGACCTGACCCAGCCCATCCTCGACGCCCTCATGATAAACCTCCTCAAAACAACAGCCGCCGTACAAGGCAACTGGGAATACTGGCTCGCCCATCCCGAACGCGACCATACAGCCAAAGACCAGGGCAAATACACCCAGCAGCTCAGGCAGCGGCGGGACCTCCTCGCCAAAGGGAACAACCAACGCCTCCTCGAACTCCTCACCCGGGACACCGTACTCCCCATGCCCCGCACCGGCGCCCCCGAATTCACCCTCTTCCACGGCTGCACCTACCCCTGCCACCGCAACAGCGACTACCAGCCCCAGCCCTGCGAAAGCTACCTCTTCCCCCGGGACGTCAACACCGTCACCCGCGGACTCTTCGGAGACCCCGAACACCTCGGCACCCCCCACTTCCTCTTCGGGCATACCCACACCCCCGGGTATTTCACCTACTCACGCACCGCCATGCTCACCATGTGGCAGTTCTTCACCCCCGACCTCAAAGGCCGCCCCATACCCTATGGAAACGGCAAACAGCGCTTCGGTATCAACCCCGGCAGCGCGGGCATCAAAACCAAAAACACCCCCCGCACCGCCATCCTCCTCGATACCAACGAAAAAACCTTTACCTATCTCACCGATGAAGAAAGAGACCATTATGAATGAACAATACTTCGACCAAATGATCCGCAGCATCAACAGCGTAACCGACAGGAACCGCGCCATCCCCCTCAAATACACAGGGCTCAACAAACGCGGCGGATCCACCCTTGCCTACGAATTCACCGACCCCGAGACCAACACCGCCTACTTCCTCAAGATCACCCCCAACCAGGACAACGGCGGCGGCGAACTCCGCGTCCTCCCCAAAGTCAACCAGATCTTCAAAAACGAAGTCCTCAGCGAACCCGATCCCCTCAAACGCCTCGGCTATATCCCCGTCCCCACCATCATCACCGACGACCCCAAACGCTTCAACCCCGAATTCTCCAACCTCTTCAATTCCGACGAATCCCAGCTCCAGCTCCAGACCGCCGCCATCGGCACCCACGCCGAAAAGGAGCTCCCCGAATCCCTCACCGATCGTCTCTCCATCCTCCTCCAATTCGCCAAACTCCTCCGCGCCTGCGCCAAAAACAAAATCGCCTACGTCGACATCAAACCACTCGAACACCTCTTCTGGTACAAACACGGCGGACAGATCCGCATCACCCTTATCGATTGGGGAATCGCCCGCGCCAACGCCGAGCCCTCCCAGCTCGCCGACGATATCCGCAAATTCTGCCAGACCCTCCCCGAAATCATCTACGGGAAAAAGATGGCCGATCTCCAGTTCAAGGGAAAACTCACCTACCCCATCCAGGCCGAGAACCGCAAAGCCCTCATCCCCCTCCTCAGTACCTACACCTTCAACAGCGAGCTCCCGCCCCTCTCAACCGAATTCGCCGCCCTCATCAGCGACCTCCTCTCCGGATCCCTCAACGAACTCCGGGCACAAAACCGCTGCGTCTCCATCTGGGACGCCATCATCACCGCCCTCGACCAGGCACGCCTCCAGACCCAGAACAACACCCTCGGCACCTCCGACACCCCCGACATCCTCAACCAGCGCGCCCTCACCGCCCTCACCCACAACCCCCCGAAGGACCTCTCCACCGCCCTCCCCCCGCGCCAGATCGCTATCTCCTCCCACCCCGCATGGGCTGCCGCTGCCCTCCGCTTCACCCAGGCATGGTACAGCCGCATCGACCTCATCCCCCATATCGAATTCGAACTCACCGTCAAAGCCATCCTCGACCGCGACGTCCCCGGCACCCTCAGCTCCTTCGACCGCCTCTCCGAAATCATTACCGCCAAAATCGGCCAGTCCCAGACCCTCCCCGACCTCCGCCGCCATATCCTCGACTACATCCAGACCATCCGCAGCGTCCTCCAGGCCTGGGACTACCTCGACCGCTACCAGCGCAAACAACTCACCGACCCCCAGCTCATCTCCGAACTCAGCACCTCCACCCTCCGCGTCAGCGACCCCATCCTCTCCGATCTCTATTACACCCCCGCCGATATCACCCCCTCCAAACCCGCTGCCCCCGATGACCCCCGGCCCGATCCCAAACCCGACACCCCCGAAGCCCCCCGGACCTCCTCCGCCGCTCAAACCAAAAAGGAAAAAACTGATCAGAAAAAGGCCGCCGAGCCCGCCGCCCCCAAATCCGGCGACCCCCTCATCGAGAACGCCGTCAAAACCGCCAAAGCCCTCAAACTCGAAGCCGACCGCACCGACAACTTCAACATGCTCCGCCCCACTGGCTTCTTCCAGCGCCTCAACGACTTCTGCCTCAACCGCAGCGCCTTCGACAGCCCCGAAGTCCGCCAGCACCTCGACCCCCTCCTCACCACCATCATCGACAAAATCGACCTCTGGAGCCAGAACATCCGCCCCGAAAAATACTTCGTCACCCAGGAAGCCGTCGACTCCATCGACTGGATCCAGTCCGTCTCCCCCATCGTCTACACCTGCCCCATCCGCTACGAAAACCGCGAAATGGTCCTCGGCGACATCGTCAAAGCCCGCCTCAGCGAGATCTTCCAATCCATCTACTATTCCCTCGCTAAAGAACAAACCGCCGGCGAGCCCCCCGAGATCCTCCAGAAAATCGGACAAATCAAGATCCTCCGCAAACGCCTCGACATGGAGAACCTCACCTACATCCGCTCCCTCATCGACAGAGGCGAATTCGAAGCCGCCAACCAGGTCATCAACCTCCATTACTCCGAATCCCCCTACACCTTCGACCAGCTCAACAACGAGATCACCCTCAAACGCAAGGAACAGGCCGACCAGAAGACCCTCGCCGTCATCGACTCCGTCCTCAACGACCTCTCCTCCAACGACACCAAACTCGAAACCACCCGCTACCTCAACAGCCCTAAATCCGCCTCCATCGTCAGCGACCGCTTCTTCACCTTCAAAAACCGCGGCACCCAGCTCTTCGACCTTCAGGACGAACTCTCCCGCACCAAGACCGCCATCCAGGACCAGCGCAAAACCATCCACTCCATGCGCGTCCTCTCCATCGCCGCCCTCCTCGCCGCCATCATCACCGCTGCCCTCGCTGCCCTCCTCCTTACCTCCTCCATGCGGAAAAACGCCGACCTCCAGCGCGGACTCGACGCCATCCAGACCTCCGCCGCCCAATACCAGGCCGACAGCAGCCAGCTCATCATGGCAGTCGCCCAGACCGCCGCCGTCCAGCCCGAATTCCCTACCCCGCCCCCTACCACCGTCCCCACACCCACCATGATCCCTACCCTCGAATCCCCCCGGCTCCCCGCCGAACAGGATAATGACCAAATCATACAGAGAGAACCCCCCGCCCCCGAAGTCACCGAGATCCCCGCAGCCGACGCCCGGCTCAACGCCATGCTCGGACAAACAGTGACCGTCCCCCTCAACGCCTCCGTCACCCTCTTCAATTCCGAAGCCCTCGTCAACAACCTCGGCAACGTCTTCGCCTACACCCCCGTCACCGGCAAACTCGTCACCTACACCGACAAAGCCATCAACATCGAGATCCCCTTCAACATCGGACGCAGCCAGATCGCCACCACCGACGACCTCCAGGTTACCGGCGCCTCCTACATCCGCCAGTACTCCGACATCCCCTCCGAGACCCAGCCCATCCTCGTCCTCGGAGGCAACGCCAACCTCGTCGCCCCCGCTTCCGGCTGCACCGACGACCCCGGCAAATCCTTCTGCCACGGAACCTTCTCCGTCTGGTTTGACCGCTCCGTCGTCGAACCCATCCTGCAGTAACCCCGCCATCACCATCGAAAGAGGAAATATGGATAAACAGAACGCCGCCAAACAAACCATCATACAGCTCATCCTCAAATGGAAACTCTCCAGCGCCGAAGTCCAGCTCCAAAAGGATCTGTCCGTCCTCGACGAAGAAAACCGCCGCGAACTCTCCGCCCTCCTCGACCAATACCGCGTCTACGATAAGATCATGTTCTCCGCCCAGGAGAACTGCGACAAAAACCCCGCCACCGCCCGGATGATGATGAACCGTATTCCTCACGATATCCTCATCACCCATCCCTCCTACCGGAAAATCAACACCCGCCTGCAGAAGAATGACGACGATTCCCGCATCAAAGCCGCCCAGCGGAAATGCACTGACGCCGAGCACTACATCCGCGACGAATTCAACCAGGTCAAAGCCGAAGACTCCCTTCAGGCTGCCCGGGACATATACCCTCACTGGCAGGACAACCCCCAGCTCCGCCAGCAGATAGAGGAACTCAGCCGCCAGTCCCAGATCCTCGGCGAAGGGCTCCGCATCCAGCGCGAAGTCAGCGCCCTCCGGGAGACAGGCGGCCAGTCCGCTTACCAGAAAGCTCTCGAACTCCTCAATGAGTACGACGCTCTCGACCTTCAATCCCTGCATATCAAACTCTTCGACGTCGAAGAAGAACGCGAAGCTCTCCTCCGCATGATGGTCCGCGCTGACGGTTCTTCCTGGACTTACCGTCTCACGCCTTCCGCTTCTCAGGAGATCATCCGCCTCGAACAGTCGATCCGCTCCCTTGAAGACGCCGAAAACAAAAACCTCCGCGTCCTTATCAACAACAACTCCCGCCTTCTCACTGTCCTGATCCAGGAACTGGAACATCTCGATCCCGATTCCGAACAGGCCATCCAGGCCTCCGCCCGTATTGCCGAGCTGCGCGAAAAGAACCAGCGCCTCCAGAGCGACATTCTGACCGAAGTCGCCGGCCGCTCCGAAGAATACTGCCGGCAGGCACGCCTCGCGCTCCAGGAAGGCGAACTCTCCACCGCCGAAGCCAACATCCGCATGGCAGCCGAAACCGGGAAGCCGGCAGGCAGCGGTGAGGATGATTATCTGGGAGAAGTCTCCCTCCCCACCTCCGTAACCGACACCATCAACGAACTCCGGCAGGAACTTTATCAGGCCCGTCAGACCCGCGACCGCGTCCGCCATGATATCGAAACCATCCGCCGCCAGTTCTACAACGAGGACGACCTCACACTCAACAAGATCTTCTCCTGGAAGACCTCCCTCGACAACTGCCTTAAAGACGACCCTCACGCCCCCGGTCTCGACCAGCTCCATCAGGAGATCAGTGAACGCTACGAAGCTTCCCTGAACTACCTCATGGAGAAAACCACCCTCGATATCGACAGCGACCTGCAAAAGAACGATCTCCGCGCCGCCTCCGAACGGCTCGACGCAGTCACGCCCTATCTCAGCAGCGGTCCGCAGAAAGAATTCATCACCGCTCAGCTCCGCCGCATCAACGCCGCCGAAGCCCTTAACCGCAAGACCCAGACCCTCAACGACGAACTCCGCCAGATCAGCGATCACGTCCTGAGTGCCCTCGTCTGCACCGACGCCGACCTAAAGACCGCCCGCAGTCTCACCCGCTCCATCAGCGACCTCTACAACGACGAAAACACCCCCCAGCCCCCCGAATCGGCCGCCGCCACCCAGCGGATCCTCACCCGCATGCAGCTGCTGCACGATTCCGCTGACCAGATCAACAATTTCAAAGCCCTTTCCGCCGCCGGTCCCACCGAGGAAGCCCTGCAGGCCGCCGAAGGCCTCGAAGGCAGCCCCCTTTACGAACTCACCTCCGTCAAAGCCCTCCTCGCCATGTTCTGGCGCGGCGCCGCGCTCTCCGACAAAACCGATGAAGAACAGAGCAACTCCTGTTTTTCCCGTGCCCTCCGGATCGCCCGCGAAAGCAAAGATCCCGACCTGCAGAACGAGATCTCCCTTGCCGTTACCAACTACAACCGCCGGAACGACCGCGGACGCCAGCTCAACCTGATCCTCGAATCTCTCCAGCAGTTTTATGATGAACACAACTACGCCGCCGGCGTTGACTTTATCCATAATAAGATCAGCGAAGAAGAAATGGCTGACCAGCAGATCCAGCTCTGGGCAGACAAGATCGAGCAGGCTTTTCGGATCGAGCAATCCCAGCGCCTTCTGCGCGAAGCCCGTACCGCTTTCGAACAGGATGATCTTCTGAAAGCCGAAGACCTGATCGGGCAGTCTCTGAGTTTCTTCTATTCGGTGGAAGCCGCCCAGCTGCAAAAGTCGATCACGTCCAAACGGGAAGATGAAGAAAAAGACGTTCTTGAGCTCCAGACGTTCCTCGACCTCGATTTCGGTACGGACACGGTCCTGGATGAGAAGACGTCCACCCAGATCCGATACATCCGCGAACGCCTCCAGCGTCTTGACAAACGCAACATCCGCGACCTGAAATTGCTGGGCGACATCGGGACACTGGAATCCCAGGTAAATCAGCTGGCAGATCAGGAAAATAACGAATTTGCGCAGATGCAGAATGTGTTTGAGAGCCGCCTGCTTGCCGGCCCGGAATGTCTTCCGGAAGCGGATGTTCTGCTTACTGAAATAGAATCCCGCAGCTGGATCAACAATTTCCGCACGCAGATCATGCAGATGAAAGCGGAAAAAAGCAGCATAGAGCGTGTATATGCTTCCCTGAAAGCCGTCACGGAACAGGCGGACGCGTTCGCCAAACAGGGAGATTTCCGCTCGGCAAAACGCATCCTGGATTCTTTCACCAATGAAAACCTGCAGACTTATCCCGGCTGGCTTATGGTCATAAAGGAAAACGCCGAAGCGCAGATCGACCAGATGTCGCAGAAATATCAGGAAGTGCAGAAGGTCTTTGACCCCAACCGGGACCATACCGATACCATCGTGGCAAAGATCGATGAGATCTTTGCGGCTTCCATTCCCGACGGTGAGAAAATCTTCCAGCTGCAAACCGAATTGCAGCGGCAGCGCCTGATCCTGGAAAAAGAGATCAAAGTCGACCCCGAGACGAATCCTTACCTGAACGCCATTTCATGGCTGGATGAGGTCCTGCGCTGGGCGGAAATGATCGCCGAATTTGATTTTGGGATCCAGTTCCCTGAAGAAGTTTTCTCCGTTGAACCGCTTTATCAGCTTCGCCGTACCGGCAAAGCGCTGTATGAATCGATCCCGCCGCTTCTTATTGAAACACAGCCGACGCTTGCCCGGGAAAACAAATGGCTGGAACGGCGCACCCGTGTCCGCCAGGCGCTTCAGCAGATCAACAGCTGCTATAAAGCCCCCGGAAAGATCCGTTCGTCCCGTTTTCATGAGATCGAAGCCGAGATGGACAACATTACGATGATCGCCCTTGTAGACGCGGAAAAAGTCGCCCTTGATGAGACCGTTGAGATCATGCGGAAGAGCCGCAGGCGCCGCAGTTTATTATTCGCTTTGCTCATTTCTCTCATTATCATTCTGGGGGCTCTCTATTATTATCTTCCCTGGATCGCGGAGACTCTGGGACTGGTTAAATGACGGTCAGCGGCAGAAACCGTTCTTCCGTACCAACGGGGACGGATCTTCCAAGGCAAATGCCGGGGGCGAAGCTCCGGCTTTCGGAGAAGTACGCCTCTCAAGGTATGCCTTACAGGTGACGGTTCCATCCTTCGGATAATTACCGTCCCCTTCTGAATAACTGTTACGAAAAGGAAAATTTTATGGCTTCAGGAAAAACAGCTGTTTTGATCCCCTGTTATAACGAATCCCTGACGATCGAAAAAGTTGTCCGGGATTTCAAACGGGTCATGCCCGAAGCGGATATATATGTATACGACAATAATTCCACCGACGGTTCCGGCAATCTGGCGCGGGCTGCCGGGGCCATTGTCAGGAATGAATACAAACAGGGGAAGGGAAACGTCCTCCGTACCATGTTCAGCGAGATCGACGCGGACTGCTATATCATGGTAGACGCGGATGACACCTATCCCGCTGAAGATGCCCCGAAGATGGAGCGCATGATCCTTGAGAAGCAGGCCGATATGGTGATCGGCGACCGCCTGAACACCACTTATTTTGAAGAAAACAAACGGCCGTTCCACGATTTCGGGAATAAACTGGTCCGCTGGATGGTCAACTCCTTCTTTGATGGCGACCTTCAGGATATCATGACCGGTTACCGGGCAATGAACCGCCGGTTCGTAAAGGAATATCCGCTGCTGTCCAAAGGCTTCGAGGTGGAAACGGAAATGTCTCTCTTCGCGCTGGACGGGAATTACCTGGTCAAAGAGATCCCGATCGAATACCGGGACCGGCCCGCCGGTTCTGAATCCAAGCTGAACACCTTTTCGGACGGCTTCCGCGTGATCAAGACCATAATCATGCTGTTCCGGGACTACAAGCCGCTGTGGTTTTTCGGCGTGCTTTCCATTTTATGTTTTTTGCTCGGGACGATTTTGTTTATCCCGATCCTGCATGAATTCGCCCGCACCCATCTTGTTCTTCGCTTTCCCACGCTGTTTGTCAGTATTTTTCTTTATATCGCAGCACTTCTGTTCTTCTGCTCAGGCATGATCCTGGATGTGCTGAAAAATAACCAGCGCAAGACCCGCGAGCTTCTGGTCAAACAGATCGATCAGCTGAAGTAGCGGTATAATTTCAAAGGTTCCGGTTCATCCGGACAGATATGGAGGAAAAATGAAAAAACTTATCTATATTGTTCTCATTTTTATTATGCTTTTTGCTGCTGCCGCTGTTTCCGCGGATGACCTGGACGACGTTTTGAAGAACGGTGAACTGCGAATGGGAACATCACCGGATTATATCCCGTTCGTTTTTTACGATGATGCGGGATCACTGACCGGGATCGACGTGGCGCTGATGGAAGAGGTCAGCCGCAGAATGAATGTCCGGCTGAATGTGATCGATATTGCTTTTGACGGATTGATCGATTCGCTGAATATCGGCCAGGTCGATGTGATCGGCGGCGGATTCTCAAAGACAGATGACCGTCAGGAACAGATCGATTTTTCCAAGGTCTATTACAATGGAGATGCCGAATTCATCGCCCTTTCTTCCATGCAGGTCCCCCAGTCTGTGGGGCTTGCTGACTTTCATGATCTCAAGATCGGTACGCAGAAGGGCACGAGCTTTGACCAGTGGATCAAAACAAATCTTGTAGGCGGCGGATATGTCGATGCAAAAAATGTTTTCACTTATACCGGCGTAAAAGAAGCGATGCGGGCACTGGACAACGGTAATGTGGACCTGGTCCTGATGGATCAGGATGTTTTTGAGGATCTCTACCGGGAAACCGGGAATTACCAGCTTTTCTATGAAGGCTTCGCGAAAGAGGATTATGCCTTTGGCCTGAGAAAAGGATCCGCGCTGACATCTGTCATTAACGGCCATCTCACGGATATGTTCAAAGACGGGACAGCACAGTCGATCGCCGACCGGTTTTTCCAGATGGATTACAATGAAGCCGAGGCCGGCATCATCCGCCCGAGCCAGCTTCCTACGCCGTCACCTATCATCCCTCCGGCCATTATCCCGACACAGCCTCCGGCTCCGGCCTGTACAAACGGGATGGTTTTCGTTGCCGATATAACGATCACGGACGGTACTCAGCTGGATCCGGGACAACAGTTCCGTAAGACCTGGCGCGTACAGAATACAGGTTCCTGCACCTGGACACCGGACTACTCTTTGATCTACGTCTCCGGTGACCAGATGAGCGGACAGAATATTTATGTTTCCGAAACGGTTTTACCCGGGCAGAACGTCGACCTTTCCGTTGACCTGATCGCCCCTTACGATGAAGGGACATACCGGGGTTATTGGCAGATGAGCACCCCGTGGGGAACAAATTTCGGTCAGACCATATGGGTAAAGATCAATGTTGTCAACAGTTATTATCCCACACAGGAGCCGTATTACCCGACACCGGTCCCGACCCATGCGACCGGGCTGCGGGTCCCTGTAGAGATCCTCGGATTCTATCCCGACAGTTACGAAGGATGGGAGGGAAACTGCCCGACTGTTTACTGGTCCACGGATGGAGCCAATACGATCACGATCAGTGTCGATGGATCCGCCCAGGTAAGCAGCGGCACGCAGTACGGCTCGCAGCAGATCTGCGGTCCCCTCGTGTATGAAGGGTCTCATTCCGTTGATATTTACGCGTACAATAACACAGACGGCGCCTCCGCCTCGTTCATATATACGACCAACCATTGGGAAGAACCGACCCCTGTACCGACGCATGCAACAGGGCTGATCACACCTGTACCGGAACATGAAACCGGTTTGATCACACCCGTGCCGGAGCACAGTACCGGATTCAACCCCGGAGGTTTCGGCCTCGCGGGAAATTAACGCCCGGTAATATTTCTTACCCGGACCGTATTAAAAGGACAGGGACGGTTTCCGCAGGCTCAGAACTGAGCCGAAGGGAACCGTCCCTTTCTGATACAGGCACTTACCTCTGACAGATGATCCCTTATGACGCCAGCGCCTTCATCAGTTCCGGAAGGACAGCTTCAAAACTGACGCCGTACCAGTGATCCGGATCGGTTTGGGTATGCTCGATGCAGCGGACAGTATAATCCGCGGCGATGCGGGCGGCATCATAGGATGAGAAACCCCGCATCAAGGCGCCGGTGAAGGAAGAAGCGTAAACATCCCCGGTCCCATGGCTTCCCTTCGGGAGACGGTGGTGTTTATAATATTTTTCCTCACCGTTTTCATACACGACCACGCCGGTGGTGGAAGGCTCATAGCTGATGCCGGTCAGGATCACGGTTTTCGGGCCGAGAGCCGCCAGCCGCTGTTCCATCTCTTCAACATAGGCATGGTCATAGGTTTCCCTGTATTCCATCCCCGTGATGAGGCTGGCTTCCGTGATGTTCGGCAGGATATAATCCGCCGATTCACAAAGCCTGCCCATGGCTTTGGCGAATTCCATGTCAAATCCGGCATAGAGCTTCCCGAAATCCGCCATGGCGGGATCAACGATCCGGAGACAGCCGGGCTTGCCGCAGGTCTCAAAAATGTGTTTTACATAGTCGATCTGATGGGCGCTGCCCAGATAGCCGGTATAGATGGCATCGAACTGAATGCCTTCTTCGATCCATTTCTGCTCGATTTTCGGCATATCTTCTGTCAGGTCCCGGAAGGTCCAGCTTTTAAATCCGCCGGTATGGTTGGAAAGTACCGCGGACGGCAGGATCGCGGTCTCGATCCCGCAGGCAGAAATGATCGGCAGCGCTACAGTGATCGAGCACTGCCCCACACAGGAAATATCCTGAATTGTTAAAACGCGTTTGTTGCTCATAAATTTACCTCGTTCGACCTTTGGGAGGCGGAGGTCTCCAACTTCTCCCGTATGATCGTATTTCGTTCACATTCCTGATCAATGAATGATTCAGCGGAAAATTCCTTCCTCGATTTACGCCCCCGGGATCTTCATCTTTATTCGGTTTTGTTTTTCCCGGTCAGGGACAATAAATCTGAAACTGTGGCGGAATATGAACCCTTATCCGCAAGATTATAATTCCCTCACCGGGGAAAAGAAATAAATCATTACAGGAAAGGACAAACGGAATTTTCACGTCAGCGGAAAAGATCCTCCCTGACGCCTGCTTTTCCAAAACCGGCCGGAGACTTGCGTCTCCTGAATTTATATTATAATAATTGCTTGTATGTCGTTGTTCAGTTTTTCTTTCGGATGCTTTTTCGTGATCCTGGCCCTTTTCTATTTTCTGATACCGGGGAAACTGCAGTGGTGTATCCTGCTCCTCGGGAATCTCGTTTTTTATGCCTGGGCAGGGCCGCAATATTTGATTTATATTATTTCCTGTTCCTTCTTCACCTGGCTGGCGGCCCGGCAGATCAACGCCGTAAATACAGAGCTTCGGGCCAATGTCCGGAACATTGAAAACAAAGACGAAAAAGAAAGATACAAAAAAAGGGCTGAAACCAAAAAAAGAGCCTGGACGGCGGCAGCATTGGTCCTGACAATAGGAGTATGGGTCGTGCTGAAATACGGACGGTTTCTGCTGGATTCCGTGTCAGGGTTGATCGGGATCCCCGAAGGAGAAAAGTTATTTGCCGCTTTCTCTCCGATCGTTCCGCTGGGAATGTCATTTTATACCTTTGACGCGGTCGGATATATGCTGGACGTATCCCGTGGAAAATATCAGGCTGAAGAGAATTTTTTCCGATATCTGACCTTCGTGTCCTTTTTCCCGCACATCATACAGGGGCCGTTCAGCCGCTTTGACAAACTGGGGAAGACGCTCTTTGCGGAACACCGCTTCTCCTATGACCGCCTGTGTGAAGGCGCAAGCCGGATACTCTGGGGTTATTTCAAAAAACTGATCATCGCCGATAAGCTGGCGGTCACGGTCAATGAAATTTTCGGCAATTATGAGAATTATTTCGGGATCCATATTTTATTTGTGATGCTTCTGTACGGGATCCAGATCTACGCGGATTTCTCCGGATACATAGACATCGTCACCGGGATCTCCCATATCATCGGAATTACGCTCGAAGAAAATTTCAGGCAGCCGTACTTTTCCGTATCTGTTGATGAATTCTGGCGGAGATGGCATATTACGCTCGGCCTCTGGTTCCGTGATTATCTTTTCTTTCCGATATCCAGATCAAAGAGGGCAGCGCGCATCAGAAACAGATTCCCCCCGGCTGCTGCAAAGTTCCTCGTATCTTTCATGGCTATGTTCTGGGTCTGGTCCGCGAGCGGCCTGTGGCATGGAGCGAACTGGACATTTCTGATCTGGGGATGGCTGAACATGGCGATAATGCTTTTCAGCCAGACGGCCGAACCGGTATATAAAAAGATGCGGACCTTTTTCCATATATCATTGCAAAACAAAGTCTGGCATTGTTTCAGAGTTATCCGGACTTTCTGCATCCTCTGCTTCCTTTTTTTCGTTACCCGGGTGGACTCCGTAAAAAGCGCGGTCCGGATGCTTCAGTGGATACGGCATGACTTCAACGGCGGGCTGCTGCTGCAGCCGTATCTGCTCTTTCCGGGAACAGAAAAGCGGTTCATACCCATCATTCTCGCCGCTTTTCTCATGATGTGCGCAGTTGATATTTTATGCGAACTTGGGAAATGGGGATCGGTGAAGAATAAAACGCATTTCCTTGTGCGCAACGCTGTTTATGTCATTTTGATCGTAACCATGATCCTTTTTGCCGGAAGCGGTAAGGATATCGCGAAAGATTTCATCTATGCGAATTTTTAAGCGGGGATCATTCTATGAAGAATAACCTGAAAAAGACCGTTTCCCTCCTGTCACTGATCCTAATGCTGGCCGCGGCGATCCGGATACTGACTTATCTTTTGGTTCCGATGTCCCGGGCTGATTTTTACCTTCATGACATGGAGCGGATGAAGAAACAGGGACAAAACATTGATATGGTGATCGTCGGGAATTCCCACTTTCTCTTCGGATTTAATCCCTTGGTCTTCGAAGAAAAGCTCGGTCTCGGCAATGTATATAACGCGTCTATTTCCGGGATGGATATAACCTCAAAATACTATATTACGGAAGCAATGATCGAAGACTTCAAGCCCCGGATCATTTTGTTTGACCTTGACTGGTCCGCACTGATCGATAACGGGAACCTGCATACGCAGTCCAAACTGCTGGGCCTGGACAGGCTGACAGGGCTCAGAAAGGTCAGATATATACTTAGTGATTTCGGCCCTTCCGAAAAGATCTATGCGGTTTCCAGGCTGTACCGCTTCCGGGACAGGATATTGTGGGAAGACTATATTCCGGACAATGTGAAACAGAAACGATGGGCGGAAAGCACGAATTATACAGTGGATTATTATCAGACGATCAAGGGATATGATAAGGGATCAGCCTGCTCTTCCCGGCCTTATCCGGTTTCTTCCAAAGGCGCTTTTGACGAGAATCTGATATTAAAACACGGGAAAGACTATGTTGATAAGATCATCAGCCTGTGCAAATCGGAAAATATTGAATTATTCCTGGTAAGCTCCCCATTCTCAACGATGGAATTGTTAAATATCGGCAATTATCAGGACGCGATCGATTATCTTGCCGCTTATGCCCGGGAAAAAGGCGTCCATTTTTTTGATATGAATATGCTGAAAGGCAGGGATGAGATTTTCACGGACGGTCTTTTTTATGACGCGGATCACTTATGTGAAGCCGGTGCTTCTGCCGCCAGTGAGATCTGCGCGGAGCTCATCCGTGATGAACTGGACGGAAAGGATATCAGCGGAAGGTTTTACGGTTCCGTCGATGAACTTGCCGCCGATATCCGCCGCGTTGTAGCAGTAGGCGCCGAAGTTGAGGCGGGGGAGGA
>DAIMGK010000075.1:0-21245 GCA_036723985.1 Flexilinea sp.
CCATAGCTGAATGTTTGGGCTGTCATGATTCCCGTACCGCCATTGGCGATAAAGGTAACGGTATGAATGTTCGCTTCCCACTGGGCATAAAGCGTCAGGTCACTGCTGACCATGACGATCTGTCCGTCGGTATAAGACTGTCCGCTTCCGTCACTGGCTGTGTTCCAGCCGGTGAATCCATAGCCTGTCCGTGTCAGGGTATGAACCGTCAGTGCCTGTGAGACCCCGTAAGTGTATACCTGGTCGGACATGTTTCCGCTTCCACCGTTTGTTTTAAAACTCACTGTATAGGTAAGGGGACTCCACTGGGCATAAAGTATCAGGTCTCCGGTTATGGAGACATTTGCTCCATCCCTATATGACACCCCGTTTCCGTCTGCCGCGGTATTCCAGCCGTTGAAGCTGTATCCCTCACGGGTGAAAGCATTCGTGGTCAGCGTCTGTGTTGTGCCGTAGCTGAATGTTTCGGCTGTCATGATCCCCGTACCGCCATTTGCGATAAAGGCAACGGTATGAATGTTCGCTGTCCATTGGGCATAAAGCGTCATGTCACCGCTGACCGTGATGGCTTGTCCGTCGGTATATGTCTGTCCGCTGCCATTGGCTGCCGTATTCCAGCCGGTGAAGCCGTATCCCGGATTGATAAAGCTGTGAACGCTCAGCGCCTGTGAAACTCCATACGTGAAGGGCTGAGCGGCCATATCACCGCTGCCGCCATTCGCGCTGAAGCTTACGGTATAGATATTTGCGGTCCACTGGGCATAAAGCGTCAGGTCTTCCGAAATGGTCACGCTCGCCTCGTCCGCATAGGCCGCGCCCTTCCCGTTCGCCGCAGTGTTCCATCCGCTGAAGCTGTGCCCTTCACGGGTGAAACTGTTGACAGTAAGGTTCAGGGCCTGTCCGTAACTAAAGGTCTCCGGCAGCATGATCCCGGTCCCGCCATTGGCGATGAATGTGATGGTATGTGTATTTGCGATCCACTGAGCGTAAAGCGTCAGATCTTCTGTGACAACGATCGTTTGTCCGTCCGTATAGGAGATCCCGCTGCCGTCGGAGTGGGTGTTCCAGCCCGTAAAACCGTGACCGTCCCGTGTGAACTCGTGTAAATGCAGCGCCTCCCCTTCCGGAGTGCAGGCGATGACCTGATCCGGCATCGATCCGCGGCCGCCGTTGGCATCGAACCGCACCCGGCAGTTATCCGGCGTCCACTGCGCATACAGCAGCAGGTCCGCATTCAGGCTCACCGAAGCCCGATCCCCATAAGCCGTACCGCTGCCGTCCGCGGCGGTGTTCCAGCCGGAGAAGGTGTAATGCTCCCGGGCGAACATGTTCGCGGCCAGATGCGTCTGTACCCCTTCCTCTGCCGTCTGATGGTTGAGCCGTCCGGAGCCGTCATTCGCGTCAAAGGTAATCGTATGCGTCGGGACCTGTGTCCACTGCGCATACAGCGTCACCACGTCACCGTCAACAGCCGTCAGGTTCCGCACAGTCTCCGCATCGCCGTAATTATCGCTGCTGCCGTTTGCCGCCCTGTTCCATTCGAGGAAAGTGAAGCCCTCCCGGACAAAAGCATTGGCCCGCAGCGCCTGATCCTCATCATAAAGAAAGTCCTGGTCCGCCATCGTCCCATGGCCGCCGTTGGAATGGAAAGCCACGCTGTAGCGGTTCGGTTCCCATACCGCCGTATATTCCCGGCTTCCGGTGGACCCGTGGGGGATGGTCACAACCGCCTGCGTGCCGTTCAGGCCGGTCCCCTGCCAGCCCGTGAAGTAATAGCCGTCACGTGCCGGGTCGTGCAGCGTGATATCATCGCTTTCGACCGTGTAGAAGTCCGGATCATTCCCGCTGAGCGTACCGCCTGCTGCATGATAAGTAAGGGAGTAATTAATAGCCGTCCACTGCGCATAAAGCGTCAGGTCTCCGGCAGCAGTAAGAGAGGCCTCATCCGCATAATCCGTACCGGACCCGTCCGGTACGGTATTCCAGCGCTCGAATTCATATCCTTCCCGGCTGAACTGGTTCGGTGAGAGCCGGGTGGACACACCGTCTTCCGCGTTCTGATGGTTCATGCGTCCCGACCCATCGTTCGCGTCAAAAGTCAGCGTATGGACGGGTTTCTTTGTCCATTCCGCATACAGCGTGACCACAGCCCCGTCCGTATCCGTCAGGTTCCGAACGGTCTCGCCTTCGCCGAAATTGCTCCCGCTGCCGTCCGCTGCGGTATTCCAGCAGACAAAGATATAGCCCTCCCTCGCAAAGCCGTTGGCGCGCAGCGCCTGTTCCGCATCATAAATGAAGTCCTGTGCCGCTGTATTGCCCTTCCCGCCGTTTGCGTCGTAGACCACCGTGTAGGCGACAGGGACCCATTGGGCATAGAGGACCACCTCGCCGTCCGGTTCCGCCGTCAGGTTTTTGACCGTCTGGTGCCTTCTATAGTCCGTCCCGCTGCCATCCGCGGCCGTGTTCCAGTCGCTATAGGTATAGCCCATGCGCAGGAAATCGAGTTCCGTATGGTTATTCCCCGTAAACAGTGCCTGCTCTTCATCGTAACGGAAGGTTTCGCATTGTCTGCCGAAATGTCCGCCGTTGGCTTCATAGCAGACAGAATATGAATTCGGCGCCCAGACAGCAGTATAAACGCGGCTGCCGGCGGAACCTTTGGGAATAGTCACGGTCTGTTCCGGGGAACCCCCGCTCCTCCAGCCCGTAAAGGTATAACCGCTGCGAAACGGGTTGACCAGCGTGAAGGTTTCGCTTTCGATGGTATAGCTTGCCGGGTTGCTCTGTCCTGCCGGCAGGCTCCCTCTGTTCAGATCATAAGTGAGCGCATAGACCACCGGCTTCCACTGCGCATACAGCTCCAGGTCGGCCGTAATGGTGACGGATGCCTTATCCGCATAAGGCGTCCCACTCCCGTCCGCGGCGGTGTTCCATCCGTCAAAATCATACCCTTCACGGGTGAATTCGTTCGGCGTCAAGTGATGGGTGCTGCCGTATTCAAATTCCTCGTACCCCATGTTCCCTTCCCCACCGTTAGCGATGAAGGTCACCGTATGGCTGTTGATCGTCCACTGCGCATAAAGCGTCAGATCACTGCTGACCATGATCCTGGCGCCGTCATGATATTCCGTGCCGCCACCGCCGGCTTCCGTGTTCCAGCATTTGAACCCGTGATTCTCATAGATGAATTCATGGACCTTCAGCGCCTGTTCCACCCCATGGGTGAAGGTCTGGTCCGTCATATCGCCGCTCCCGCCATTGCTGTCGAATTTCACCGTGTAGGTGTTGGGCGTCCATTGGGCATACAGTGTCACGGTCTCGCCGTCCTCCGCCGTCAGTTTGCTTTCGTCATAGTCCGCGGCGACCGTCGTCCCGCCGCCGTCCGCTGCCGTGTTCCAGCCATCAAAACGGTACCCGCCGCATTCAAAGCTGTTCACCGAAAGGGATTTGGCAACCCCATAAGTAAAGGAATCGTCCGTCATGTTCCCTTCTCCGCCGTTGGGATCGTAATGGACCGCATATTCGACGGGTTCAAACACGGCTGTCACCGCCGCCTCCGCATCGGGCATAATGAAGGAATATTTCGACGGATCCGAATCGTCCTGTTTCGGCGTGAGCGATTTCTGTTCTCCGTTTTCCGTGTACGTCACCGTCAGGGATCTGAGCCGGTATCCGGTATCCGATGTGACGGTCAGGCTGACCGCTTCCCCGGCACAGGCTTCCGAAACCTCTGCCGTAACGCTGCCATGTTCGGCTTCGGGGATCGTGATGTTCCGGGGAATTCCCAGGAACAGCTTCTTCTCCGCGTTCAGTCCGACAGCATACTGAGGATCGTCACTGAAGAAATACTCCTTGTCGGAATCCGTGATGGTGTGGCCGGAGCCGATTGCAAAGATGCCGGTCCCATATCTCAAGGTAACGCCGATGGAGGCGGTATCGTCGAGTCCGCTGCTGATGGTGATTTTTTGATTTGGATCCGGAATATACACATTCTGGACAAGCGTTCCGGCTGTGTTGCCGGTAATCCGCGCTGATCCGCTGATCTCCACGGTTGAATCGTAAAATATCAAACCACCGCCATCTATATCAGCTGTATTATCAGATATCGTACCGCCGGTCATCTTGAAACTGCCTTCAAATGCACTGACACCGCCTCCTTGCATCCGTACATTGTTTCCGCTGATGGCTCCCTTTTCCATCAGGAAAGTTCCGTCGCAGACAGCCACACCGCCGCCCAATATCGCATCATTACCGCGGATCGTTCCGCCTTTCATGGTAAAGGACCCGCCTTCTGCAACGAGAACGCCGCCGCCATTGCAATAGCCAGAACCTTTATGCGTGTAAGAACTGCTGGCACCGGTGATCGTCCCGCCGGAGCCACTGTCAGTCAGGGTCAGATCACCAAGCACAAGAAACGCATTACCGTCATAAGCATAAGTTCCCTTCGCAAGGCCACGGTCAATGGTTTTGCTGTTCAGGTCCAGGGTCAGCTTTTTTTCGGCGGGGATGTCCACCCGGGTCCTGAGGACCGCATCCCTGATCATCGTGACTGTATCATTCGCCTGCGCCGCGTCCACCGCCTCCTGAACGGTGAGGTAGAGCGTATCACCGATCGAAGCGACAGCTTCTTCCCATTTGGCATAAAGAGTAATATTTTGACTGACGGTGTCCGAGGCAAAATCCCACTTTGTTGCGAAAGTATCTTCCTTGTACCAGCCGGTCAGGATATATCCGTCCGCATATTTAAGCGCCGGTTCCGCCGCATGTCCGCCGTCTCCGACTTTCTGTACATCCGGAGCAGTACCCTTTTCGGTAACAAAGGTCACTGTATGGATCTGTGTCAGAATAGCTTCATTCGCAGCGGTCAGCCCGACCGCGTACGCGGGATCATCGCTGAAGAAGTTGATGTTGCTGCCTTTACCGTTCAAGCCGGATGTAAAGACGCCGGGTTTTTCCATGATGACTCCAACCCGGGTGTCCGGATCCAGTGAGCCGTAGATATTGATAAACGAATATTGGGTCAGATAGATATTATTCTCTTTGCTGTTGGAGCGGTTTCCGCTTATCATGACTTTATTGCTGATACCGGCGTTCCTCTGATTATCAAAATAGATCCCGCCTCCAATGCCGTTTTGGGTCGTATTATATTGTATAGATGTTTCACCGAGGATGACAGATGCGTGATTAAAATCTGTACTGAGATACACTCCGCCGCCGTTATTTTTGGCTGTATTTTCATTGACTGTGACAGTATGAATCGTAAAGTCATATGCCTGTTTCATGAAAATCCCGCCGCCGTCATTTTCGGCTGTGTTCTTTGTGATTTCTGCGAGACCTAAAGTGATACTGCCATCAGTCTCAATATAGATCCCGCCGCCATCTCCTGCAGAATTTTCAGTGATCGTTATATCCCTGATGTAAAACCCTTCAGAACCGGCGAAATAGATTCCGCCACCCGCCATGGAAGCTGAATTCTTTCTGATGACGGCCGGCATTTTGTAAGTCTTTTGTATCGTCACGTCCCTTGCATAAATTCCGCCGCCGCAGCCTCCCGCAGTGTTATTCTCTATCGTACCGTACAACTCCAGTGTAAAGCCTCTGGCATCGTAATAGATCCCGCCGCCATGTCGAGTGGTGTTATTGCCACTGATGGTGACTTCATACCCGATGGTCAGTCCACCGGCAGTCACTTTGATTCCTCCGCCGTTTCCCTGGTTGTTCCCGCCGGTGATGGTACCGGTGCCGGTAAGGGTCAGGTCGCTGTTCGCAGTGATCACATTGCCGTCTGCCATGGCAGTTTTTCCGGAAAGGTCCCGGTCGATCTTGTGACCGTTCAGGTCGATTGTTGTGCCGGATTTGATTGTCAGCGCTGTGTCGTTGGGTCCCGCGACTGCGTCTCCGGGCAGAGTGATGTAGATCTTCCCCGCGTCCAGTTCGGACTGCACCCACTGCCAGATGGTGAGCCATTTGGCGTAAAGCGTCATATTTCCGCTGACGGTATCGGTATCAAAATTCCACTTGTTCTGATAGCTGTCTTCTGTGTACCAGCCGTCCAGGCGATAATCTTCCGGTTCGATGATCCCGGGATCCTCGACAAACCCGCCGGTAATCAGAGACTGATCAGGAGGCTTTGTGCCATAAGCGCCGTTCTCAAAGCGTACCGTGACCGGGGTACCCAGGAACAGCTGATCGGAGTCATTCAGGCTGACGGCATAGGCGCTGTTGTCGCTGAAGAAATAATATTTATCCGAAGTGCTGATCGTATATCCGGATCCCTCCGCGAAGACGCCGGTGCCGCTTTCCAGAGTGACGCCGGCTTTGGCCCCGGTGGGCAGGGGATCGCTGACGGTGAGATATTTCTCGGAGGGGAGGTAGATATTGTTGGCATCCGAACCTTTCGTATTGCCGCTGATCTCGCCGCCCTTCAGGGTGACAGAGCCGTTCTTGTTCGCCTGCAGGCCGCCGTCATAGATGGCGCCGCCCTGTCCGCCCGCGCTGTTGCCGATGATGGAGCCGCCTTCGATGAGGCCGTCGCCTTCATGGTAGAAACAGAGCGCGCCGCCGTTGCCGGAGGCGGTGTTGCCGCTGATGGTGCCGTCTCTCAAGGTGAAGGCAGTGAGTGTAGTGCCGGTCGCGCCGGTGATAAAGACCGCGCCGCCGTCCCCACCCGCGCTGTTGCCGGTCAGAGAGCCGCCTTCCATGACAAATACGGCTTGCGCCCCGATATTTACCGCACCGCCATCGTTATTCGCGGTGTTGCCGCGGATTTCCCCGCCTTTCATGGTAAAGGTACCGGTGGCTCCGCTGAGCGCGTATCCGGAGACAGACACACCGCCGCCGTAATCTGCCGTATTATTGCTGATGGCGCCGTCTTCCATGGTGAAATCACCGCGGTACACATAAACACCGCCGCCGCTGTTACCGCTGATGGTCCCGCTTTGGAGCGTGAAAGCGCCGAAGTTTCGGACAGTTACGCCGCCTCCGGAGGTACCGCTGCCGCCGGTAAGCGTGCCGTCCCCGCTGAGGGTCAGACTGCCTCCGTCCACGGTGATGACATTGCCGTCATTCCTGACGGCAGCGCCGGTCAAACCCCGGTCAATGGTGAATCCCGCGAGATCCAACGTAACGGTCTTGCCGGAAACAACAGAGAGCGCCGCGTCGATCGTGACATCTTTGAGGAGCATGACGGTGTCGCCGGAGACCGCGTCATCCAGGGCATCCTGCACCGTATCATATTTTGTATTTCCGATCGCGGCGACAGGTTCCGCGTCCGTGAATTTCGCGTACAGAGTGAGCGCCGCATCCACTGTGTCCGTGTTGAAATTCCATTTGGTCCGGAATGTGCTTTCTTTGTACCACCCGGCGATGGCTTTGCCTTCCGGGACGGTTACCTCCGGCTTGGAAACAAGTCCGCCGATGGGAACGAAGAGGGACGAGGGAACCGGGGCCGCACCCGCGGTGTCGAAGCTGACGGAGACAGGTATGCCCAGGATGCCTTTGCCGGCGGTATTGACACCTGCGGTATAGGCGGCGTTATCTGAGACGAACCCTTTCACATCATCCGCGCTGAGGATCCCTCCCTGATAATTGCCCGTCGATTCGGCAAAAATACTTTCGCCTTCCGCGAGTGTGACGCCGATATTGGTACCGTCCGCGGGACGCTGATGGATCGCCGCCTTCCTGCCGCTGCAGAGATACAGATTGCTGTCCGCGCTGCCGCTTGTGTTGCCGCTGATCTCACCGCCGCGGGCCACAAAAGGCCATGCCGATGCGTCTTCAGCGATATACACACCTCCGCCCTGTCCTTCTGCGTTATTGCCGCAGATGGATCCGCCTTCGAGGACGAGCGTCCCGCGGTCATCGACGATGATGGCGCCGCCGTTCCCGCTGTTGTTCCCGCCCGTGATCTTTCCGCCGGCTTTACTGTCCTTGATCGTCAGGTTACGGGCGGCAGTCACCCGGATAACATAGCCGTTTTCCGTGGGAGCGGTGAGTCCCCGGTCAATCGTGTGCCCGTTCAGATCCAGTGTAATGTTTTTATCGAGCATCAGCGGAGCGGCAGCGGTCACATCTCTCAGCAGGGTAACGGTGTCGCCATGTGCGGCGGCATTCAGCGCCTCCTGAAGGTCTGCATAACCTGTATTCCCGATAGCCGCAACCGCCTCTACGATCCGGGCATAGAGGGTGAAGACGCTGCTTTGGGTATCCAACGTCCAGTCAAAATTCCATTTGCCGCTATACCATCGATCGCTGTACCAGCCATCCAGTGTGAATCCTTCCGGAACTGTGACAGCCGGCTTCATGATCAACCCGCCTACAGGCACGATCTGACCGGGGATCTGTTGATCAGAACCCCCGAGATCGAAGCGTACAGTACACTTTTTGCCTATGACAGCTTCTTTCTCCGGACTCAGCCCGACAGCATGGGAGCTGTTGTCGGCGATGAAATTATCCGGGCTGCCTTTCCCCTCCAATCCCGAGGTGAAAACACCAAATACCGGATCATAACCGTTAGTTGATGTGATCCCGATACGGGCTTCGCCGTTCAGTCCGCTGCCCGTGATGTTGATTTTTTTATTATCCGGGTCCAGCCTTATATTAAATTTTTTGTTTCCTATGACATTCGGGCTGCCGGAAAGGTTCAGGGTGTCAGCAATATTTCTGTATACAACTCCGCCGTAGTTCCCGGTGATCTCACCGCCGGTCATGGTAAAGGAGCCATTTGTTTCCATCAAGACACCGAAATCATTGCCTGAGATGGAGCCGTCGTTCATGGTGAAGCTTCCGCCGTTATACAGATACACACCATATCCGGCATCCAGGCCGTCGGGAGACGAAAACCCGCTGATGGAGCCGCCGTTCATCTCGAAGCTTCCGGTACTTTCGGTATTCAAGTTTCCGAAAATTACGCCGTCCGATCCGTATTCTGACCGATTCAGCATTTTGATCGTCCCGTCTTTCTGGATAAATTTCCCGGCGTTGATCCGTATAGGGGAGAAAACACCGTCAGACTCGATCACCGAATCTCCGCTCATTTCAAATTCGGCATTTTCATTATTCATGGAGACGCAGGATCCCGAGGAACAGTGTATAGTTCCGGATTTCATCATCACAGTGGATATGCCTGTTCCCCTGCTAATGAAATTTGCTTCGTCACAGACCACACCGCCCAGGATCGTACCGCCATAAATCATAAACAGAGTGTTAACGGTACCATCGAACCCAAATGGACTCAAAGTAACTTTGCCTTCAATGGTTCCGCTGTACAATAACAGGCTTCCGTCATTGACTTTTATAATTTGGTTGTCTCCGGAATCGCGAAAACGGATGACGCCGCCTCCCTTTGAATCAGATATGATCAAGCTGCCGTCGGAAGATATGGAGATCCCTGTACCGGAAGTGGTTAAGGTCACGGTATGTCCGTTGAGGTCAATTGGGCTGTTAAAAGTTATAGACCAATTGTCTGTGGTCACATCGGTGATCAGTCGGTAATCACCTCCGGTAGGCGGCATCCGGCGCGAATCGTCCCAATCGGTTGCCGCCATCACCTGTCCCGTGATCCCTGTCAGCAGTATCAGTGCCATCAGGATCATGATGATCATCCATCCGTTTGTCTTCATTTTTTCCATCGCTTTTCTTTCTCCATTCTATCCAAAAACACGTCTGAGCCGGTTCTCTTGCTGCCATAAATCATGAATCGCGCCGGGACATCCATGCTGCTGCCGCAGCGCGGCACGGCAAGACTGTATCGGTGCTGTGCTGCCTAAATTTCCGGATGCCCGTATACGGCAGTCTCCTCATCCGCGCACTCGTGATCCGGTCAGCCGCCGTATTTGTCACTGCGGTGTTCCGCTGCGCGGAAGAAAGAGGATCATACCCGTATGATTCTTAAAATTTCAGAAAAAGGGAATAAGACAATCTCTCTCTCCTTCCCATGAGAACGCGGGCTCTCCAACCCACGGTTCTCCTCCTGGATTTACATCCCTGATTTACACGAGATAGAAACCTTTTCTAACCCATCTATTCTAATTATACCGAAAAACCATAGTCCGGAAAAAAGAAAAAATGAGAGCTTACAATTCACCGGATTTTATCGCTCAGAGAAAAGGTGACCGCCGCGAAAGCGTGTGAGTCTTATAAAGAGCCTGATACTTTCCTAAGCGGGGGTATGGGGGGCGAAGCTCCTGTCCCGAATCTGACCGGACGAAGTCCGTACCTTACGGAACAGGTTAATAGCCCCCGGAAATCAGGTGCGGAGCGAAGCTCGGGAGCCGAATCATAATTCAGCGCAGCGGTTCCTTACGGCTCCCGCTTTTGCAAAAACATATATATTTGCTCCCGCACCTTGCGAAGCACTCCATTTCGCAAACAGAAGGCAAATACAAACCGGGCTCTTATAGTAGAAAAACCTCATGAAAACGACATCATGAGGCACGAATAAGAATTTGATGAAGACCTGCGACCGGTATGAGTTCAGAACATGAATTCAGCAATCAGGAGCCGGACAGATCGGTTTTTTTGTCACACCGGGGAACCGGATCCGGGGCACAGGATCACAGCTTGTCCAGATCCTGTGACATTTCGGCATCGGAAAGTTTCGCCACGGTTTTGTTGACCCGAGCCAGTGTCTGTTCATCCAGTTTGTCCTGGCGGTGGGAGATAAAGGCATTCATCTCCTGGAAGGTAAACAGGTGCATCCCCTCGTGCCGGTCCCCGAATTTCTTCAGATAAGCTTTCTTATGCTTCATGAAAACGATCATCGCTCCGACCTCCGTGCCCAGTTTGCTCTCCAGCGCGGCACGGCCTTCCATCAGCGCCCGTGACGGATCGACAAATTTCCGCTCCTTCGGGCTGATCACGACATAATTGACGGCGTATACGCCTCCGGGCCCCGTGATCACACCGGCGATCTTTTTCGTATCCGACGCTCCGTAAACCGTCGGGAAAAGGGTCCATTCATCGCTCATCTTGTACAGGGAATTATAGGTCTGTTTCCTCATGAACAGGTCCAGATCCGCGGGCTGTTCTTCCTCATTCCGCATGATCGCCTTGAACTTATTCCAGGTGATCCCCCGGATGGAAATGCCCAGCGATTTCGCAAGGGCCATAAAGCTGAACCAGCCGATCCCGCCGATCAGCATGGAATATGCCTGGATCGTGCGGAAATTCGCCCACTGCTTCCGGTAGATCCAGGCAATGAACATTCCCGCGAAGCCAAGTACGAACAAACCCACACAGACCCGGATCAGTTGGAAACGGAAGCTGTGATAATCTTTATCGGAGATCAGTTTTTTCGGCTGTTTTTCTTTTGTTTCAAAATAACGCATGAATTATTACTCCGTCATGAGAGTTTATCGATTGTTAATTATCTGTCTGAGAAAGTACGTCACGGGACTGTCCCGAAGCGTACGATCTGGATCAATGCCGTTTATTATAACAGTTCAGACGGTGCCCTGCCGGACATCGGTTCCGGACCGGTGACAGCATGCGGCGGGCAATGGCGTCATTCCTGGCCGTGTCAGCGGGGACAGTTCTGTTGACTCGCGCTGTACGGACGTTGAGCGTTATGGTTCAGGCGATTTTATCTGAACAATGCGAGTCAACGAAAACCGTCCCCGCTGACACTTTGATTCCAAACAGAAAAGCCCCCGCGGGAGACGCGGAGGCATTTTCTGTCAAGTCAAAATGATCAGCTGAGATCAGCAAGCATCGGCAGGGTCGTAAACACCTTTTCCTTCACGTCTTTGGCGCTTTCCAGGTTCATGACCTCCTGCGCGAGCGCTTTCGCCTTTTCATAATCCAGCGACCGGATGATCTGCTTCGCCACCGGGATCGCCAGCGCGTTCATGCTCAGCTCATCCAGGCCGAGCCCGGTGAGGATCGGGATGGCGATGGGGTCGCCGCCCAGTTCACCGCAGACACCGACAAGCTTGCCGTTCTTATGCGCCGAATCCACCACCCGGGCGATCAGGCGCAGCACCGCCGGATCAAAGGCATTGGCGAGGTCCGCCAGATTGTTGTTTGTACGGTCCACCGCCAGCGTGTACTGCGTCAGGTCATTCGTGCCGATGGAGAAGAAATCCACTTCCTTCGCCAGCAGGTCAGACATCACCGCTGCCGCGGGGATCTCGACCATGATCCCCACCTGGATATAATCCGGCACGATAATGCCTTCCGCCTTCAGCTCCTGCCGGCATTCCCCGATCATGTCCTTTGCCCGCCGGATCTCGGAAAGCTTTGTCACCATCGGGAACATGATGCGCATATTGCCGTCATTATAAGCCCGCAGGACAGCCCGCAGCTGATGCTTGAAGAGTTCCTCGTTCTTCAGGCAGAGACGCAGCCCGCGCACGCCCAGGAAAGGATTCATTTCATAGGGCAGTTCCAGATAGGACAGCTGCTTGTCGCCGCCGATATCCAGTGTCCGCAGGATCACCGGACGATCCCCGAATCCTTTGACGATATTGGAATATTTCTGATACTGCTGCTCTTCCGTCGGCATCTTATCCATGTTCAGGTAGATAAATTCCGTCCGAAGCAGGCCGACGCCTTCCGCGCCATGTTCCAGCGCCTCTTTGATATCATCCGGATTGTCACTGCCGATGTTGACGTAAGTCTCCACCCGGTGGCCGTCTTTTGTGACCGCCGGCTCCATCGCGTGAGCCAGCGCGGCATCCAGGATCCTGATCTTCGCCTCGCGCTTGCGCTGATATTTTTCGATGGTTTCCGGATCCGGGTCGATGATCAGCACGCCTTCATATCCATCGATGACAACCATCGTGTTATCCGGGATATTCTCCACCTCATCCGGAACGCCCACCAGCGCGGGAATGCCCAGGCTGCGGGCAAGGATGGCCGTATGGGAAGTCGTACCCCCTTCGATGGTGCAGAAGCCTTCGATCAGCGCCTTCTGAATGGAAACACAGTCGGAAGGTGTCAGATCGCGGCTGATAATGACAGAAGGCTCCGAAACCTTCACGCCGGCATCCGAACCCAGTCCCAGGAGTTCCGCGATAACACCGTTGCACACATCCTGGATATCGGTCACACGGGCCTGAAGATATTTGTCATCCAGCTCCCGCAGCATATCGCAGTACTGTTCGCACACACCGGTCAGAGCCGCTTCCGCGTTGATGCCCTCATCCATGATCGCGGACTGTGTCCCTTCGATCAGGTCCGGATCTTCCAGCATCATCATGTGGGCGTCGAAGATCATCGCCTCATCGGTACCGATCTCCTGAACGGCTTTATCGTACATTTTCTGCAGTTTATCGTGAGTGATCCGGACCGCGTTCTGAAAACGTTCCCATTCCGCGTCCCGGTCTTCCACCTGCCGGGTCTCGAAAGAGAGATCCAGATGGCGGAACTGGTAAACAGGCCCGATGTTGATCCCGCGGGAAACACAGATCCCCTTGAGCGTCTTCATGGTTTATTCTCCGAAATTGGATTCGATCAGTTCTTTGATCGCGGCAACCGCCGCTTCGGCATCATCGCCGCTGGCATAAATATGGACGGTATCACCGCAATGGACACCGGAAGACAAAACTCCCAGAATACTCTTGGCATTGGATTTCTTCGCAGGGTTCTTGGTTTCATTGACCAGCTTGATCGTTGACTGGAAAGAATTCGCGCAGCGAACAAAAAGATCTGCCGGGCGGGCGTGGAGCCCGTGTTCATTATTGACAACGATTGAAAGTTCTGCTTCCATATGTATTACCTCACTTATGATAGATGGCACGGAGATCCGCAGGATCCGTTTGCGTTTGTACAATGTAACTAAAGTATATGCTAAAACCCGGTTTTTCGAGTTTTCAAAAATTTGCTATTAACTGTAATGACAATTTTACATTAATTTCGTCAGGCTGATATCGCTGGAATAGACCCAGATAAGCCGAAGCACTTCCGCGCTGCGGGTACATTTTTTCAGCCCGGCGATAAAGCTCTTCTGTTCGCAGATCTTGCTCAGCTGGAAAAGCGCGTTCAGATGAGAATGGTTATCGGAAGCACCGAGAACGAAGGCGATATTGATGCTGAGAGAAGCGTCAAACTCCACCGGATGCTCCAGCAGCAGCATGCTCATACATAAACGGTTGACACCGTCTTTCGGGCGGGCATTCAGCAGCACCACACCGGGGGCCAGTGTCGTATACGGCCCGTACTCCCTGGTGATCCGGATCATCGCGTCACTGAAAGCCGGTTTGATGAGCTTCTGGTCCTCCAGCGGTTTTGCAGCCAGACGGATCACATCCTCCCAGCCGGAAGCATTCGCCCCGAGGATGATATTTTCCGGACGCAGCAGGTCGATCAGGTCGGGCATCCGGACCGGTTCCATCAGTAATGCCCGGCTTTTCTCCTCAAATTCAATGATCCTGTTCTGCACGACCCGGATCTCATTCTGTGTCAGAAACGGGCTGACCTCGAGCACAGGCTTATCCAGCCGGACACCCGGCAGCAGGCTGATCACCAGGTCCGCCCGGTCCAGAATGCTTTCATCCTCCGGCAGGCCGTTGATCATGGCGATCACTTCCATCGTCGGGAAAAACAGCTGCAGCCGGTCTTTCAGGAAGATCGTCTTCGTCCGGATACCGTCCCCCAGGATCACCACCGAGATACGGAAATGCTTCTCCGTCTGCAGTTTATTGAGCGCGGAGACCATGTACATCACGATATATCCGATCTCCTCCGGCGGGATCTCGTGGTGGATCTGTTCCTCGATCAGGCTGATCTCGCTGTTGACACTGCGGAAGATCTCCGGATATTCCTTCAGGATCAGCGGCAGGTCATCATTAATGATCGGGTATCCGTATTGGATCTGGTGAAAAACTGTGTGAAAGTGGCGGGCGAGATTCATGATCAGTTCCTCATCCGTCTGCAGCAGGGGATGGATCTGGTTGGCGCAGGCGGCGGTGATCAGGTCCGCACAGTTCACCGCCTCATGGCTGATCATGTAACTGTTCTCCCCCGGATATTCATTCCTTCCGCTGATGATCACATCCTCATTATCCCATTTGGAAAACAGCAGCATCACCGCGAGGAAATTCTGTTCAGCATCGTCAATTTCAAAGCCGTGATCCCGGGAGATCCGGTTCACCAGCGCGCGGGATATCTCCGTTTCAATGCCCTCTTCCACTTCAAAGGGCCGGCTGTCGAACAGGCTGCCCGTTGAACGGCCTGTCTGACGGTCCCGGAGATGGTTCAGCAGGATCGCCAGATACAGCATGATCTCGATGCGGGAAAAAAGCGCCAGCCGCATGCCCATGCCTATTTCGATGAAATCGATATACCCATAGCAGCGGTCCAGCTCCAGCTGTTCCAGAAACGTGCTGAATTTCCGCGGAACGGAACGATTGGCTGAGAAAATACCTTTGCGTTTGATCCAGACAGCGTAATAGTTATACAGACCCGCCTCATCCCGGATCAGCTGTATCAGCGCGCATCGCCGGAACAATTCGCTTCCCGTGACATATGTGCCGCGGTTCGGCATCCGGACCAGTGTCAGCTGATATTTTTTCAGCCACGCCTCCATCTGAGCCGTATCCATCACAACAGTGGACCGGGAGATCCCTTCATTATCCGCCATTGTCTGGAATGAGACCGGTTTCTCAGCCGTAAGCAGTTCCAGCAGTTCCACACGCAGCCGCTGATCCCGGGTCAGGTTCAGCACCTGATCATTTTCGGCATCCAGCAGGCTGATCATTTTTCCGGCATCCGCCAGGGTAAAGGCAAACTCATAACCGTGTCCGGGGATCGCCTCCGAACGAACGCCTTCATTATCCAGCCAGTTCAGTACCGCGGGCATGTTATAGCGGACGACCCGTGCCGAAAGCCCTGTCTTTTCCGCGATCTCTTTCATACTGATATGACCGCCGGAATTCAGGACCGCGTAAAGTATGTTCCGCTGCCGCGTGTTGACCCGTATCTGAATTTTCGCCATGAGATTATTATAATATCGTCTCCGGAAGCCATAGAAAAAAACGGCTGATTAACCGTATCAGAAAATCATTTCTCTATAGTGGCATAAACCTTGCCCAAGAGAAATAAGAATAAACAAGGAGATGATCCCATGAAAAGTATTCCGTTATTTTTACTTTTTTTGATTTTTACGTTATTCATTTCAGGTGCCGCGTACGGTGACAGCACCGCCGGATCTGTATCCGGGCAGGAACTGCCGGATCCCGCACGGGAGATCATTTCCCGGTTACAGCTTGAATCAAAGGATGCTTTCGGTTTCCGTCCGGGTTACATCATGACAAAAAAGGGAGCGGGGGATGATAACGAATTACCCGTTTCTTTTGATCTGCGGAATGTGGATACCGATAATGACGGAGAACCGGATACAAGCTATGTGACGCCGGTCAAGCTCCAGTATCCATTCGGGACATGCTGGGGGTTCGCCGCCATCGGGGCAGCTGAAACATCGCTGCTCAGCTCCGGAATTGCCGGCGAACTGGGCCTTGCGGCCGCCGCGGACCCGGAAAAAGGGCTGAAGGAATTGGATCTTTCCGAAAAGCATGTGGCTTATTTTGTGAACAGGCCGATCATGAAAGAAGGTGATCCTCAATACGGAGAGGGTTATTATATCCCTGATATAGAAGAAGGGTCCTCGGATATTTATCAAACCGGCGGGGCCACCTTTTTAGCGACAAGTGTCTTCGCCTCCGGGACCGGTCCGGTACTGGAAAGTGAAAATGAGCAGTTCGAGTATCACGGCAGGGAAAAAATTACAGAACGCGAACATAAATACGAGCAGGATGTTAATGATCCTTTTGATTATTACAGTCCCGCTGATGACTGGACCATTGACGAAGATTTGAGATGGTCTCAGAACTTTATTCTCAGCGAATCCAATATTCTGCCTTCTCCCGGGCTCCTTATCGATATACCGGAACAGAATGCCGGCACACCGGAAGGCGGGACCGGTATGTCGAAAGAAGGAACAGACACATCCGCAGAATGGGAAGCTGCTAATGACGCTATCAAGGAACAGCTTCTTCAGGGACATGCAGTGGCAATCAGTATTCTTGCCGATCATTCCAACCCAAATGATGAGAATCCGCCGCATTATATCAATCTGGAGAACTGGGCACATTATGTCTTCGATTCACATTACGCCGATCACGAGGTTCTGATCGTCGGCTGGGATGACCGTTATCCCAAAGAAAATTTCGCGCATGAAGCCGAAATCGATGGGGAGATAATAACCTCCCCGAATCCGAAACACGACGGCGCCTGGCTTGTCAAAAACAGCTGGGGATCCAAAGAGAATGATTTTCCGACCAGAAGCCGTATCGGCGAATGGGGCCTGCTGAATGGCCAGGATAAATATCCGTTCGAAGCAAAACCGGGCGCAAAAATGACCGGCTATTTCTGGATCTCCTACGAAGACGCGAGCCTTCAGAGGCCTGAAACGGTCACATTCGACTATAACCTTGCAGCGGATGAGTTTTGGATCGGGCAGTATGACTATATGCCGGTGTCTCAAGTCAATGCAATATGGGACGTTGATCCCGAAAAAGTATTCAAAATGGCCAATATTTTCACAGCTGAAGAGGATTCACGTCTGGAGTCTGTTTCCTGCCAGACACTGTTTACCGGAACGAAGGTCCTTTATGAGGTTTATCGTTTGAATGATCCTTCAGCCGGGCCGGAACAGGGAGAGCCGGCCGCACAAGTTTCTATCGAATATCCCTGGGGCGGTTTTCATAAGGAAAAACTGGATGCCCCCCTGGTTTTCAGGAAGGGAGAACATTTTTCGGTTGTCGTAACACAGCAAACCAGCGATGGTTTTTATCCGTTCAGCATGCAGTTAGACATAAATGAAAAATATCATTCCGATTTTCCAAGTTTGTATTATGCCAAAGCGATCGTAAATCCGGGAGAGAGCTGGCTTTATATGGCGGACAACTGGCTCGATTTCTCGGACATCATAGATGATTTGCTTGCGGAGGCCGGCGGGGAGTGGGCGCCATATTATTCGATAGATAATTTCCCGATCAAAGCCTGGCTGGGAAAACTGGAACCCGAATATACAGCACCTCAGGCAAAGCAGCTGATGTATACCGGGGATCCGCTCCCGCTGGTTGAACCGGGGGTAATGATCAGTGAAGGAACAATGTACTACACGCTCGGCAGCGCGGAGGGCAGCACGGAAGAGTTCAGCACATCAGTCCCTGCCGCGGCCGAACCCGGGACCTATTATGTCTGGTATTATATCGATGGGGAGAACGTCCGCAAAAGTACGAAACCGCAGTGTATCGCCGTCACCATTACGGGGTCTTCCCGGGAACTGGAAAACCTGTTTACCACCATTGACCTGATGGACGCGAATATCGCATTTCTGCAGGCGGAAATGACAGCGGGTCATGTGACATCGGCTGCACTGACACAGATGTACATCGACCGGATCAACGCCTATGATAAAAAGCTGGATCTGAATTCCATTATCGGCATCAACCCCTCCGCGGTCCGGGATGCGGAAGCACTGGATCAGGAACGGCGCAGCGGGCATGTCAGAGGTCCGCTGCACGGCATTCCCATCGTGGTAAAGGCGAACATCAGTGTTGCCGGAATGTCTGTCAATGCCGGATCCAGTGTATTAGCCGGAATGACAGCGCAAAATGATGCCTTTGTGATCCAAAAACTGAAAGAGGCGGGGGCTGTGATCCTTGCGCAGGCGAATATGTCAGAATTCGCGCTGTCCGCGGTCTCATCAAGGTCTTCGCTCGGAGGCATCGTTCACAATGCCTATGACGTCAGAAAAACACCGATGGGCTCCTCCGGCGGCACCGCTGTGGCGGTGACGAGCAATTTTGCCGCGGCAGGCCTGGGTACAGACACCGGAGGGTCCATCAGGAATCCGTCTTCCGTAGCCAATCTTTACGGGCTCAGGCCGACAAAAGGCCTTACATCCGTCAGCGGCGTTATCCCTTTGGCAAAGTTCAGAGATACTGTGGGACCAATGGCAAGGACAGCTGAAGATATGGCTCTGATGCTGGAAATTATGGCAGGAACCGATGCCGGGGATGATTACACGCTGGAAGCAGACGCGAATGCTTTGGCTCGGGACGGCTACACGAAAAACCTGTCTGCCGGCGCGCTGAAGGGAATGCGGATCGCTTTCCTGGATCAATCCTTTTCCTATACATATGAAGAGGAGGAAGACAACACCGCCGGCAGAAATTTTGAGAACAAGAATTTCGCAGTACCACCCGAACCGAACAATCTGGGTCCCTCAGAGGACTTGATCAGAAGGCTTGTCTCCCATGCTGACGGGACTGCCGGTAAGAATATTGTGACTGTTAAACCGGATCCAAAGATACAGGCAATGCTCGACCGGACACTGCAGACGCTGAAGGAAGCAGGCGCGGAAATCGTGGATCTGTCCGGAAAGATTTCAGAACAATTACTTGAGGCTATCTATAATCATACCGATAACGGGACGACCGAATACGACATAAACCTGTTTTTCCATGAAATGGGAACCGCGGCTCCCTATCAAACGCTTAAAGCAATGTACAGGGCTAATCAGGGTCTTGAGTATCTTAACAATTTTGTATACTCGCTGTGTCCATATATGGATCCTGATAAATGTGAGCCGGAAACATACCTGGCAGATTCATGGGAAACTACCACAAATCCGTATACAGTATCTTTCGGACCATATAAAAGAGGATCAGCCTGGGAAGATGTGCTCCTGTTCAGAGGTGAGATTTCACGTATTCTGAAAATGAATAATATCGACGCCGTGATGTACCTTAAATTTGGGAATGCCGCGCCTGATCAGGACCCATTCGATCCGAGAGCACTGATAATGATCTCAGCTTATGACTTTATATTCGGGTCGGCTTTGGGCTTTCCGGATATATCCCTTCCCATGGGTTTTCCCGAAGACAACGCGAAAGATCCGTCAGAATTGCCGCTCGGCCTGAGTATCTTCTCCGATTTCGGAAATGATGAAAAACTTATGCGGATCGCTTATGCTTACGAACAGCAGGCAGGAAAAAGCATCAGAAGAACACCTGAGCTCACACCGGCCCTGGAGGACCCTGCCCTGAACGCGTTTCTGCAGGACCTGATCGACAAGGCAGGTTCCATCGACTATTCCCTGTATGACTGGACACCGGTACAACAGGTACAACAGATGATGAACGCCCGAGCCGCAGCACAGAATGTGGACACAAGCGACCCTTACGCGGTCTATGCAGCCGCCGCGGCCCTTGCCCAGGCTTATGATGACGTGATGGCAAGCCTGATCAACGGCAGAACTGACCCGGGACGGCCGGGGATCCTGGAATTTTTCCTGCTGGAAGATGAATTGCCGGCAACCGGGATCACAGGCGGAAGCGCGGTCCCGCTTTCCGGAAAACCCGCCGCGCTGAATTACCGTCCGCTGGGCATGGAGCTGCAGATCCCGACGCTGGGCCTGAGCAGTGAGATCGTTACTGTGACGCCTGAGAACGGAAAATACCCGATCGACTGGCTGGGAGAGCAGACAGGCTGGCTGGAAGGCAGCGCGCGTCCGGGTGAAGGGAACTCCGTACTGGCTGCCCATAACACCCTGAATGCCGAGGAATTCGGCCCCTTCGCGCTGATCAGCACGATGCGGGAAGGCGACCGTTTCTCTCTGCTGGGGAAAGACGGCAGACTGATGATGTTTGAGGTATATGCCAACCAAAAGATCGGTGCCGGCGACCGTAAAGCCCTGGAAGAGACCGCAGCAGCCTTTGAGAACACGCTGACCCTGCTGACCTGCGAGGATGAGCGGGTCGAAGGCGGTTACGCCTCCCGCCGCATCGTCGCCGCAAGAAAGCTTGATTAAGAGTTCAGAGTTCAGAGTTCAGATGTGTGGGACTGTCACCGGAGACTCAGGATCGAGTCGAAGGTGACTGTCCCTTGAAAACTGAATTCGGAGTTTAGAGTTCTTCACTCAGAGTTCAGAGTTTAAATGTGTGGGACTGTTGCCCCTGACTCAGGATCGAGTCGGAGGTGACAGTCCCTTGAAAACAGAGTTTAGATTTCAGAGTAAGTGTTCAGAATTTAGATGTGCAGGACTGAGCCTCTGACTCAGAATTGAGTCAGAGGTGAGTGTCCTTTGAGACCGGAGTTCAGCGTTGAGAGCGGCATTTCAGTGGTCAGGAAGCTGGCGTCTGCACGCACGCTGAAACAGTACTGTTGTAATTCTTTCACTCACAAAGGTGACCTCCGCGAAAGCGTGTGAGTCTAATAAAGAGCCTGATACCTTCTTA
>DAIMGK010000076.1:0-19366 GCA_036723985.1 Flexilinea sp.
TTAAGTAATTATTTGAAAATAATAAGCGCTTTATTATTAAATGTAACCTTACTATGGTATAATGCAATAAGAAAATTGAAATTACTATTAGAATATATACGACATACCTTAATGTGGTGTATTAAAGTTGGGATTACCCGATTTAGTTTTTTTTTATGTTTTGACAGAAGAGCCTGAAATCAGGAGTAAGTCAAGAAGTTTGGAGGATTATGGCTCGACCGGTTAAAGTCAGAAGGATTTGTGCGCTTCCTGAAGCGTATAGACAGGAAGGTCCCGCAGTCACATTAGGACTTGATGAATTTGAGTGTATTCGGCTGATTGATCATTGCGGTCTCTCTCAGGCGGAATGCGGTTTACAGATGGGAGTTGCCAGAACAACGATCGCGCTGATTTATGAACATGCCCGCAGAAAAATCGCAGAATCGATCGTCTATGGACGTCCGCTGGAAATTTCAGGCGGGAACTATCGTTTATTCGAGGAATCTGAAAAGAACGATATGATAGACTGTGATGAAGGCGATAAGAACAAAAACGTTTCGGAAGAATAAGCAATTATTTTAAAGATCAATAAAAGAACCTGATCCATAACGATGCAGATCAGGTTCTTTTTTTTACAGTGATCCGGAAAGGTTTCCGGAGTGGTTCCCTTTACTTCATCCGCAGCTTCATCAGATCCGGGCTTTCTTTCCCGCTGATGTGATCGACAGTGATCTCCACTGTAAGCGTACGCTTCAATTCTGATTCAATTTCTTTGCCGACATCCTCAGAAGAGTCACCGGCGTGCCTGTATCCGCTGTCCCCGATGACCGACAAAACACTTTTTCTCATTGCGTTCCGGGATCTCAATTACTTCTTCATATGGCAGCGGCTGCCCTTCTCTTCTCATTTCTCTGAACATTTTTCCTCTTCCGCTTATCGGATTTACACAGATAAGATTTGGCTTATCTGTAGGTGAGGATCCGTTCCTGAACCCCGGCATCCTTTTTCAAATTGATAACTCTATGCCATAACTGATCGGTCTTCCGTGAAAAGCGTGGATCACGGACCGCCGGGCGCTGTATGCTGTCTCGTGCCTATATTGTCTGCGCGGTTTTTCCGGCTGATTCTCCGGCGATCAGGCCTGTAGCGACCGCCCAGGTCAGGTTGTATCCCCCGCAGGGACCCACCACATCCAGAACTTCACCGGCGAAATACAAGCCTTTTTTCCTGCGTGACTGCATCGTATTCAGGTCGACTTCGGCAAGAGGGATGCCCCCCGCGGCGGCCTGCGCGAAATTAAATCCGCGGGTCCCTTCGATAGGGATCAGACCGTTTTCCAGGCGTTTGAGATGGACGCGGAAGGTCCGTGAATCGATCCGTTTGCATGTCGTTTCCCAATCGATCTTCCATATCCTGAAAAAGTATTCCACCAGTTTGACGGGCAGCAGGGAAAGATAAACACTGCGGTAAGGGTACTCGCGGTTGATATGGGCGTAGAAGGCCGTGTCCAGGCAGCGCTTCATGTCATTGGGGACAAAGTTCAGGCGCAGGCTGTAGCCTTTCGTATCATTGGGATCGATCAGGTGACTGACATTCATCACCCCCGGACCATTAAGTCCGTAATCTGTAAATATGACATTCCCAAAGCTGCTGCCCAGCTCCGTACTGTTTTGCAGAATGGTAACCTCCGCGTCAATACGTACACCCTGAAGCGCTTTGAAAATGTCACCTTTGGCTGCAACAGGCGCCAGGGCGGGGACAAAAGGCAGATCACGGTGTCCGAATTGGAATAAACGGCTCAGAATACTCGTGTTCGCGCCCAGCTGCGGAAAGGCACGGCTGCCGCTGGCGAGGATCAGACAGTCATATTCCTGATCATCAGCCTTTCCGTCGATGGATAAACCGAAGCGCTGGCCTTTCTGTGTGATATCGGTCACCCGTGCCCCATTATGGACCTCAACGCCCGCAAATTGCAGCGCGTCCGAAAGGATCTGCACTACATTCGCCGCTGAATAAGACCGCGGGTATACCCATCCGTCTTCTGTCTGTACGGTCGGAATACCCAGTCCGTTCAGTATTTCTCTGATCTTTTCGGGCGGGTACCGGCGAAAAACCGGACTGAGGTCTGCCGGTTTTACGCTGAAATAAGAATCCGGGCCGGCATTCATGTTTGTGATATTGCAGCGGCCGTTTCCGGTTGCGAACAGTTTCCGCCCGATTTTCTGATTTCCGTCATAGATGGTGACCGGCAGATCAGGGTTTTGTTCCCTGATTTTCAGGGCGGAAAAAATTCCTGCCGGACCAGAACCAATAATTCCTACATTCATCCTTGCTAAATCCGTAAATTATGGTGTAAAATTACTATTGTCAGTTACAATCGTCTTAATTGACTTGAATTTTTATGACATGTCATAATCATTCAATATTTCATTTGTCTATGACAATATTCTAACCCCTTTGAAAGAGGAGTGAACAGAAATGTCCAAAATGCGTATCGTTTTAGTTGATGACCACGAAGTAGTTCGATTGGGATTAAAGGTATTATTAGAGCAAAGCGATCATTTCGAGGTCGTGGGTGAGGCTAATAATGCCAAGGAAGCTGTTGAGATCGCGGGAAAGTTCCGCCCGGATATTGTATTGATGGACATCCGTCTGCCCGGCGCTTCCGGCATTGAAGCCTGCGAAGAGATAACTCAATTATATCCTGAAGTCCGGGTCGTGATGCTGACCTCTTATGCTGAAGATGAAATGCTGTTCTCTGCCATCCGCGCGGGGGCTTCCGGATATCTGCTCAAACAAATCAACAGTGAAGACCTGATCCGTTCCCTTGATTCCGTACGCCGCGGAGATGCCCTCCTTGATCCGCTTGTGACTCAGCGTGTATTCCAGGAAGTCCGCCGTGCCGTGAAAGAAGAGGAAGCGTCCGCTTTTGCGATTCTCAGCCAGCAGGAAAAACATGTGCTTATCCTTGTTTCTGAAGGGAAGACAAACCGTGAGATCGCCAAGTCATTATTCCTTGGTGAAGGGACTGTTCGCAATTATGTCAGCAGCATTCTGTCAAAGCTTGGCGCCAGCAACCGTGCCGAAGCCGCTGCGTACGCTGTCGAACACAACCTGAAGGAGTATCTTTGACCGGTTCTGAGCCGGAATATCAAAAAGGGAGGGCTCGTGATGAGATACGGTCACGAGCCCTCCCTTTTTTCAGTCAGCGGTTCATGCATACGGCATCGGAAATCTGCCGGCTGATGACTGATAACTGAAACATGACAGTGTACTTTTCAACATAATTGTCGAAAAAAATAAGATCCTGGATATTTTGACAAAAAACGAATAAGCCGGCCTTCCGTATAATTTAACGTAAACCTGGCAGGTAATAATACGAAAAATACGCCGTAAAAACAAATCACCCTGACAGCCGGGAAAAATGCCTTCGAGGTATCATGCTTCGCAGAGGCGCGGAGCATGGTATTCCAAAGCATTTATTCCAGGGGGCAGGGTGATTTATTTTAAGGCGTATATCCCGTGTTTTTATCTGTCAGATATAAATTAATAGTATTCTTTGAAGGACAGAATATCCAGCCGAAGCGTGTCCTGGCCCTGCGGGGCTGTGAAGAAGCCGCTGTAACCTTCCGCATAGGTTTTGTCTTCTACACCGAGGATCTCCTCTCCGTTCAGGAAGGCGGTGATCATGCCTCCCCGGTACAGAGCGGTGATCGTATTAACATCGCCCGAACTGTTTTTGAATGCCTGCGCGGCGGATGCGGAGCCCAGCAGGGAAGTATCTCTCATAATGGATAGAGTCCCTTCACATGCCAGGCTGATATAATAGCCATGCCCTTCGGTATAGTCAGGCGCATGCATGAGGATGCCGACCCTGTCGCCCCGTGCGCATGTGGTTATGGAAAAATCCATCTCCACAGCTGTGTCCTGAACCACCGGAGGACGAAGACGCCAGGTGATCCAGCCGTTGTTTTTCTTGGGTGCTACAGTCAGTTTATTGTCTATAGCGACGATCCTGATCGCTTCGTCATCATTTAACCCCGCGTTCAGTCCGAATCCGGATGAGCCCCGATCGAAGGTTTCTTCCTGTTTTGGCTCACCAAAAAGGGCCTTCGGATCATTGCTGACAATGGACGGTGTTTCCGTAACGGCTGGCTCCGTGGCTGTCGGCAGGGTCTGTGTACTGTTGACAGGATGGAGAATGCCGCCGGTCACGTCATCGATAAATTCTGTATTAGCAGTGGGCAGAACTGTTTGGGAACTATCAAAGTAGCCCGGAATGATCAGCTTACATATGGCAAAAACAATAACAAAAATGAAAAAAAATAGAGTCTTCATGTATGTGCTCCCTTCGAAAAACGTTTTTCAATTTGTGATCGCTGCGGGTTCGGGATTGAAAAAACCATAGACCGCGGCAGATAATTGCGAAAATAACAGGTTTCCTTCTTCAAAAATAAGGTTTTCCGGATGCCATGTGTAAATGCTGAGGATATAATCTCCTCCCGGGGAATAAACGGCACCGATGTTCCCCATGGTGTGAAGCAAGCCGTCATCTTCCTCGATCCATCCGTGCTTGTGTGCCACCGGTACGTTATCCGGGACACCGGCAGAGATCAGATAAGGCAGGTGATTGTCCTTCATCAGCCCGATCATTTCACTGCATTCCGACCGGGTTATTTTTTCCGGGAAGGTTTCCGGCAAAAGGCCTGTCCCGTATTTCTCACAGCGGTAAAGGGCATCCATGAGGATCCCCATATCCGCCGCTGTAGTCTGATTATACACATCAGGGTGCAGGTTTATGTCTGTTCTGGAATTCGCTTCGGTCGTAAAGAAATCCAGCAGCGGCGCGCCCAGATAGAAATATCCCGCGAGAAATGAATTCCGCAGGCCGAGCTTTTCCATATCTTCCGTGACAGCATAAGGCGCAAGCGGGCCGCCGATAATGTTTTCCATCATCCAGTCCGTCTGATCATTCTTGGATTCTGTGATCATCAGGCGCAGCATTTTCATCGTGAATGATGGCGGCGGTTCATCCATCCGGATATATGAGGAGATCATGATCGGCAGTTTCATTGTGCTTGCCGCGGTGAACGCGATCTCCGGGATCAGGTCTTCTCTGTTCCGCCGGGCTATGTCAAAATGCTGGTCAGAGGCGGGGTCGCTCAGATAAATCTCGGTGACCTGCCCGTTGTCCTGATAACGATCCATTACAGACCGGAGCAGCACTTCCAGATTGCGAAGATCCGCGGCTGGCTGATCGACCGTGTTGACCGGCAGCTCCGCGTAACGATCAGTTCCGGATCTTCTGGCTGAATCGATCAGCGGCAGAGCCGCCGCGATATCAAGCTCCCGTCCCGCGTGCCCTGCCCGGAAGCTGCTGCCGTCCGGCTGGGTGGGAATGGCGGGAATGTCGTACCGGGGAGCGATCTCATCCGTGAGGAAGGTTTTGACGGAATCGGGAAGCTCGTTGAACGGTATCTCCAGGCGGATCGGGGGCTGACTGAACCTGCCTGAGAGGAAATTATTGAAAGTATTCTCTTTATATATCGCGTTGTATTGAGAAGTCAGCTCCTTTTCGAGCGCGTCAAAATCAATGCTGTCCGGAATATCCAGCAGAATTGAACGGCCTTCATAACCGAGGATCACCGGCTGCCCGTAAACGGATCTGACCCGTTCGATTGCCTCATCCGGCTGCAAACCGGCAGCAGGGATGTCTCCGATCACCGATCCTTCCGGGATCACGCGCTCGATGGACTTATACCGCTGGTAAGACAGAAACGTCAGCACACCCGCAAAAAACAGCAGGCTGAGGGCGATGAAAAGGATCGCGGCTTTTGGTTTCGCTTCTTCCACGGAACTCCCCTTTAATGAAGAAAAATCAGCCCGACGGCCGCTCCGATCACGGTCAAAAGGATCGGGTCGATCTTATAACGGAACTCTAAAAACAGCGCGGCGGCAAACAGGCACAGCAAAACCAGAATATCTTTGGATATCGTGATCCCGTGAAGCTGATATATGGATCCTGTGCCGAAGAAAACGTTCATAAACAGCGTGGCGCTGGTAAAAATCAGCAGCCCTCCGCAGGCGGGCGTGATGCCGCGGAAGAGGCCTTTGATGATCCGGCTCTCCGAGAATTTCTTCAAAACGGTGATAACGAGGGTACTGACGATCACAGTCGGGAGGATCAGCCCCAGTGTTGCTGCAATGGCTCCGGGGATGCCGCCTTTGATGAACCCGATATAGGTGGCTGAATTCAGCGCGACCGCTCCCGGACAGATCAGGTCCAGCGCAGTCATGTCCGCGAATTCGTCGACCGTAAGCCCGACCATTTTGGAGCCTTCATCGAGCATCATGGACAGCATACCGTATCCGCCGCCGAAGCTGGTGATGCCGATCTTGAAAAATAAGACAAACAGTGTCAGGACGATGTTCATTTCTTATTCTCCGGTCCGGGGCTGCTGCTGTCCTCCGGAACTTCGGGATGCAGGTACACGCTGATGATCCCGATAACGCCGCAGCTGATGATCGTCCAGAAGGCGCTGACGCCAAAAAAAAGCGGGGCGGCTGCCGCGCAGACAGCCAGTGTGACTGAAAGCGGATCGCGCGGAACGGTACGTAGGAGGCGGACAGCGTTGCCGAGAAGGATCGCTACCGCGATGGTGCGGATACCCCGGATGACACCCTGAATGCGGGGATTATCTACCTGGGTCTGAAACAGCGCCGCGATCACCAGCATACAGACAAAAGCCGGGGTGATTACACCCAGCGCTGCCATGAATGAACCGAAAGGACCGGCGATGCGGTTCCCGATCAGGATGGAGTTATGCAGCCCGATCACACCGGGCAGGCTCTGCCCGAGTGCGGGGTAAGTCCAGAATTCTTTCTCACTCAGCCATTTTTTCCTGTCAACAATATCTCTTTCCACGACCGGGATGGCTGCCATTCCTCCGGTAAAAGCAAACATCATTCCTTTGAAGAAGGTCCAGAATAAAAAAAGGCCTTTTTGGATGTTGCTTTCCAAGGTGATTTCCTTATTTCTCCGCGATGATGCGGAATGCCGGTGTTCCGTCAAGGTCCAGCGTCTCTGTCCGGGTGTTCAGGAAACCGCAGCGTTTCAGCTGCCTGAGGCATTCGGCCTGAAAGTCGTTCACCGCGAAGTCAACGATAATCATTTTCCCGCCCTTCAGCAGCAGCCTGCGAAGCCGCATGATCTCATCGACCAGGTGCGGAAGACCGGAAAAGCCGAAATTTGTATAGACAACATGGAACCTTCCGAAGTAACAATCTTCATCGATTTCCTCGTTCAGGATCAGGTCTATGTCCTGATTTGCGGCGAAAGCGCGCAGAAAATCGGGAAAAACATTAAATTTGTCTGTACAACTGAGATGGATTTGTTCATTGTTGAGTGCTTCCGCAATGGAGAATTTTCCGGATCCGAATTCAAGGATTTTTTCAGCTCCCGTACTGTTGATCTCATCGCGCATCAGTCCGATCAGATATTCTCTTGCTGTGGCACTTAATTCAAATCTGTCCATTATTCCGCCGCCAGTTTCCGCTGTGTTTTTTGCAAAAAGCGTTCTTCATTGATGATCACCCGTTCATGCACGCCTTCCCCGATCCGTTCACGCTCATCGGTCAGGACTACGGAGAAACGGATCATGCGTCCTTCAACTTCAGTGATCTCGCATTCGCACCGGTATTTCATCCCGATCGGCGAAGGGGCCAGATGGCGGATGCTGACCAATGTCCCGACTGTGCCCATTCCCTCTTCCAGCAGCGGCTGGACCAGATCTTTACAGGTGGCTTCTGCCGAGGCGATCAGGACCGGTGTCGCCAGCACCTCAAGGGTTCCGCTGCGGAACGCTTTTGCGCAGCTGCTTTCCGTTACGATGAATTCTTCGCACCCTTTTAATCCCTTGATAAGTTTTTCCATTATTTCTCCGGCCTCCTGATTTTTTTCATGAGATATTTTCCGCAGCCTGTCCGAAAACACAGCATTAGCCAGCAAAAAAGTACTGTATTCTTGATCCTCAGATCCGGATCAATGCTTGTGCTTGGTTTTATCTGCAAATTATCTTCATGATATTGATTCTAAACCATTATTGGGTCCGGTGAAGGATTTTTATGAAAAGTTACGGGTAACTGTTCAGGATCCGCCGGCGGGGATGGCTGCTGACTGCAAGAGGGAACTTCCCCTCTTGTTCATCGGCTGTTTCTGCCGGTGACAGTTCCGCCGACGGGTAACCGTTCCCTTCCCGGTCCCCATGTCAATACAGATGCAATTTCCGGACCTGTATGTTCCTGATGAAATATGCTCTGCCGGCTTAAAACAGTGTATAATTATAAAAGGTTAACTGCGGATAACAGACTGTTGCCTGCTGTGCATGGATGACCGCGGATGAGAAATGGGAAAAGCATGGTGTATCATGCGGTCAGAGGGATCTGATTTCCGCAGCTCAATTTATTTTATCGTTATAAAATGTGATAATTATCACAATTATTATACAGGAGTGTAAAATGAAGAATTATTTTGACCTTTCCGGTCGTGTGGCTATCGTAACGGGTTGTTCTACCGGTCTCGGTGTTCAGATGGCAAAAGCATTGGCAAACCAGGGCTGCGGCATCGTGGCTGTTGCCCGCCGCCAGAACATGATCGACGCGGTGGCTGCTGACATCGCGAAAGAATATAATGTTCCCACGCTGGCTGTCCGCTGCGATATTACGGATACCGACGCTGTCAACGCCATGGTCGATACCGTGCTGGAAAAAATGGGCCGTATCGATATCCTGGTCAACAATGCCGGTACCGGCGCTGTCGCCCCGGCGGAAGATATCACTGATGAACAGTTCGGCAATGAAATGAACATCGACCTGTTCGGCTCCTTCCGTGTTGCCCGCGCTGTGGCGAAGAAAGCCATGATCCCCGCGAAATACGGCCGCATCATCAACATTGCTTCCATGTACGGCCTGGTCGGCAACAAGATCGCCGGTTCCGCTCCGTATCATGCCGCGAAGGGCGGTGTTGTGAACATGACACGCGCACTGGCTGCTGAATGGGGCAAATACGGCATTACCGTCAACTCCATCTGCCCGGGCTATTTCTATACCGATCTGACCCGCGACACCCTGAATTCCGATTTCTTCCAGCAGAACGCGAAGACCATGATCCCGGAAGAACGCTATGGCGAAGAAGGCGAACTGGATACAGCCGCCCTGTTCCTGGCATCCCCGGCATCTTCCTACGTGACCGGCGTCAACCTCGCTGTTGACGGCGGCTATACCGCGATGTAATGATCCGGTAGATCAGAGCTTTTATACGAAGGCGGCAGCGCTTGTCATGAGCCTGCCGCTTTTGGTTTTAATTCTCCGGTGTGCGGTATTTTCAGAAGGGGGCGGCTGGACCTCAGCGGAATCGTTCCCGGGAAAATCGCCCGGTGAAAAAGAGTAACGGTTCCGTCCTTTGGAATGCAGCTGTCACGGTCAGCGGGATTTTGCAGTGACAAATAATGTATAATACGAATCAGCGGATCACACTGTTTTTGTTTCCAGTTCAGCTTTATCGTATTCGACGGATCAGGCCGGCTTTGCTGTTTTTGGTTTGGCAGACAGGAGTTTCTATGGGTTTTTGGGATAAGTTATTCGGAAGGAAGGAAGATAAAGTCTCTCAGCAGGCGGATGTAAGGGACAGGACGCAGGATATGTCCGGGACAGAACCGGAGCCGAATGCCGGCCTGCAGGAAATCATTGACGTGTTCCTGGCAATGGCTGAACGTGCTTTGGAAAAAGGCGACCATGCACAGGCCTTTCAGACATATAAAGACATACTGAACATGAAGCCGGATGAGGTGACCGCGCAGTACAACCTGGGAAGTATGTATGCCCGGGGGCTGGGTGTGGAGCAGGATTTTTCGGAAGCCGCGTATTGGTTTCACCGGGCTGAGCTGAACGGCAGCGAGCAGGCGGGAAAGCTTGTCCAAAAATGTATCATGGATCATATTTTCCGGGACATTGAAGATGCTTCTCCTCAGACGCTTTATAACGGCATGGTGCGTATACTGAGCCGGATCGATCCCGGGGCTGATATTCCGGCAGAAACAAACCGGAAGCTTTACGCACTGGCTCAGCTATGTTTTAATAAACAGGATTACCAATCCGCCGGAAAACTCTTCCGTGCCGCGGCTGAATTCGGGTATGACGGACTGTCTCAGAATTGGCTGGGGGTGCTGTATAACAACGGCGCGGGAGTCAGGAAAAACGACCTGGCTGCCCTGTACTGGTTCGACAAAGCGGTCGAAAACGGAGCGGCTGAAGCAGCGCTGCAGGACAGGGACGGCATATTGAATGCTTACAGGACGAATTTCTCCGGGGATGCGTTTTCCCGGGAAATCATGGAACTCTCCGAATGGTGTGCCGCCGGCAGTGAGGATGTCCCAAAGGATCCGGAAAAAGCGGAATACTGGCGGAAGATCGCTGAAAACGGCTGAAACCTTATGAGGGAACAGCTCCATATTCGCAGGAACATGGAGCTGTTTTTTTCTCAGTTATTTGCCGCAGGCCGGATACTCGTTGCACAGCAGCCGGTAGGGTGGTTCATCCTCCTCGATTTCCGGGAACCGGCCCGCCGGTTCATAGAAACGGTTGTCGGTGTTGTCGTCGTTGCACTGTGACACTTCCCCGATCAGCACACTGCCGCTTCCCGGGACTACGTGAAATTCATGGTACTGGTGCGGCCAGATGGTGATACTTTCTCCCGGCTCCAGTTTGACGGATGTCCCTGCGGGGACCTGATAAGACCGTCCGTCTGAGTTGACTGTCACCGGATCCGGAGACAGTCCGCCTTCCCCATCGTCGTTGTAGACCTTGATGAGCAGCGTACCGCCGCCCCGGTTGATAATATCTTCCGACTTGAACCAGTGGAAGTGCATGGGAGCCATCATGGTTTCACGCATGAAAAGCAGTTTTTCCGCGTAGACTTTTTTGTATTTCGGGTCATGCTGGTTGCCGTTCCGCAGTGTGATCAGCCCGAAACCGCAGCGGTTGAAGTCCCCGGAGCCGAAATCTGTGATATCCCAGCCCAGCATGTTATCCCGGATCTCGTCATATTCATGATCCTTCGTCTTCCATTCTTCCGGTGTCCAGTTGCAGAACGGCGGGAGGTAAAACCCGTGCTCCCGTATCAGCGATTCCATTTCTTTGATGATCGAATTGATCTCAGACCGTTTCATATGATTTCCTCCGGTATTTCTTCTATGCTCAGGACCGTTCCGGCAGTGATCCGCAGCCTGTTTTGTCGTAAAGGCTATGGTTACGATCGTCCACTGTCCGTTGGTCAGGAGAACTGATAATAATAGTATACCATTTGTCACCCGGCAGCGGCTGTTTTCCCTGTATCGGATATACTAAGCATCAGTATGATTTTTCCGCCCGTCCGGAAGATCAGAAAAAAACAGATGCTGTGAAACGAAGTGTCAGCGGGGACGGTTTTCGCTGACTCAGAATTGAGTCAGCAGAACTGTCCCCGCTGACACGTTCCCGCTGACACAGAAAGTGAACCGGTCTTATGCGCGATATCTGGAATCCATGGCATGGCTGCAGAAAATGCAGTGAAGGCTGTCAGAACTGCTATATGTATTTTCTTGACTCGCTCCGTGATAAGAACGGGGCGGATATTTACCGGACGAAAGCCGGGTTCCGCTATCCGCTGCAAAAGGACCGTGCCGGGAATTACAAGGTGAAAAGCGGCATGATGATCCATGTCTGCATGACATCGGATTTCTTCCTGGAGGATGCCGATCCCTGGCGTGACGAAGCCTGGGAGATCATCCGTCAGCGGCCGGATGTCGCCTTTTTTCTGCTGACGAAACGTCCGCAGCGGATCGCGGATCATCTGCCTGCCGGCTGGGGTGACGGCTGGAAAAATGTGATGCTCAATGTCACCTGCGAAAACCAGCGCCGGGCGGATGAGCGGATCCCGATCCTTCTGGACCTGCCTTTCAAACATAAAGGGATCATGTGCGCTCCCTTTATCGGTCCTGTCAGCATTCCGGCTTATCTTGATACTGGACAGATCGAGCAGGTCCTGTGCGACGGTGAAAATTATACCGGCGCGCGTCCCTGTCATTACGAGTGGGTGAAAGCGCTGCGGGATGAATGCGCGGAGAGGGATGTGACTTTCATATTCTGCGGCACCGGCTGGCGCTTCGTAAAGGATGGAAGGCTGTATAAACTCGAGGCAAGCGGCCTGCAAAGCCAGCAGGCCAAAAAATCCGGCCTGACTTACCGCGGAAAACCGATCGAATTCAAACTGTGTAATTCTTCCGGTGACATGATCCCGCCGGACCGGCTGTATCAGCCACAATTTGACTTCGTCCACCCGCAGTGACCGGTCAAAAGCAGCACAGGAAGCGGTTAATCACCGGCCAATAGCTGCCTGTTGACCGCTGCCAACTTTCTCCTGCTGACTGCCAACCACTAACCACTGACTACTGACTAACGGCTATTAAACCCGTATTCATGTTCCCTGACCGGCAGAATATCGACGTCCATCCGTTCGATCGAGACGAATCTTCCCTGTCCGATCGATTCGATGACGCGGCTGATCTGTTCTTCATCTCCCTGGATCTCCATGGAGACCGTGCCGTCCGGTTCATTCCTGACCCATCCGGTACACCCGTACAATTTTGCCGCGTTTTTGGCGCGAAATCGGAACCCGACTCCCTGGACAGAACCGTAAAAAATAATATGTTTGCGAACCATCGGACTATCTCCCTGAGATTATTGGATATATGAAGCCTTTGGGAAAAGTCTCCGTGACCTGAACTCTGCACTCTTTTGGGACTGTTCCCTTATGGCTGGCTGCACCTGTTTGATATTTTGAATTCAAAGGACAGTCACCTTCGACTCAATGCTGAGTCTGCGGTGCCGGTCCCACACATCTAAACTCTGAACTCTAAACTCTAACCGCTAAGCTCTGATCTTTGCTCCTCTGAAATTCAGGGAGCGTTTGCGCTGGTACATAAGCATGTCGGCGCGTTCAAAAACGGAATTGATGCTGTCATCCTGTCCGGCGAAATAATCCGACTGACCGCTTGAAACAACAACGCCTCCGGAAATGAGGTTTTCATCGATCTCCCTGTCAAATTCCATCTGGAGACGGGTGCGGTTCTCGTAATCTTCCCCTTCCATAATGATGGCAAATTCATCCCCGCCGATCCTGTAAACAGGGCAGTGTTTGAATTTATCGCATATGAGCTTACTTGCGGCTTTGATAAATTTATCTCCCATATCATGACCTTTGGTATCGTTGATATGTTTCAGCCCGTTCAGGTCGAATACCATCACCGCGAACTCATGAACAGATCTGTCCGCGATACGCTGATTCATCTTCTCTTCAGCTTCGATGTAAGCGTGTTTGTTTTTTATGCCGGTCAAAGGATCGGTATAGGCCATTTGGATGGCGGAACCGAGCTCTCGTTTCTGCTGATATTCCCGGTCCAGTGCTTCTTCCAGCGCTTTCCGGTATTCTTCCTTTTCATTTTCAACCACAAAGGTGTGGAGCAGGCAGATCCCCAGTAAAAATCCGATGGAATAATACGGCATCAAAGGAAAGAAAAACTGAAGTATCAGCGCGAATACCATCACCAAACCAAAGGATCCGATCATCAGATTTCTTCGTTTGGTGGAGCCCGCTGAGCGAATGCTGACGGATAAAGTATATACAGCGGAAGCAAAGTAAATCAGGATCTGAAAAGCCAGCGTAAAATAGCGGGCGGGACCGGCATGATATCCTCCATCCGCGTCAAATCCGAAAAGGATCGGATGAAAGAAGTTGACCATGATAACCGCGATATCAAAAAAGAATAATATCTGACCGGTATATGTCAGAATCCGGGTGAAATGGTTTTTTTCTTCCAGGTAAAAGATCACATACTGAGACCATAGAAGTACCGATAATCCCATTGCTGCGAAATAAAGTGCTGTGTCGGCGAAAAGGATGGGTATCCAGTGCAGGTCGTTCAAAATTCCCCATAGAACATCAGTGATGAGATATATGATCACTGTAAACAAAAAGAGTTTGTATGCTTTTTGTGATGATTTTTCTTTATCCCGGTTTTTCGAAAAAAGGACGTCCTGGTTGATGATGAGATTGACCATCAATGCCAGCAGTCCTATAATAGAATATGACATAATGAATAATTCTCTCCCATAGCAAACAGCATTATAACCCTTTAAATTTCAAGAATAAAAAGCGAGAACATGATTTATGTTTGTTTGTTACGTTTTACCATACATAGGTGTACTGTCGGGTACTGTGGTTTTATGCTTTTACATGGGAATGAGATACCAAAAAAACTGCTTAACAGGTAAAATAAAAATATTATGGAAAAAAAGAGGTAGATCCATGCCAAAGGAAGTCAACAATGAAATCATATCTGCTGAGATCGTCTTTTCACCACAGAATGATCTCTCAAAACTGCCGGAGTCAGCGAGTGAATATCAGCAGGAATTGGCTGCCATCAATGAAAAACTGGAAAAATATGTCAACAATGCAGATCGGTATGATTATATGGTCGCTGTCGCGAGCGGTATCCTCTGCGGAGTACTTGACGCTCAGGTGGCGGATATTACAAAATCTTTTCTGATCTCACATGAACCCGAAATAAAAAACAAAGGCAAAGAAATCATAATCAGACATCTTGCAAAAAAAATTGAAGAATATGGGGAAACTTCGGTTGAGGGGATGGCTGCGGTGATCCTCAGCAGTTGTATAGCTATAAAACCGGAAGATGTGATCACACGAAATGAGGATACCGGGACAGAAGAATTAGATATAAGAAAAACTATTGAGGTTTACGGCAGGAATATAATAACCTGCTTTTTAGAGTGGCTTACTGCTGAAAGGAAACAGGGAGAAATCGATGAGAGCGATTTTCCCGAAACGATCAAAAAACTGCTTCATCTGCTGATTGACTATCCGATAATTCGGGATTTTTTGAAGGATCCGAAAATTCCAAAAATTGACGAAGGAACTCTTGAAAACATCGGTGTGCCGGCATTTTTTATTGCACTTCTTAAGCCATACCTTGGAGATGTGAATAAATATTTACATAATGCCACCCAAAATGCCAATAAGTATTCGTCAGATGTTTACAATAATCTTTGCAAAAATTTACACACAAAATTGCCGGAAAAGCGCATTGATACGATTTTTCTGAGAAAACTTGCTGATCAGGCAATTGGTGTGGTCGCAAATGAAATCATCGTTCGCGGGTTTTACTTTGTCCGCCATCTGCTGGTGGAAATGCAAAACTGTGAAAATTTAGAACAGGTAGACTGGAATAAAGTCATACCGTTTGATAATCGGACAGTTACCCGCATGATGACCGTAGCTTCTTTGACATTTTCCGCTGCGGATATGGGAATTGCCGCCGTTCGTGCGGCTTTGGAATCCGGGGGAAACGCAGCCTTTTTTGCTGTAAAGTATAAAACAAATGTCAATGTCATCGGAGTCGGACGTGCGATCCTTGCGGTTACCCGTGACGTTTCCATGGAGTGGGAAGAGGCTGACCTGATCCGGGAACGGAGGATTTTAACTGAAAAATGCAGCGCTGAACAGGTGGAAGCCATCCTCGCTTATCGCTCTCAAATGGAAAAACTAGTCGAAGAGTATCTCGCGGAAGACCTGCAGGCCTTCCTGACAGGAGCGGGTGATATCGAGACTGGTATTGAAGTGAATGATTCAGACCGGGTGATCCATGGGAATGTTACAATTCAGCGGGTTCTGGGAAGAAAACCGCAGTTTACGAATCAGGCTGAATTTGATGCTTTGATGGATTCAATGGATGATTTGGTTATGTAAGGAGGAATTATGATTCTTATCACAAAAGAAGGTGCATTCAAAATTTTTTATTATATTATCGCTTGTGACGGAACAGTTGCAGAGGAAGAACTGGAAAAACTGGATGAAATCGGTGTCCAGCTTTTTGGAGATGTGTATTCCGAAAAACGGTATAGTCTGATTGCGGAATGTGAAGCGAAAACAGGTTCGGTCATCTATGGATCTGAAGATGCCCTGGATATTTTGTCGGAATATATCGACGATGCGCTCAAGGAAACTACTGAAAATACTGAAGATGGTATCCCTTTCCGCCTTCTGATGTGGAATCTTCTCCTGGTGGCGCATAGTGACAATAACTATGACCGGACTGAAAAACGGCTGCTGAATAAGATAAACCGCCGTATAAATTTGGGCGAAAGTATATTATTTGAAATGGAACAGTACATCAGCACAGTTCAGACGATCGACAATGAACTGGACCGTCTGAAAGATTCAATGGAACCCTACAAATTTGTCCGTCCGGTAGTAGATGAACTTGAAAACCGGCGGAATACCATCAAGCAGGCCGCAATCGCGTTACTCGATGACGAATTACTGATTCCGGCTGAAAAAATCTCCGTACAGGATGATGCAATTGATAAAGCTCAGGCTGCTATCAGAGAAAAAACTGACCCTTTGATGAAAAAAATCAATGAACAAAGAGAAAAAGTTTTTAGTGAAGCAAAAAAGACTGCTGCGCCCGCCGCTGAGGAAGCCGGAAAAAGGCTTGGAAAAGCTTTTATGGGGTTTGGATCAAAATTGTTGGGAAAACAATCTCATGATAATGATGGGGATTAAGGAGAAAGGATATGCCATTACCTCTTTTATTTATCGGAGCCATTGCTGTAACAGGTGTGACCGGGATCGGATCAAGTATCAAGGCAGGTTCTGACCAGAATAAAGCGAAATTATTGAATCGTAATTCCAACGACAGACTGGAAGCATCTGCTCTTATGCTTGAAAATGCAAGGATCCAGTGCCGTGAATCATTGGATGCACTCGGAAAAGAAAAATTGTTTGTTCTGAACGGCAGTATGCAGCGGTTTCTGAAATTATTCACTCAGTTAAAAAATGTTGATTTCCATGATTCCCTCGGGTTGGAAGAACTGAATAAATTGCATATTGATCGGAGAGAATTTGAAGAGCTTGCCGCACCGAAAAATCTGGTCGGTTCTCTTGCAGCGGGTGCTATCGGTGGAGCGGCGGGAGGAGCTATCACTGCAATAGGTGCGTATAGTGCAGTTGGAGCGTTGGCTTCTGCGTCAACCGGAACGGCAATCTCTACACTCAGTGGAGTCGCTGCACATAACGCAACGATGGCTTTCCTTGGCGGCGGTGCACTATCAGCCGGTGGCTTGGGAATGGCAGGTGGGACAATGGTCCTTGGCGGATTGGTTGCCGGTCCCGCTTTATTGGTTTTGGGATCAGTTGTCGGTGCAAAGGCAGGGAAAAATCTGGATAATGCAAAAGCCAATGCGGCGCAAACAGATGTATTCTGTGAACAGTACAGAAACGGGACCATTCAGTGTATCAGTATCCGGCGGCGAACTTACATGTTTTACACATTGCTTGCACGTCTTGACACAAACTTTCAGCGGTTGAATTCTGAAATGGCCGATATTATCAAAAATGAAGGCATTGATTATTCCCAATTCACAACAGAAAGCAAAAAGAGGATCGCATCCGCTGCGGCTACGGCAGTAACAATAAAATCCATTCTGGATACTCCTCTGCTGAATGAAGATGGAACATTGACGGAAAGTTCAGAACAGGTTATCCACAAATTGTCCGCAGGCTGATTTTTACTCATCAGTGTTAAAGTGATGATGAACTTAATCGAAAGAAGGCAGCCGGAAAATGGCTGCCTTTTTCGTCGCACTTCGTATTTATTCTCAACCTATCATAAAAACATTTCTGGAAAATTTGCCGGCTTTGTATTCTCCAGGGAATGCGGCATAATCTCTTTTGATTTTAAACAATTTCTCGACACGCTTGTGTCTTCAATACTCAAATAATCATTTTCTACTGCATTTTAAAATTCCTCAAAAGTCGGTGCTTGTTCTGTGTTGTCTTTGAATGCCATATGAAACTCTTCCGTTTATTTTTTACCGGGTCCTGTAGGTGAAATTGGATATACTGGATGAAATTTTGAGAATTTATGAATAAAAACGATTTTTGCGATGCTGCCCGGTGCACAGGGGAAGCAGCGGGGATCGGTTTACGGGCTATTCCTCAAATTCCCGAAATTATGATTAATCGATATCTCTAAACTGCCTTTCTTTTTCTAAAGTACCCGTGGATCTATCCCTCAGGATTTTTTTATAAAAACTGTATTATTTGGATAAAATATAAAAAAATATACATATATTTTTGGTCTGAGAATCCGTCCCCGTTCAGCTGTTCGGAGAAGTATACCGGTCGTATCTCCGCCGGATGTGAATGTATGCCGGGTAAAAGAAGAAAGGCTTGATTTTCCGAAGGCTTGAGGACGGTTCCCGCTCGGCGGCAGGGCGCCTCGGGAGAACCGTCCCCGTCGTGACTGTCGTATCAGCCGGGGTTACGCTTACAAAATTGAATTAATTGGATCAAATCATGAATAAACATGAGTAAAATTTGATTTCTTTGAAAAATGGCGGGTGTACAGGTATGTCGGTGTTCTGGAAAAAAGGTACCCACCGCGAAAGCGTGTGAGTCTTATAAAGAGCCCGACGCCTTCTTAAGCGGGGGTATGGGGGGCGCAGCTCCTGTCCCGAATCTTACCGGACGATGTCCATACCTTACGGGACAGGTTTACAGCCCCCGGAAATCCGGTGCGGAGCGAAGCTCGAGAGCCGAATCATAATTCAGCGCAGCGGTTCCTTACGGTTCTCGCATTTGCAAACACAGGAATATACGCACCCGCACCTTGCGAAGCATACTATCCCGCATACGGAAGGCAAATACAAACTGAACTCTTATAGAAGGAATAAGGAAAAGAGCGTCAAGTATCAGGTATCATATGTGATGGGGGATACTGAATTTATCGGAGAAAATATAAATGTTTACCGTAAAAACAACGCTTGCAGAAACACCTCGCCGGCTTATATTGTTGATCTGCACGTTGCCAGGCAGACATTTCTGCACACAAAATCGTCACGCTATCGATCTTGCAGGGAATCTTTGCCAGGACTATTCAAAGGGTAGCGCAATGCCCGGATGGTCTGCCGTCCGATAAATCCGGGCAAATTCCTGTAAGTCCGCAGCGATGTATGCGGATCTGTCACCCGGGACTCTGTGTGAAAAACTGTATTTATCGGAGAAAATATAAATATTATCTATAAAATATTATAGAAATACCTTGCCGGCTTTCATGGTTGATCTCCACGTTGACAGGCAGACACTTCTGCGCACAAAATCGTCAGCTAAGCGATCTTGCGGAGAAGCTGTGCCCAGACTATTTAAACGGTAGGGCAATCCCCGGATGGTCTGCCGTCCGATAAATCCGGGCAAATTCCTGTAAGTCCGCAGCGA
>DAIMGK010000076.1:19466-21094 GCA_036723985.1 Flexilinea sp.
TGTATGCGGATCTGTCACCCGGGACTCTGCGTACAAAACTGAATTTATCGGAGAAAATATAAATATTATCTATAAAAAATATTGAAAAATCTTGCCGGCTTTCATGGTTGATCTGCACCTTGACAGGCAGACAGTTCTGCACGCAAAATCGTCACCTTGGCGATCTTGCGGAGAAGCTGCGCCTGGACCGTGGGAGACACAAAAACATCCGGGTCACAAATGATGGGGAGTATAATCCGGAAAGCGATGAGATTTTATCGCTGAGATCATTTGAACAGAAATCCGTGATGATCACGGAAATAAAAAATGGTCTTACGGGAGAAAAATATGTGGTTTTGGTTTGCGTTAGGATCAGCTGTTTTCGCGGCGCTTACTTCAATACTCGCAAAGATCGGTATCGACGGCGTGAATTCAAATCTCGCGACAGCGATTCGTACGATCGTCGTTGTCATCATGGCATGGGGGATGGTCTTTCTGACAAATTCTCAAAACGGAATTTCAGCGATCAGCAGAAAGAGCTGGATATTTCTGATCCTTTCCGGTCTGGCGACAGGTGCTTCCTGGCTGTGTTATTACAAAGCACTGCAAATGGGTGAGGCCTCGAAAGTTGTCCCGATAGATAAACTGAGCGTCATCATTACCCTGGTACTGGCATTTATTTTCCTCCACGAGGAATTCACCGTAAAAACGGTCATCGGCTGTCTGCTGATCGGGGCGGGTACATTGCTGATGGTTTTATGAAAATGTAAAAAGGTGACCGGCACGAAAGTGTGTGAGTCTTTTAAAGAGCCTTATACCTCATGAGCGGGGGTATGGGGGGCGAAGCTCCTGACCCGAATCTGAACGGACGAAGTCCGCTCCTTACGGGACAGGTTTATAGCCCCCGGAAATCAGGTGCGGGAAGTGGCATTTGCATACACATATATTTTCGATTTCGTACCATGCGAAACACAGTATCCCGCATACAGAAGGTAAATACAGCCTGAGCTCTTATCGTAGTGATTTCGCATAGGCATATATGATCGCCAAACTGAAATACGGGAATACCAACACTTATTTTATACAGGGAACGGGAGGCGGATTGCTCGTGGATACGGATACCGCGGGGACGCTGCCGGCTTTTTACAAAGCTATCAAAGCCTGCGGGATCAGGGTCAGCGATATCACATATGTTCTGGCGACGCATTACCATCCGGATCATATCGGATTGATAAGCGAACTGATGGAACAGGGTGTAAAGCTCTTGCTGGTGGATACGCAAAGACCGTACATTCATTTCGCTGATGAGATTTTCCGGAGAGAAAAGCGCGAATTTTATAAGCCGATAGACGAAAAGGACGCTGTTGTCATTTCCTGCGGGGAGAGCCGTATATTTCTGGATAGTATCGGTATCGGTGGTGAGATCCTGTCTGTGCCCAGCCACAGCAGTGACAGCATCATTCTGATCCTGGATGACGGAATGTGCTTCGCGGGTGACCTGGAACCGATAGATTATCTTGACGCCTATGAGGATAATGCCGCTTTGGCAAAGGACTGGCTGCAGATCATGGCGCGTCATCCGAAAACTGTTTATTTCGGCCATGGACTGGAAAAGCAAATGAGTTGACGGGGTCGGTTTTGACTGACTC
>DAIMGK010000077.1:0-13209 GCA_036723985.1 Flexilinea sp.
ATAATGTCTTTTGGACCTTTTTTACTTTTGACACCCAAACCAATACTGAGTCTGCGGTGACAGTCCCAAACAGATCTGAACTTTCCTTGAACCTGAGTCCTGAATCCTGAATCCTGAATCCTGAATCCTGAGTCCTGCATCCTACATCCAACTACATCCAACTACATCCTGCGTCCAGCTTCCTGCTCAATGCATTGGACAGCCGTGAATTATTACCCCTTCCGCCTCTCTTCGTTCGGCACGGGTAAGGATCAGTTCTCCCGCGATGCTGACGGCGATCTCTTCCGGGGTGACAGCCTTGATCGGAGTGCCGATGGGCGTGTGGATCTTCGCGATGGCTTCCTCCGGAATGCCCCGTTCGCGCAGTCTGGCATTGACCGCGGCAGTCTTGCGTTTGGAGCCGATGACGCCAACATAGGCGAACGGTCCCCGCAGGACCTGATCCTGGACTTCAAAGTCGTGGCTGTGGCCGTTGGTCATGACCACGGCGTAATCCTCAGCCGTCATTTCGATGTGATCCGAAAGATGTTCATAATCGCCCGTGATCAGTTTTTCCGCCTGGGGGAACCGGTCTTCGGTGGTATATTCAGGACGGTTGTCGAAAACCCAGCAGCGGAAACCGACCGTTGTCAGCAGCGGTACCAAAGCCGCGGAGATATGCCCTCCGCCGAAAATGATCACACGCTGCGCGACCGGCAGAGGCATCCAGAAAGCTGATCCGGTCAGGACAGGCAGGCTGCCCTCCGGTTTACCGTCTTCAGGCGTTTCTCCCGCCAGAAGTGTACCGTTTTCATCCAGGATCGCGGGAGTACCGCCGTCGAGCCGCTGAAGGAACCAGCCTCCCTTCTGTGCGGAAAACAGCTCCAGCGCCTTGCCGCATAGTTCCTGCCACCGGATATCATCCGCCGGGATAAACTGAAACAGCGCGGTGACGTCTCCGCCGCAGATCATACCGATATCTTCGACATTGTTGGTATGAAGCCGGAACGGGTGAAGGTCGGACCGCTTTTCTTCCAGCAGCTGCTGTGCCATTTCGACGGACCGAAGTTCCACTGCCCCGCCGCCGATGGTACCGAGGATCCGCCCTTTTTTTCCGGCGAGCATCTGTGACCCGGTTTTGCGCGGGGCAGAGCCGCCGCTGTTTATGAGTGTGACCAGTACCAGGTCATTATTCTTCTCAGTTTCGTACAGGATCTTCGCGAATAATTCTCTCATTGGATATCTCCTGATTGAAAGCAGATCATACCGATCTGCCGTTGATGGGGCATATAAAGCGGAAAATCCGGCCTGCCGGTTTCTATGACGCGGCTGCGTAAAAATTCATCTGTCAGAATGGACGGGTCTTCATCACGGCTGTAGCAATTGTAAAAAGCCCTGACATCCTCAAAACAGCGGAAAGGCTGGCCGAATTCAAGCGAGGCAGTCCGGCTTTCAAAGGAGATCTGCCGTTCGGTGAGTAGGTCCTGCATGTGGCTGTACCCGTCCGGTCCGGTGGGATAATTCCCGACAGAAAAGCGGTGCATGCTGTAGTTTTTTTTGATCACAGCCACCGTTCCCCGGCACTGCGTTTCCGCGATCTCCAGAATCTCTTCACTCCTGCCAAAAAAGCAGAAGACCATTCCTTCATAAGGGATTCGGGGAGGCAGCAGATAGATGTCACCTTCCAGAATTTCGATATTCGTGATGTTTTCTTCTGAACATCTTGCGCGCAGAAAAGCCGCTGCCTGCGGTTTGATGTCGACACAGGTGATCCGGGGAATGGAAGGAGCGAGGGCTATGGAAAGATCTCCCAGCCCGCATCCGGCATCGCAAATATGCTCCGCGGTACTGAAATATGGCAAAAGCATTTCCGCGAGCTTTTGATGATAATCGCCGAAAGCGGAAGCATCCGCCATAAAGCGGATCATATCCGGGGTCCAGTGGTACATGTTCCTCCTTCGGGTGTCATCACTGCAAATTCCGGTATGATATTCCGGAAGGCTTCCAGACATTCCGGACGGATCACTACATAAGCCCGGCTGTATCCGCTGTCTTTCAGTACGGGAAAGGCGTTTATGTACCCTTCCCCTTTGTCAAATTCCAGCGGGCCGAGTTCGTCAATAAACAATACATCACAGGGGATACTGTTTGTTAACAGCTCATTTCCCCATTCCAAAACCGAAGGATCCATCTGCCAGCATCCGATGGTCCCCTTGTCCGGGGCTGTGCGGATGCCGCAGCAGCGCTTTTCCCGGGTCCCGGCATCCATCGTATAAAATGCGGTTTTGACCCCCTCTGAATAAACTGCCGGTGAAATGAAACCTCCCGCGGTCAGGCCTTCTTTATCGCATTGATCCAGAAGTTCAAGACACAGCCCGCTTTTTCCGGTTCCCCGGTTTCCTGTGATGACTGTGATTTTACTCATAAAATAAATATAACATCAAATCTCTGAAATCCCTCTTTTTCTCTGCTATTTCCGTTTTTGCTGAAACGGAAATGTAACTATGGCCGGTCGCATGCCAATCGGCGGATAATGCTTTTTGTCTGTATTTGTCTGACTTTTTCTACATAATAGCAAAAATATGCTATAATTCTAATGTAAGAACATTTCGGAGGCGATATGGCAGAATTGGAACGGGGAGTCAGACAGGTCGATATTGATAAGGAGATGCAGCAATCCTATCTGGATTACGCGATGAGCGTTATTATCTCACGCGCGCTGCCGGATGCCCGCGACGGTTTGAAACCCGTTCAGCGGAGGATCCTTTATGCCATGTATGATATGGGGATCCGGCCTGAGCTTCCGTATAAAAAATCAGCCCGTATCGTCGGTGAAGTTCTCGGTAAGTATCATCCGCACGGCGATGCTGCGGTATATGACGCGATGGCCCGCCTGGCGCAGGATTTCACGATCCGTTATCCCCTCGTGGATGGTCAGGGCAACTTCGGTTCCATTGATGGCGACCCCCCGGCAGCCATGCGTTATACTGAAGCGCGGCTGGATAAGATCTCCATGGAACTGCTCAAGGATATCGATGAGGAGACAGTCGGTTTTACCGGCAACTTCGACGATACGCTGAAAGAGCCGGAAGTTCTCCCCGCGATCGTTCCCAACCTTCTGGTGAACGGTGCCAGCGGGATCGCTGTCGGGATGGCCACCAATATTCCGCCGCATAATCTCAGTGAGATCTGCGATGCCGTGATCTATCTGCTCCGTGAATGGGAAAATTACAGTGACATCACGGTGGAAGACCTGATGAAATATGTCAAGGGACCGGATTTTCCAACCGGCGGTATCGTCGTCCTGGAAGACGCCCGTAATGAGCTTGTATCCGCTTACGCAACCGGCAGGGGACGTCTGATGGTCCGCGGCCGTGTCCATCTGGAAGACATGGGCCGCGGGAGAAGCCGCCTGATCATTACCGAAATTCCCTATCAGATCAATAAGACCGGCCTGATCGAACGGATCGCCCAGCTGGTGCGGGATGGCGTGATCGAAGGTATTGTGGACCTGCGCGATGAGTCTGACCGGCAGGGTATGCGGATCGTCATTGAGCTTTCCAAGACAGGGGATTCTGACGATATCCTGCGGGCTCTTTACAAACATACCCCGCTGCAAACGACTTTCGGTATCATTCTTCTGGCGCTGGTTGACAACAAACCCCGTGTTCTCAGCCTGAAAGAGGCGCTGAAAGTTTATGCCGACCATCAGCTGATCGTGATCCGCAGGAAAACGGAATTCGAACTTGCCAAAGCCCGCCACCGCGCGCATATTCTGGAAGGTCTGCTGACTGCCATCGACAATCTGGATGAGATCGTCCGGATCATTCGCTCTTCGGAGAACGAGGCTGCCGCCCGTGACGCGATCATGGCACGCTTTGGACTGGATCGCGAACAGACACAGGCGATCCTGGATATGCCGCTGAAACGTTTGACGCATCTGGAATATGATAAACTCCAGGCGGAACTGGAAGCCCTTCGGCAGGCGATCATTGATATGGAAATACTGCTGGGATCACCGGAAAAGATGCGTGAATTACTGGCATCCAAACTGATGGATCTCCAGCGAACTTACGGGGATGCCCGCCGTACGCAGATCGCTTTGCTGGGTGAAGGTGTTTCCTCAAAAGAAATGCTGACGGCTAACGCGCTTATCAAGGCGGAAGAAGTCTTTGTCGGCCTGACCCGTGACGGAAAAATCGGACGGGTCGAACTGGATGCGGTAAAACAGCGGGGCTTCGCGATCCCTGCCTGGATCGTCCGTTCTGATACGCAGCAGACAGTCTATGTTGTAAGTGAAACCGGAAAGGCTTGCGGTATCTATGTCGAAACGCTGCCGAAGATCGATGACTTTTCCGCCGGTATTGATTTCAAAGCTGTTGCCGGATGGCATGAATCGGATACACCGGTGACGATCTTCACCGTGCCGTCGCGGGATAAAATGGAGGATACAGCCTCTGTGATCACGGTCACGGAGAAGGGTATGCTGAAACGCTCCCTTGTGGGTGATGTCCCGTTTGCGTCCTCACAGTCTTTTAACCTCTGCAAGGTCAATGACGGCGACCGCTTGCTGAGCGTACTCGTGAGCCCGAGTGACGCCATGGATGTGATGCTGGTGACACAAAAGGGTATGGGGATCCGGTTCGGGCAGGAGGATCTCCGCCCGATGGGTCTGTTTGCTGCCGGTGTCAATGGGATCAAGTTCAAGGGAGATGATATCCTTGTGGGCGCTTCTCTGGTATCGGAAAATGATACCTGCTGCTTTGTCCTCAACGACTGGTCCATGGGCCGTATTGCCGCGGCGGAATTTCCGAAACAGGGGCGTTATGGTCAGGGTGTGATCGCGCTGAGGCTGAAGAGCGGGACACGCGTATGCGGATTCTTCAACATCAACGCTGCGAACGGTCTGCTCTATATCCGTTACGGAAGCGGCAGATTCCGCCCGCTGAAGATTTCCGCGGCAAAACCCGGACGCCGCGGCCGTACACTGGAACCGGTAACGCAGAACCTGCTGCATGAGGCAAACGGTGTCACCTGGCTGCCGTTGGATACGGGTTCCGGGGATGAACAGCGGAAGGATGACTCCTCGGAAGAAAAGCCTAAATCGAAACAAAAGGCAGAAAAGCCTGCAGCAAAACCGATCGAAAAACCGGAACCTCAGACCAATCAGTCTTCCCCCGAACAGGGTACACTCTTTTAGCACGTGGAGTACCATTCGTTCAGGCAGAAATGAATAGCCGTTTTCCGGTGCGAAAATGAAGAAAATGACCGTTTCCGGCCATTTTCCTCATTTCATACCTGATCATTCATGCTGATCAGTCTGTTCCTTCTGGAGGCATGATTTTGTTCACCAGCCCCGGGATGTTCAGCCCGACGCCCTCGGAAACCTGATTGACGGTAGTCATAATGTCTTTGACCAGCTTTGTGCTGTTGCCGTCGCCGTACATTGTGATATTTCCGACTTTATTCAGCGGATCGCTGGCGGCCTTGACAATTTCAGGCATCGCTGAGAGCAGCATTTCCAGTTTTCCGGCTTCATTGAGCTTTGCCATCGCTTCAGCTTTGAGTTCCAGCGCCCGGGCCTGGGCGATACCGATAGCCTCAATACCCTTCGCTTCTTCTTCCATGGCATAGCGTTTCGCTTCAGCTTCCTGGGCTTCCTGATATTTCTTCGCTTCGGCAGCCTGTTCCGCAGCATAGCGTTCCGCTTCAGCTTTCTTGCGGATGTTGGCATCCAGTTCCCGTTCCTTCAGCTGGACTTCCCGCTCGCGCAGCTCGATCTCTTTCTCACGTTTGGCGATGTCCGCTTCTGCGGACGCTACCTCGATGGAACGGCGTTCGGCCTCTTCCTGGATCCGGTAGGCGGCATCTGCGGCAGCTCTCTTCTGATCTTCTTCGATCTTGAACTGGGCCTGCCGGATGGCGAGATCTTTGTTCTGTTCGGCAATGCTCACCTGCGCGGCAACTTTGGCCTTGTTGCTCTGGTCGGAAGCCAAAGCCTGCGCGATCGCGACATCCCGTTCCGCATTGGCCTTGGAGATCGCTGCGTCCTTGCGGATCTGGCTGATGTTTTCGATCCCGAGATCCGAGATCACGGAGTTATCATCGATGAAGTTCTGGATCGTCAGGTTGACGACTTCCAGACCCATACGGGCCATTTCCTCCTGGACGGAGGACTGAACTTTCTGTGCGAAAATGTCGCGTTTCTGGATCAGCTCGCTGAGTTTCATCTGGCCGATGATCTCACGCATGTTGCCTTCGATCACCTGCTGGGCGACATAGCCGATGTAATCAGCATCCTTGTTCAGGAAATTCTCCGCCGCACGGACAACGTATTCCGGGCTTGATGCGACCTTGACGTTGGCTACAGCGTCGACATTGATGTTGATATATTCCGATGTCGGGACGCTGGAGCTGGTCTTGATGTCCACCTGGATCAGGTCCAAAGCGATTTCATCGACCCTTTCAAGGAACGGGATGCGGATGGTGCTGCCGCCGATGACAACACGGGGCTTACCGGAAGCTTTCCGGAAGCCGGAGATGATCAGCGCCTTGTTCGGAGGGGCGGTGAGATAGGTTGATTTGAAGAAAATTACGATCAATACGATAGCTGCGGCACAAATTGCCGGGATCATATATACTGTTGACATGGCTGTTTCCTCCTTTCAGTGAGATTCAGATATCGGGTTTCAGTTTTTCCACCGATAGTCAATATTTTATTTTGGACAATATCGGTCTCCGCCTGAAACATCTGTATTTCACCAGCCTGATTTGTTTTTTTTATTTCTGCCAGCTTCCTTCAACAATATCCTGCGGAAGGGTTTGGTTACTGTTACCTTTCATGTTCGTGACAGCACTGAGCAGGATCAGCAGCAGATCATCCGCCACACCGGGCGCCAGATCCAGGGGAGAAATTACATAGATAGCAAGCAATGCGAAAAGGACGCCCTTCAGAAAACCTTTGTTATTGTTCATTTCAAACCTCCGGTAAACCATATTTCAAAGGATCCCTCCTCTGATATCTTTATGATACAGGCAGTCCTTGAAAAGTTCAATCACAATTGATGCAAAATAAAGGGTGGTATTTTGGTAAAAAATGCAAAAAAAGTGACAGCGGCACATGAGACAAGTGTCATGCTGATGAGGCACTTGTCTCATGTGCCGCTGTCACAATTGTGGTCTTAATTTTCGGCCGCTTTGCGATAGGCGTCCATATCTATATCACCGGAAGCGAGTTTCTGTTCGACCCAGAGCTGCAGTGTCTCAACAGTGATGGAAATTTTCTCAAGATTTTTCTGAATGGTGATGAAATCATTGATCTCTTCGTCCTGGATTATACCGTCCGAGGTGATTTCGATGAGCCTTTCCTGTTTCCGCCGCATGACATTCAGGGACGCCAGCATCTCGAGGATGATCTGGGAAAGATCCCTGGGTTGTATCTCCGGAACATATTGTTTCCCGATCTCACATTCGTTGGCACAGTAATAGTTGCAGAGATGGGGAAACCGATATTTTTCCGCCATAAGGACAACTTCATCCGGATGGGCGTTGGATTTTCCGCTTTCAATGCGTTCAATGCGTTCCGGGGTAATGAAGCACAGCATTTCCGCCGCTTTTTCCCGGCTCAGCCCCAGCTCTTCCCGTTTCTGCTGGTAAAGTGATTTGTTTTCTTTTATCGATGCTCGTGCCATATAGATCTCCTGATGTGTATAAATCATCTGTCAAAACAGCCTCAATAAAATCCACTGACGAGAAAGGGCAGATTCCGCTCGACCAGCATTACCACAAGATAATCAGGATCTTCCGCTTCAAGGTCGATCCGGTATAACTGGCCATATGTCACGAACAGGATCTCATCAACGTCATGAATAGCTGAACGCAGAAAATGTTCTGAAAAGGAATCTCCTATGATCAGCAGTTTTTTGTGAACGGGCGCATCGGATCTATAACGCTGCAGCCTGCCGTAATCGACCGTTTCGGATTTCCATGCAGTTATGCCGTCGTTGAAATCGATCAGGATCGTGTTCTTTTCCGGCATCCATTCCGAAAGCCCAAGCATTCCGGCCAGATCTTTTCCGTCCTCCGGATAGCGGTGAAAGTCCGGAACTATCGCGGGGGCTGGTTCACCCGTAAATGCTTCTTTTACCTGCCCGGCGGCATAGAACCCTCCCAGGTCATTCCAGTGTGTATCTGTATCATAATAGATCGGCAGATCTTTGCTCAGTTCCTTCAGTTTTCCTTTGGGATACAGGACCGGAAATGAAACATGAGCCTGCAGGTCAGCCAGAACCTGATCACCTCTGCTTACGTCGCTGACCCTATGGATATTGTCCGGCATATATTGGCTGAAAACCTGTTCTTTATCCGGAGCGATGTACAGCAGGCATCGCGTATCTTTCGCTTCCATCTGTCCGAAAAAACTCGTGAGATTCGCCCTGATGGCGGCAAGTTCTTCTTCGGAAAATCTGGTGAGCCCTTTGTAATTTTCCACCGTGACGCGGTAGAAGAGGCGTTCATCCTTTCCCCGGATCACGTCTGACTGGCTGTAATCCAGCCCGGTCCGAAACTGGAACCCGCGGTATAGTTCGATAAGCTGGGTCTTGAAGGGAAGCGTGTCGGAAAGCCACTCTTCAAAACGACGCGGCCAGCTCGAATAATTCTGCCAATTCAATGTCGGGAATTCGCTTTCAGCTTTGTTTTCCGTATTCTTATAACCGATCTCTTCCCGAAACAGCCGGAATACCGGTATTGGGGCCATTATCATGAGTCCAAAGAAGAAAAGAAAGATAATTTCGGCTTTTTTCATTATATCCGCTTTCAAAATCTGAAATAAATGAACGGATTATGCGCTGCATTGGCGAGCATAACGATTGACAGGAACAGACAGATGAGCGCGGCTGTTCCTTCGAACATACCTGCAGCCGTCTCATTTTTTCGCATTTTCCTGTTAAGTATGAGTTTTCCTCCGCCAAGAGCAAAAAATATGCTGATGATGAAAATGCAGATCGTAACAGGATCAACAATTTCCGAGAATGTCCAATAACTTTCCCGTGAAAAGCTGAACATCTTTTGAAGCTGGTCCCATGCCAGGCCCAGATCATCTGCCCGGAACAATACCCATCCGACGCATACAACCAGCATTGTATATATATGACCGATTATTCCGCGGAAATTATCAGGGTCTTCATGTTTCGGCAGAAGACGTTCGAGGATGAGGAAAAATCCGTGAAAAAGCCCCCATACAACAAAATTCCACTGCGCACCATGCCACAAACCTGTCGCAAAGAAAACGATAAGAAGGTTCAGATATGTTTTTACGGGACCTTTTCGGTTTCCGCCAAGCGGGATATACAGGTAATCCCGGAACCAGGCCGATAGTGAAATATGCCATCGCCGCCAGAATTCACGGACACAACCGGAACAATAGGGATCTGCAAAGTTTTCCCGGAACCGAAATCCAAAAACGGAAGCAAGCCCGATCGCCATATCCGAGTATCCTGAAAAATCAAAGAATATCTGAAGTGTATAGAAAACCGCGGCGGTCCAGCAGAGAACACTTGACAGGTCTTTTATCGGATGACGCAGGATCTCATCTACAGTATACCCAAGCGTGTTGGCCAAAAGAACCTTTTTTGCCAGTCCGAAACAAAAACGCTTCAGACCTGAAACAACCTCTTCCGTTTTGATCATACGTTCGGCGAGACTCGATTCGATATCTCGATATTTAACGATCGGCCCAGCGATCAGCTGAGGGAAAAATGATATATATAAAGCAAGCCGGACCCAGGAATGCTGGGCACTGATCGTCCCGCGGTATAAGTCTGCGAGATAGGATATAGATTGGAAGGTATAAAAGGATATTCCGATCGGCAATGCGATGCTTCGGAGAGAAATCAGATCTGCATGAAGGATGTGGTTGACGGTATCTGCGAAAAAATTGAAATATTTGAAATATCCGAGCAGCCCAAGGTTAATCATAACCGCTGCTGTCAGCAGCAATTTCCGCTGTGTTTGGTTTTCCATCCTTTCCATCAACAATCCTGTGCAGAAATTCATTGTGATGGAAAAAAGCAGCAATACGATAAATTTCGGCTCTCCCCAGGCATAAAAGATCAGGCTCATAATGAGCAGAAAGATATTACCGCCCCTTTTTTGTGTGACAAACCCTCCGATCAGAACGATTGGAAGAAATATCCATAGAAACGGAAAGGAACTGAAGACCATATCTCTATTATAACTGTTTCGTATCTTTTCCGTTGTTTGAATCAGAAAATTCAGGGGGCTGTCAAGATTTCTATCCTGGCAGCCCCCTGTCGATGAGGAGAGATTTATCAGTTCTCTCCTCATTGGTCGTTTTCTCTGAGTATCGCCGATCCTTCGGAAAACGGGGTTATTTGTTCAATTCCGCATCATTGTTGAGTAAAAATGCGCCTGAATCCTGTTCCGTATTGTCGATGGTCAGTGATTCATCTTCCTGAGAGGTATTGTCGGCATCAGGCTCTGTTTCTTCGCCGACAGCGGCGGGCTCTCCGTTATCCACTTCTTTTTCATCTGAGCCGATAGAATAAGTCGGAATGCTTTCATCTGCTTGAATGTCGATTTCGATCGGTTCAAATACCGGTTCTGTCGGCACGAAAGGCAGCCAGACTTCCTGGAAGGATTCGACTGTGTATTTTTCCTGGAGTGCATCCAGCCATTCAGATGCCGCTTCTGTTTTCGCGGCTTCCAAAGCATCACCTTCCATTGCGCGGATTTCTTTTCCATCGGAAGCGATGATATGATACCCATAGGATGTTTTCACCGGTTCGCTGATCTGGCCAGGTTCCAGGGAAAATGCGGCGTCTTCAAATTCGCTGACCATTCTGCCGCGTCCAAACCAGCCGAGTGATCCGCTGTTATCTTTGTTACCCGGATCCATGGAATGTTCTGCCGCGAGAGCAGCCCAATCTTCCCCGGCTTCCAGTTTCGCGAGAATTTCTTTGGCAGTTTCTTCATTTTCAACCAGAATGTGGCGGGCATTGACCATTTCTTCCTCAAAGACACGTCCTTCCAACGCTTTTTCGACAAGAGCTTCCTCGATCATTCCGTTCCGGACATAATTTTTAAAGAAATCAAATGTGATCTTATCCCCGAAAGTGAGCTCCAGATCCATCGTAATTTCGGATTCTAATTTTTCATCTGCGGCGGCACTGTCTGCGGATGAGTCTTCATCACCGACATTGAATGAATCCAGACCAAGTGCGTCCTGGGCTTCAGCTGCGGCATCGGTATATCCGAACATTTTCTTTATTTCCGTCATGACATCCTGATCGCTTACGGTGATTCCGGTTTTTTCAGCTTCAAGATCCAACATCTTGAAATATGCGAGCTGATTTACAATAGATTCACCGAATTCGGCTTTACCGTTTTCTCCAAGAAGTTCTTCGTAATATGCGTTTACCTCATCCAGCGGAATACCAAACATGGAATAATACTGTGCGTATTGCTGATAGGATGCGATGACCTGATAGCGGTTAAAAATAGCCATTTTCTCAAATTCGTCAGTGGTTATCCCTTCACCGTCCACAGTAAGCGCAATATTATCCTTTGTTTCCGCAGTTGCTTCTTCTGCCGGAGCGGGTTCATTTTGCTCTGCTTCCGTAACGAGTTCCTCCGTCGGAGCAGGTTCATTCTGCGCTGTTTCCGGGACATTTTCCTCAGCCGGTGTTTCATCGGCAGCTGTTTCCTCAGTTGTTTCGGATGTTTCTTCAACAACGGCAGGTGTCTCAGCTTCGTTCTCCGCGGCAGTTTCTTCCACAGGACTTTCAGCTTCGCTTACTGTTTCTTCAGCAGTTTCTGCTGTGACTTCCTGTTCGGTCACGATCGGTTCAAACACCGGTACCATCGGCACAGCTTCGAGCCATAACTCTTCAAAAGACTGGAGGTCATGCTTTTCCCTCAGACCAATCGCCCAGGAGTCATACAATTTCTGCTGAGCACTCTGAAGCGCACTTCCTTCCAACGGGCGGATCTCTTTACCGTCGCTGGCAATGATATGGTAACCGTATGTGGTCTTTACAGGTTCACTGATCTGGCCGGGTTCAAGAGCAAATGCAGCTTCTTCAAATTCAGATACCATTTCACCTTTGCCAAACCAGCCCAGGGAACCGCTGTTGTCTTTATTGGATGTGTCAAGTGAATTCTCACTGGCAAGTGTGTCCCAATCTTCGCCGGCTTCCAGCTTTGCGAGGATCTCTTTGGCAGTTTCTTCATTTTCAACAAGAATATGACGGGCATTGACCATTTCTGATTCAAAAACACGTTCGGACAGTTCTCTTTCGAATAATTTATTGTCCAGAATCTGATGTTCCGCGTAATTCTTCAGATAATCGAACGAAACAACGCCATCATAGCCCATATCCAATACCATTTGTGCATACTGTTTGAACAGGGCATACTTATCTTCGTCATCATCAGTTTCGTCCGGAGTAACATTAAAGGAATCCAATCCAAGAATTTTATCGTCTTCTTTTGACGGATCTTCGTAACCGAACATAGTTTTCAGCAGCGTGTAAACCTCATCTTCATCCGCTTCGATGCCGGCTTCCTTTGCCTCTAATTCAAGAACCTTGTTGTATGTCAGTTCATCAATGGTATCGAGGCCGAGCTTTTCTTTACCGCCTTCGCCGAGAATCGATTCCACCTGCTCATTCAGAGAGTCCAGCGGAAGTCCGTACATAGAATACATCTGGGCGTATTGGTTATACTGTCCAAGGTACTGGTATCGGTGGAAGGTTGCTGCCATCTCAAAGTCTTCTTTAGAAATTCCTTCACCATCCACAGTTGCTACAAATACGACCTCGTTCTCGTCTACTGCAGCTTCTTCCGCAGCAGGGGCTTCCGCCGGTGCTTCTTCAACAGCAGCGGCTTCTTCGACCGTTTCCACAGGGGCTTCCGCAGGAGCTTCTTCAACAGCAACGGCTTCTTCAACCGCAGCGGCTTCTTCGGCCGTTTCCGCAGGTGCTTCCGCCGGTGCTTCTTCAACAGCGGCGGCTTCTTCGGCCGTTTCCGCAGGGGCTTCCGCCGGTGCTTCTTCAACAGCAGCGGCTTCTTCGACCGTTTCCGCAGGGGCTTCTGCCGGAGCTTCTTCAACAGCAGCGGCTTCTTCGACCGTTTCCACAGGGGCTTCCGCCGGTGCTTCTTCAACAGCGGCGGCTTCTTCGGCCGTTTCCGCAGGTGCTTCTTCAACAG
>DAIMGK010000077.1:13309-21061 GCA_036723985.1 Flexilinea sp.
GCTTCTTCAACAGCGGCGGCTTCTTCGGCCGTTTCCGCAGGTGCTTCTTCAACAGTGGCGGCAGGTTCAGCAGGAACTTCTGTCGGAACAACGGTAGCTGTCGGGACCGGTTTTACATTATCACAGCCGGACAAAATGGCCGACGCCATGAAAATGAAAACAAAACACAAAATGATTATTGATCGTTTATGAAAAGACATATGTATTCCTCTCCTTAATAGTCTATAATCCATAAGCATAATTTTACCGTTGATTTCATAACATTTTCTAAAAGTTTTATTAATTATGAGAGTATGAAATTCTGATAGTATAATATAAATTGTCGGAATGAAATTATGAAAAACGTGTTCACTTATTTTTTATTGGGATCATTGCTGGCAGTACCTTCCGGAATGGGGCTGTATTATCTTGTAATGGAAACACAGCCGTATCTGAAAGAGCGCTGGTTGTTTTTCATTGCATTATTTCTGTTCGTTTGCGGAGTGCTGCTTCCCTTTTATGCTTTATTAAATCGTTTTTTCTTCACAGCCAAACGGATCAATCCGCCGACTGTAGTACGGGAAGCGATTGGCAGCGCGCTGATCGTAGAATTGCTGCTTTGGTTTCGGATCGGCAGAGTACTGACGCCGGCGATCATTTTGATTTGTGTCGGTGGATCTGTACTGGCAGAAATATTATGGAGAGCGCGTGAAACAATAGAATTTCGTTCCGGGATCGATGATTGATTAAATTTGAAAGGGATCGAGAATGAAAGAGCAGATTCAGACGCTAATGGCGCAAAAAAAACTTGATGCAATATTAATCTCCGGCTCAAGAGAGCATAACCCTTTTATGACTTATTTTGTCGGCGATGCCTTTTTCACTCATGCGGATATCCTGATCATGCGGGAACAGGAACCTATTCTTTTTTATCGGGTAATGGAAAGGGATACCGCGGCAATGACGCCGATAAAAGGTGTTTGCTATAATGATCTGGATATAAGCCGGTATCGCGATTGCAGCGAACGGACAAATACACTGCTGTCTGCTCTGCGTTATGCCGGGATGACTTCCGGCCGTATTGCCTTCTGCGGGCGGATCGAATTCAATACCGCATATCAGACGGTCCAGCAGCTCCACAGCAAACTGCCTGATCTCGAGATCGTCGGCGGGCTTGGCGATGATATTCTGAACGAAGCCCGTTACCTGAAAGATACTGATGAAATTGAAAAGATCCGGTCGATGTGCAGGATCGTCACCACCGTTGTCGGAAGGGTCGAATCTTTTATCAGTTCGAAATACATCCATGACGGTTTCCTGATGGATGATGACGGCAAACCGATCACGATTGGAAAAATCAAATCCCTGATCAACCTCTGGCTGGGTGAATTAGGTGCGGAGAATCCGGAAGGAACGATTTTTTCGCAGGGACGTGATGCCGGCGTTCCCCATAATCAGGGCCGCGACGAAGACTTTTTACAGGCTGGAAAGAGTATTGTGTTTGATTTCTTCCCCTGCGGCATGGGCGGCGGCTATTTCGGTGATTTTACCCGTACCTGGTGTATCGGCTGGGCGCCTGATCAGGTGAAAGAGGCTTATGCGGAAGTGAAGGAGATCCACGATCTTCTGGCTGAAAAAGCACGTCCGGGTATGAAATTCAAAGACCTTCAGCAGATGACATGTGATTTCTTTAAATCTCACGGACATGTGACAGTGGATGAGGATGTTCATGTAACAAACGGATATACACATTCCGTCGGGCATGGCGTCGGATTGAATATCCACGAACGGCCATTCAGCGCAAAAACCAGTCCGGATAAGGATCAGCTCCTTCCGGGAGCGGTGTTTACGATCGAACCGGGCCTGTATTATCCTGATCAGCCGGAGGGATTCGGTGTCCGTATCGAAGATACATTTTATATGGACAAGGATGGGAAAGTCAGTCCGCTGACAGAGTATCCGTACCGTTTGCTCATTGACGTCCCGGCGAAATAGGAAGCTGCTGCAGGCGGAAACCGGCGGTAACAGAAATATATGTAAAAAGCGGTATATGAGTCATCCGGAAAGAGTGAACCTTTCTCAGATGATGGAAACAGCAGGAAATGGAGCAATTAAATGGCAGAGAAAACGATTCGTGTTTTAGGCATTGAAAGCAGCTGTGATGAAACCGCGGCTGCGATAGTAGAAGATGGCCGCCGTATTGTCGGAGATTACATCTCAACACAGATCGATATTCACAAACAGTATGGCGGAGTTTTCCCGGAAGTGGCATCCCGCCAGCATGTTCTTGCTGTTTATCCTGTGATCGAAGAGGCTATGAACCGCGCTCATATGACTTATTCGGATATTGACGCGATCGCCGTTACCCGCGGTCCGGGATTGGCGGGGTCGCTGGTGGTCGGAATGAATGCCGCAAAAGGTTTGGCTTTTTCGACCGGCCTGCCGCTGATCGGTGTCAATCATCTGGAGGCGCATATTTATTCTTCCTGGCTCTATTCCGATCAGGATGAGACGATCCCTCCTGAACCGGAATTTCCGGCGATCGTGCTGCTGGTTTCGGGCGGCCATTCCGAAATCATCCTGCTGAAGGATCATCTGCAGTATGAACGGCTCGGCGGCACACTGGATGATGCAGCCGGGGAGGCATTTGACAAGACAGCCCGCCTGCTCGGATTGGATTATCCGGGCGGACCTTCCATTCAGAAAGCAGCATCCAATGGTGATCCGGAAAGCTTCCATTTTAATATCGCGAAGATGCCGGGGACCTATGATTTTTCTTTCAGCGGTGTAAAAACCTCCGTACTGCGAACGGTCGAGAACCTGAAGAAAAACGGACAGCATATGCATATTCCGAATCTGGCTGCCAGTTTCCAGAAATGTGTTGTCAGTGTTCTGTTTGAAAAGACAATGAACGCCGCACGGGAATATGAGGCTAAGAATATCATTATCGCCGGAGGCGTATCCGCCAATAAATGCCTGCGGGATACTTTCATGACCAAACAGAAAGAGTTCAGAGTATTTATCCCGAAACTCGCATATTGTACTGATAACGGTGCGATGACGGCAGCTGCCGGATACCGGCGGTTTGTGGCAGGGAAAACAGATGACCTGGATATGGATGTTTTCCCGAACTGGCCGCTTTCACGGGTAAGTTTATAAAAAGACGGCTCTAAAATCGGAAAGCAGGCGTTTTTTCCGCTTTTCAGAAAATATAATAAATATGCCCGGGATCTATTTCCCGGGTTATTTTTTGGGTTTTGGTGTCGGACTTGGGGTCGGATATACAGGCGGACCCGCAAGAATCCGGCTGAAATATTCAGAACTGGTGGATGCGATCACGTAACTGGAATAACGGCGCATTTTCCCTTCATATTTCTCATCACCGTTTTCAGCGATCCAGTTATCGAGGTTAAGAGGGATCACGCCGCCGGCTTCGATCCATTCTCCGTTGTATTTCCGGGCAAGATGGACATGAGTACCGGAGGATGTACCACCATCGCAGGAAGGATGTCCCAGAACGTCACCCATTTCAAGATGCGATCCGACAGGCGGGATGGATTCTGTTTTCAAGTGCAGAAACAGCATGACCCATCCGGTCCGTTCGTCGCCATCGTCATCCATGTCGAACATCGCCATACCGGTCCCCGTCCGCACGATCGTTCCGCTGTGAGGAGCGATTACCTCCGCGTAACTGACGAAACAGCCATGCTGGTTTGTCGGAGGCGCAAAATCGATGGCGGCATAAGGATGCAGGCTTCCCCATGCTGTATGCGGTCCGCCGGTATAGGTCCAGGCTTCTCCATCCTTGAACGGCAGCCGAAGTTCGATCTGCTCAAGGGATCCCGGCAGATGGGCGGGGAACTCTTCCACAGGGGGAAAATCTCCGAACATCTCTTTATAGGTCTTTACAAAGCCATTGGGACCGATGGCGTGATAATACTGCGCGGGGGGGAATATTTTTGCGAAATAAGCCTGTAAAACAGCACTGCACGCGTTCAGCCAGGGGTCGATCCGGATCAGCGAACCATCCTGCAGTTCATACTCGGAAAAGGCACCTGCTTTGTAGGAATAATAATGGTCGTTGAAGAATTCCGCCAGCTGGTTCAGCTGCCCGCTGATGGTTTTATACTTTTCGCCGGGAAAACCAAGTACATTGGCGGTGTTGAAATCATTCCGGTAATTCGGATCGGTAAGCGCGTTGGTCAAATACTGGATCAACGCAAGGATCAGACGCGGACTGATGCTATAGTATTCGGCGATATAATCCACCAGCTCTCCGCCGCGAAGGTTTTGATTGTTGCTCCAGGTATTGTAATACTTGAACCACCCGGGCTGCCTGTCGGTGTAGGCACGGGCAGAAAAGTTTTTCTGCGCGGGGCCGTTGACATACTGCGCGTCGGACAGGATCTTATATGAGCTTCCCCAGCCGCTCCGGTAATAGATCGGGATCTGAAGCGGAAGTCCCTGGGGGAGTGTGGTAGTGTGTTCGGGCAGCACAGGATTGGAATTGCGGATCTCTTTTTCCGTTGTGTTGAACCGCGCGGCTAACGCAGTAAGCGTATCGCCGTCCATAACTATGTAGTCAACCAATTCACCGGGCATGTATTTGGGCCGTTTTCCATGGACAGGATCCTGCAGATAGGATGGGATCGGTGTCGGTTCCGGCGTTTCCGTGGCTTCAGGTGTTGAGGTCCGGATGGGAATTGGAGTTCCCGGTTCTTTTGATTTACGGACACATCCGGAAACAGCAGCAAGAAGCAGACAAAAGGCGAAGAAGGAAATTATTATCTTACCCGCATACCGCGGTGTCAGTCTGATCTGGGACATTTCAGTTTACCGGCTAATAGTGGACAAGTGTCTCTGAGGAGGCATATGTCTGTGCGTAAATCTTATCATCTTCCCGCTGCAGCCCGCCCAGGTAACTTTCACCGCCGAAGGGGATCCAGCCGCTCATATTGAACGGGATCGGACCGTAAGCCTGCACCCATTCCCCGTTATATTTCCGGGCGATATGAAGGTGTGTACCTGTGGCGGCGCCTCCTTCACAGGAAGGGTGACCGATCCTGCCATGAAGCGGCAGTGTCGTTCCGGGTTCTGCTTTCCCGTCTGTCCGGACATGCAGGTAATAAATCACCCAGCCGGTTTCTTCATGCCCATCCATATCCAGATCCAGCACTACTGTCCCGACACTGGTCCGAAGGACCAGACCGGGTGCGGAAGTTGTGATCCAGGAGTCGGAGCGGGCACATCCGCCTGCTGCCATACGCGGGGCAAAATCAAGTGCCCCAAGAGGTGATCCGGTGGTATAAGCTTCATGCGGGCCGCCGGTGATGGACCACTCATCGTCTCGGTTAAATGGAAGTTCCAGAACCGGCTGTTTCAGCTGGTCATTGAAGCCGTTCGGATCGATGGTGTAATAATCCCATACATTACCGAAATCCAGATAAAACTGCTGTAAAAATCCGTTCGTCCCGTAAATGGCTTCCTCGAATTCATCATAAACATACAACTGGGAGAACAGATATTGAATCGCCACAGAACCCGCGTTCAGCAGCGGATTGAAATAAATCGGCGTATCGGGTTTCGGGTTTTTGAAAAACGGTATTTCGGAAACAGATCCGTACCGCCAGCCGTAATACCCCCTGGAAAGGGTCTGTGCAGCCCAGGAAAGCTGCTTGTAAAGTCCTTCTGTGTTTTCGCCGAGCCACCCCAGGGGGTAATGTTCTTCAACGATCGAGTGAGGATATCCGTAAACCCAATGGCTTTTGTATTCCAGAAGTTCCATCAGGATGATCGGACTGATGGAATAATCCACGGCGATCTTATGAATGATTTCGGTCCCGGTAAGAGAGCCGGAGGAAGTATATTCCGAATAGCCGGCAAGGTATCCGCCTGCCTGCTGAACCTCGTACTCCAGGTCGTATCCGATAGACGGATAACCCATTACAATATATTCATCCGGAAGGATACGCATTGCCGAACTGAATGAACGCTGGGGGGCTTTCAGCAGCAAAAGCGTGCCTGCCTTCATAAAGGTATTTGTCGGCTTATCCCCGAGCCCGCTGATTTTCTCCACCGTTGTGCCGTAACGGTAGGCTATGGCTTCGGCGGTGTCCCCGTTCTGTACGACATAAAAATTCTTCCCGGTAAAATCGGCATGAAGCTCCGGAAGGGGGATATTCGGCGTGGCAGTCGGTGTCGGCGTGGTAAACTTCGGGGTCGCGGTAGGTGTCTCCGGTGCTATGGTTTCTACGGGAAAAGTCTTTCGTGGTGTCGGGACAGTGGGTGTGACCGTTGGTGTGTCCGTGGGCACCGGTGTATTGGTGACCGTCGGCTCGTCAGTTTCTTCCAAAAGGGCAGCATCCGGTGTATCTGTGACCGTCGGCGTATAAGTTTCTGTCGGTGTGATATGCGCTGCTTCTTCAGTGGAGATCTGCGCGGCTGTTCCCCGATACCGGATCGCCTGTTCGGCGATCGCGGTCAATTGCCTGGGCGAATTGGCCGAGCGCGTACAGGCGAGGGACGGGATCAAAAACAAAAGCAACAGAATTCCCGCGATCTTCAGACCGGGATAGGATTTATTTGCCTTTTTCATGACGGAATACCAGCTGCCAACTGTCAGCCCACTGCGGGGCGAATTTATTGGTTACCGAAATTCAATTTACGTCCGCCGAGCAGATGAAAATGCGTGTGCATCACGGATTGCCCCGCGTCCGGACCTGCGTTGGTGATCACGCGGTAGCCGCTTTCTTCCAGCCCAAGTTCACGGGCAATGTGAGCAGCAGCTGTCAGAATATGTCCGAGCAGCTGTTCGTCTTTTTCTTCGTATTCTGAAAGGTTCAGCTTGTGTTCCTTCGGAACGATCAGGACATGCACGGGAGCGACAGGATTCAGGTCATTGAAAGCGACGACCTGATCATCTTCATATACGAAATTCGAAGGAATTTCCTTGTTCACGATCTTACAGAAAATGCAATCATTAGACATAAAACCTCCGTTTAAGTAAAAAGTAAAAGATAAAAAGTAAAATGTGATGAAGCGTGCTTCGCACGCATTCGAATTTGTGAAACGTTGAAATATTCCTCGAGTCACTCCATCTCAAATCGTTTTTTTCTTCCGTTTGAAGGAGAATTGATCAGCGTTTCTTTAGATTTTTTTACAATTGATGAAAGCATTCTGATTAATTCCGTACAGTCAGAAATAATCGATTCAGCCTGTTTTGCAGTCAGATAATCAGATGCTTCCAATAATTGTAACCAATATCTGGTTTCATCAGCTTCTTTCAGTGCGATTGTCATTTTTGATATGAAATCCGACCTGCTTTGTGCATGTTCAGATTCTGCGATATTTGCACCTATTGCGGTACCTGACCGTAAAAGCTGTTTCGAGAGAATATATTCATGTTTTTCAAAAGTCAAATATTTATATAGCCGAATAATTCTCAGAGAAAATCTAAAACTTTTCGGTGCGACGGGACTTTCCATAAACCAATATTCTCCGTGACCACAAATAAAAATTATACGAAGTGACTAATTTGTCATAACCTCCCTGAAGCAGCGCTTTCATACTTCACTATTTTCAGATACTATAAGAACACGTTTTTTCTGCAGGCGAAATCTTATAGTTCGCAATGTGCGGGAACGATCATTCTTGTGTTTGACTGAATTACCACCGCACCTGCTTTCCGGTGACTTGCGCCCACGTACCCCGCTTGAAATTTGCACTCTTTATAATACACACACTATTTGCGGTGGTCAACATTTATTCTTTTTT
>DAIMGK010000078.1:0-20991 GCA_036723985.1 Flexilinea sp.
GAACTCTGGTTTAAGCTCTGAGTCAAAGCAGCCTGTTTTCCCTGACTCAGTCTTGAGTCAGGAGAACAGGCCGCTTTGACTCAGGACACTTTGACTTTTCCGGCGGATCTATTGTTGTCAGCAGAAGAGCAGGAAAACCAGGAAAAGCCAATATACACAAAAAAAGCCGGGACGGTTTCGTTGAACCGAATTCGGATCAACGGAAACCGTCCCGGGGTACTCGACGCCATCGCCGTTCCGCGTTTTGTCAGGAAACAGAACGCAGGCCTTGAATTTCGCATACCGGCAGAGGAACGGGAAATTATTTCACGGCAATGGGTCAGAGATCTTCGGAGCAATAAAAAGGGATGGCTGCCGATTTTATCCGGGCAGCCGCCGCAGATCCCTTTTACTGCCCGCTTTTCCGGCCGTGCAGATATTTGACCTCCACGGTTCCGGTGAATTTTTCTTCCGGGAATGTAACCGGTCCGTCGCCCCCGGATTCAAGGATCCCGGAGATTTCCTCCTCACTGAATCCGCTGTACATTTTGACCGTATGGACGCCGTCTTCCAGCCGTCCGGCAGCGAAGTTCCCTTCATAAACCTTCGCGCTGCCGTCCTGATAAAATTTCACCAGCTGCCCGTGTCCGTGGCAGAGATCGCAGACGAATTCGCCGGTATACAGTGCGTAATTGACATTGACGCCGTTTTCAACATTATTATAGTAATGGCTGATTTTTCTGCCGAACCCGTGAAATTCGTTCGCGAAGAAATTTCCTCTGTATTTGAGATCGTCGCTTTTGTACTCTCCGTAACCATGCTGCATGTCATACAGAAATTCTCCTTCATAAACGCCGTTTTCCAAAGCAGGACCGCTGTGAATATATGCCAGACGATAATTCACTTCGATGCCATGGCCGTTTAATTCATTCTGATCGAAATTCCCTTCCTGATAGTTTTTGGGAACAAAATGCTCGTTGTCAAGCATGCATTCGCGGATGCTCTTTTCCCTTCTCATAAAGGGGAACAGGTCGTCTGCGTTGAATTCCTTTTCCAGAGGATCCAGCAATGCGATACATCCCTTGCCGTTCAGTACTTCGCCGGCTGTATCACCTTCTTTGATGACGATTCTGGCATCTGCCCGGCGAAACTCATAACTGATGTCCAGGCCGCGCACAGCATAGTTGCCGTCAAAGTTCCCCATAGCGATGCCGTATTCCTCGTCTGCCATGCCCCAAAAATAGAAACCCTCGCCATACAGTTCATCATTTTTGAAGGTTCCGCCCTGAACCGCGGAAAAGGTCCGTTCATCGTTGAATCGGAGCGGATCCATGATCTGGTACGGTGTTGTATTGGGATCCAGACAGAACTCGATCCAGTCGGAAAACAGATAAAGCTGCTTTTCATCCAGTGTCGGCGCCCAGTAATTGGACATGAAGCGGCCTTCCCCGTTGAGCCGGTCGTCCTTGAACTCACCGCGGTAGATATAGCCGCCGCAGTCATTCCCGCTGAAATCGATTTTCTCACCCCATCCCTGAAGTTTCCCATCGACGATGAACCCTTTGCGGCGGATGCTGATTCTCCCATCCTCATCCCATTCTTCCATGGTCCCGATCCCGTTCACCGGCCGGTCCGTTTCCTTTTTGTTGAAAACAACGCAGGAACGGTGTTCGCCCTCGATGGTGATGTCTTCCTTGATCAAACGCAGTTCGATCTCACCGAAATCATAGCAGCCGCATTCCCCTTCCGGTTCCCGATACGCTGCGATCCTTTCCTTCGCCCATTCCAGGAATTCTTCCTGCTCCGCGAGAAAGTCGTCCAGCCATTCCTGATCCGTGCCGGGATTTTCATAGGAAAATGAATTTTTGAATTCATCTGAGATTTCCAGCTTTCCTTCAGCCGGATCAACAAACAGGCGTTCACCGCCGGGTAATACTGTATAATAAAGGATCATTTCAGCCTCCCTAATGTTGTTACGATCGGGTACTGTCTTTTTATGGGACTGTCCACAAATCTGCGTTCCGTGAATGGCAGTTTTTCCGCCGATTTCACTGCGAGCGATCACCTGAACAGCTCCACACTGTACACTAACCACTAATCACTAATCACTACTTCGTTCAGCATTATACAGGAGTTTTTCCGGGGATATGTCTGAGTATAAAGTTTGCCCTGTCAAATGTCACGCCGTTTTTCACCCGCTTTTGTCGGAAAACCGGATGAAAACAGCCCGATGTCACATCCCCTCCGTACCCATGTCATCAGTTTTTATATGACAGCTGACTGCTGAAAGCGATCAGTAAAATTATGGTTCTTTATACGGAGCTGCCATGTTCACGCTGCCCGAGAACTATATTATTATATTGAATATAGAAAAATATCATGAAATTTTATCACTGGTAAAATCGGTAAAAATTCTATATAATAATTTTGTGGAGAATAAAATATGAAATACAGTGAAAAGAAAGGGACCGGAGTTCTGAAGTATATCATTGCACAAGGACTTCATAATAAATACCATATATTAAAGGCAGTTTATTTCGCTGATAAATATCATTTGCAGCATTATGGAAGACAGGTAAATGGTAATACATTTTATGCTCTTGAGCTTGGCCCGGTACCCTCTGAGCTGTATGATTTTGTAAAAGAAATTCAGAAAGGAAACGTTCCGGATTTTACCGCAAGAAAATTCAATATTTTTTGCGAAAGTACCTACGACCTTGACTGGTTTAGCAAATCCGATATAGAAGCACTTGATTATGGCATCCAAGAAGTCAAAGGCTTAACCATGGGCGAAGTAATGGACAAGAGCCATGATGCAGCTTACCTTATGACGGATGAAAACCAGATCATCACAATTGAATCGATCGTTTCGTAATTTGATAATGGCGACCTTGTTTTGGAGTATTTACATCGATGAGAGAGCCAAATCAGTCTAATCCTTATACGAGCGGATGCGAAGCTTATGTTTACAGATCTTCCGTCCGTTTTTTATTTGTGGACAGAAGAAACGAAGGGCGAATCCAAACACAAATATCTTGTGATCCTTTCAGCAGATCATATCAGAAGACAATGGACCATCAACTTGCGGCAATTCAGTCAGCAAGAATAATAAATATCGATATGGATCGAGATTATTGGCCTTAGCGGTCTCAACGAGAGAATAAATAACCGAACTGGCAAAGGTTCCGCCTACAGTAATGTCTGCTGTTTCCGTTCCACTGGGAATCTCAAGTTCCATGTCTTTGTACTTTATCCTGATTGGCTTCGACTTTCCTTCCGTGTTCTTCTGCTGCATTATTGGAACCGCTATGATTTCGTTTCTTGAATTCAGTTCTTCTTTTGTACGACAGGGGGAATCCCACACAAATTAACCTTTCTTCCCGAGTAATCTTTCTCAAATTTAATGTACTATAAGTATACAATTTGAATGGTACTTACTTTGTTTAGTTCCTTAGTGATGATTGTCATGTTGAGAATTTCGAAATTGTATGATAATATGAAATCGTCCATAAAGAGTGTGTGAGAGACAAACTCTTTGACCGTACAATAACCTGCCAAAATGTAAAGTGTTAGAGCTTGATTGATAGGGGAAAAAAAATGATTCCATCGGTATAAATAGTGTTTTTTACATCTCTTCAAGTTTTTTTGAGGAGATAAAAATGTCAATGTACAATCGATCCATCAAAGCATTGACTGATCCTCAGGTAAGAGTTTACTTATACCTGCGAAATAGCGAAATCAGAAAACAATTTGAAGCAGATGCTAGAAGCACAAATAACTGTACATAATTTATCATAATTGTTTATCTTTGTTCAGCTTTTAACCACTAATATATTAATAGTATAGAATAATTATATAATTTAGGAAACAATCTATGGCACTTACACACGTTCTCAGATGGTCAGAGAAAACAGGAACCTGGAAACCAATTACGATAGAAGAAGCCTGCCGATTATATCCTAATGAGACAATATCAGCAAATTCCGGCCTTTTCATGTGTTCACTATGCAGACATAAAGTAACTCTGACGAAAGCAGGAATAAACAACAGGTATTTCCGGCACAACAGTGCAGATGAAGATAAAAATTGTGAAGATCGCTCAGTTGGTGTATCATCTTCTTCATCTTCTTACACGTTTTCTGAAACAAAACATGGTCTGCCAATCCATCTTTCGTTTGATTTATATCATATGAATTTTTCAATCGGTTTCTATAGCATACCGAGCAGTCTGCTCAATGATGAAAGTGTAAAAATTTGCATAAAAGACGACAAAGAAAAATCTTACATTTATTCTATAACCAGAATAAATGATCAGTGTATAACATATCTGCCGGTTGGAAATGTGCCTTCAACAAAATATAAAATTACAGTCGCATCCTCCAATGGAAAAGGTAACTCATATTATGAATATTGGCCACCAAACGTCAATGGAATTGGTGAAAACAGTATTTTTGACGCGAAGACCGGAAAAAAATTACCCGAGAATTCTGATATCGTTACGAATCATATTTATTGGTTTCTGACGAAAAAGCGAATGTATCCATTTCCAAGACAATTACAATATTCGCTTATGAATAAACACCCCATAAACGGATGGTACATATTCGAGATATGTCCTGACATCTATGAACAGAAAATTGCCAGATTTTTTGCGGAATTAGGATATTACCTAACAGCCGAACCTGTGCAGATTTTTCCCATTTGGCCTGTTTATAAAGAATCTCCGTATTTTGCTTTCTATAATGATATGGATATGTACCTGTATGCCAGCGGAAATGAGGATTTCAGAATCAAAACAAGACCTTCTGTATCAATAACAGCCTCATCGAACCTCAGAAAACTAAGCAGTACTAATGGTCACTGTCTAATCGCTGCAGGACGAGGTAATTCAGTTCTCAGTTACCTGAATCTTCTTTATTCTCCTTTAAAAAGTAAACCTCTTGATCCAGAAATCAAAATCTGCAATATTGACGGACAGAATATGGAAGCCGGTGAATATAACATTTTACCTAAGGAAAAGGTTATATTTGTGAAAACAGAGTTTGACGGCTTTGTAAAAATCTATAAGGATGGTAAATTACGAGACCAAATAGAGATTAAAGCCGGGAAGGAAACCTCGGTAGATGTCCAGTACCAATACAAGATAGAAGTTTATGAAGGACTTGACTGTCTTTGGTCTGCCAGCTTTATACATAAAACAATGGTTTTCGGTGACCAGGATTTACTCCTTCAAAAACTGACAAAAGCGAAAGGACCTCTATGTTCATCATCCCATGAGATAGCCTACATCTACAAAAGACTGGATAAATACCCAAAAGTTAAGAACTGGTTAAAGTTCAAGATGCGCAACGAAAACGGAATAATTTCGGAAACAGCACTGTCATTGCTGAAAGAAAAAGTAATGCAGAAGGATTGAAAACAAATGGATTACAATCACACTTCACTATGTATCGTAACACACAGGGATACTGCACAAAACGGACTCCGTCAGAAAATGCTTTTACGAGTCGCTGATTACAATGCAGATGTTTCTTCTTTGGTTCCCTGCAACATCATTGACTATTTGCCAAAAATTTTCAACAACAGGGATATGTTATATGCGCGGGATGGAAATGGACCAGATGCTGATAATGAGATTGGTATTTGGAACTGGAAAGCATCTCCAAAAAATAACGACACCTCAAGAGATTACATAGAGTGTGATTTTGTAAAAGATCTGGTTCCAATCATAGCATTCCATCAGCATGCGTCAACAGTTCAGGACCTGATAGAAAATCTGAAAAAGGGAATTCCATTTCAATATTATGTTAAGCATGTTCTGATATATACTACTCGGATTAGTGGAAATTACGAATGTGTTTATTGCAATCAAAACAACTGTTCTTTTGAAAATGGATGTATAACACTAAAGACTGAAGCAGATGTTATAGATATTTATAGACTTCCAACACTCGATTTTCTTTCTATGCCCAACGACCTGAAAGTTTATAAGTATTTCACAATTAGAGGAGAAAGCAGGAAACAAAATCTCAGGTCTGAAGATGAAGTAGTTCGTAAGATCATTATTAATCGTTTTTCTTGGAAATCAGCTTCCAATGTTGGTTTAACAAAAAGCAGCTGGCAATCTTTGAAAAATTTTATCAACAACTTTTCTTCAGATCTAATTCACGAAATAGCTGTAGCTTGCAGTTGTTCCTCTGATGAAGCAGAGAACCACCTAAGCACTTTTCTTTCTTCTGGAGATGAATCCATTACTGCTGGAATTTTAGATTACATCCGTGATGATGAGATTGAATATATTATCGACACAAACGAGCAGATCAAACAGAAGTTTTCAGAAGTTTATGACCAAAAGTATTTTGCTATCTCAATTGAAATTGAAGAAGAAAAGAAAAAATTGGATTCACTAAAATCAGAAATTTCCTCATACAACGAAAAAAAGCAAAATCTATGTCGGCAGGTTGAAACATTAAATGATGAAAAGAATCAATTGGATATGCAACTTGCGGAAAAAGATAAGCTTGTACAACAAGCCTCAGAAAAATTAAAAGAGAAAATAGACGCAATTCGCCAAGATGCCTTACTCGCGTTGGACGAAATTCCACTATTATCAGGGTTATTCGCTCAGCCAAGAATCACTGTAAAGAAGAACAATTCAGAAGTCCCAATATATAAACCAGGTGTTCCATATAAAGAGGAGGAGTTAGAACTATTGAGTTCATGGCAAGACCAAATCACGGTTTTAGCTGAATCGTTGGAAGGAGCAGGTGTCATGGATACTTTTACGCAGCTCACTGCAAGATTTTTGTTTTTAGCCTGGTTTCATCATATTCCTATTTTAATAGCCGGTCCATGTGGAGAAAACATCGCACATGCGTTTTCAGTCTCAGCATTTGGACGGACAGCAGGAATAATAAATTGCGATGTACTCACAACAGATGAATCTATATCATATATTTTAGAATCTGATGAATCGGTTATATTAGTTCGAAATCCTTTGCATTCCGGTCATACGGATAACTTTTTACGTATGATCCATACCAATGACACGGACAAGTTCTTCATCGCAGTTACACCATACGCAGATGATTTGTGTATAGAACCTGATGGATTGATGAACTATGTATTACCAATTTTCACTGATCTGATAGTTGATAATCCACCTGATAATAATTTTGTTCCGGCAAAGCGTTCCAGTACATTTGAATCCTTCGTTACAAAAAAGCACGAAAAAATAAAAGCTTTAAACAATTTGAGACTCACACCTGTAGCATTATCACTTGCGAACAAGGAGTTTGGCGACCTATTGGATATAGAGACAAAAATATCAGAAGCAGAAACCCTTTACCGATACGCGATCGTTCCATACAGTTATGCAACAAATCGCAGGAAGCAGGCAGCAGTAATGATTACTGAAGAAACACGACTCAACACAGAAACCAAACAACAATTTCTTGCCTTTTTAGGATGGGAAGATGAATAATCCAGATTCACTGATTATGATGATCTCCGACAATCTGAATATTAAAATCGGAGAATCAGAAGACAAAAATCAATGGGCAGCAAGATGTGTTTACAGCGCGATAGGAATCTTAGGATTAGCATCGTTATATGATGAATTGGATGAAAATGAAGGAACGATTTCAAACAAGCACTTCACCGAAAAAGTCCGAAAACTTGCAGATGCGTACTTTACAATATTTCCTTATGTAAGAGATTATATTCAAGAAACAGCAGAAGATTTTTCTACAGATATATATGATATCTACATTCACACTGGCTTCCTTTATAATAAACCTTACCATATAAGTCCGCCAAAAAGAATCTGTTCGGCCTTATCTGGCATTAGTTTTCTGCGTGGCATAATTCTTGAAAAAGGAATCTCATTGTCCGGTATTGGAACATATTCTATAGGTGAAAACTTTCCTGCGGAAAACCTTGATTTTCATGATATGTTTCAAATTGATAAGAGATCATTGGCGGAAGTATATTCTGACATCTCACGTAACCCGAAATGGAGTGAGATACAGGTTCCAGATTACACAGAATATTTAGTTCTTTCAAATAATTTCAGAGATGGTTATTGGTGCAACAGACCATCTTCCGGACACGATATATCACTGCTAAGATATGGGCTTGGAGAAAAGACTTACTCTCTATATACAACCAGAGATGGAAAGCTTTATACAAGTCCTTTAAAGCGTTGGCAATATGAAAACGAAGAACATTTTGGAATTGCCGCGGCAATATTAGATCATGAAAATCTTCTGCCGCCATCAAAATATCATGATGATCACAATGTTGTCAACATCTGTTTAGGATATCGGCTACCTTGCCATGAACATTTCATGTTCATGCTCTACTCCTGGCCTCATGGACCTTCCGGTAATGATAACGTCAGTAGGTTATACAACCGTGACATGAGCCCTGAAGTGTTTTATGCATTGAAGCCGCTATTGGAAACAAGGGGATACAAATTTAGGGAGGTTTAGGAATGGTATCCGGAGCAAATGCAATACAAATCAAATTACGTCAGGAACTTGAAAATTACCTGAAGGCGCAGTACTTTGGAAGATCTCCACTATTGTTGGATGCATTACAAGAAAAGCTTGATCAGGAGGGTATACTCTACCAAAAGCCATTCATTGAGTCATCTCCGGCATATAAAACTGCTTCTAATGGGATTCAGACTGCGGAGTTGCCTGATTGGCTGAAGCATTTTTTTATTCGTCTGTCTGATGAAAACCTTGGAGTTTATAAAATGCCATTCGTTCATCAGATTCAAGCGTTAAATGCTTCATATAAAGGGAAGAACCTGTTTGTTTCAACTGGGACAGGGTCCGGGAAAACAGAATGCTTTATGTGGCCGCTGCTTGCAAAATTGGCTTTGGAAGCAAAAACCCACCCTGATTATTGGCAACAAAGAGGGGTCCGGACAATTATCATGTACCCAATGAACGCCCTCGTATCCGATCAGATTAGTCGTTTGCGACGCTTGATTGGTGACCCCGAAGAACGGTTTATAAGGATTTTCCGTGAGACTTGTGGCCAAGATGTACGGCGTCCCCAGTTCGGTATGTATACAGGCAGAACTCCATATGCAGGAACGATTCCGGATAAGAAACGTGACAAAGACCTTGCCTCCAACCTGGAACGATTTCTTCGATCCGCGAACTCAAGTGATGAGGACTATTATGCTCATCTCTTGAAAGAAGGTAAAATCCCATCCAAAAAGGATCTTGGACGCTTCATCGAAAACCTGAAGAAAAACCAGCATATACCGGATCCAGAAGATGCGGAACTAATCACACGGTTTGAAATGCAGTCAATGTGTCCAGATATCCTGATTACCAACTATTCCATGTTGGAATATATGCTCTTCAGGCCCCGAGAAGCCGAAATCTGGGCAAAAACGAAAAAATGGCTTTCTTCAGATGAAAATAACAAATTAACATTTGTAATTGATGAAGCCCATATGTACAAAGGTTCTTCAGGTGGAGAGGTTGCACTGCTATTACGCAGACTACTTCACAAGCTCGGTATTTCAAGTGACAGGGTTCAGTTCTTTCTGACAACAGCAAGTATGCCAAACAGCGTACCAGAGGACAGCGAAGCAGTACACTGTTTCGCTGCAGACCTGACAGGCTCCGATGCAGAAAAGTTCTGTTATATCACCGGAGAACGGGAAGATGCAATCGGGAAGGCTCGATATGATATTCCAGCTGAAGACTTTCTTTTAGTTTCAATCGATGAAATCAGCGGATCGAATCTGCAAAAGCTTACTGTGCTTAACCGCTTTTGGTCAGGTAGAAAACAACCTAATACAAATTTCACGACATTAGAAGAAGCCGGTGAGTGGATGTATCAAAACCTGATTCTTTATCGTCCATTCAATAAATTACTTGCCGCCTGTCGCGGAAATGCCGTTTCGCTGCATGAGCTTGCCAATTCCATTTTTCCTGATCTGCCTAAAGAAAATGCAATGAAAGCCGTGGAAGTATTATTGGAAATTGCTATTCTTGCTAAGAATGAACAGGGTTCAGTCCTTTTTCCTGCGAGAATACACATGCTTTTTCGCGGTATCTCTGGAGTTTACGCTTGTACCAACGAAAATTGCAAACATGCACATGGGGATGATAAATTGCAACTTGGTGATATCAATCTTTTTGATAACCACATGGTATGTCCTGTTTGCGGTTCTATGGTTTATGAGTTGTATAATGACCGTCGCTGTGGCGCCCTATTTTTGAAAGGTTACGTTCGCAGAGATGATGTCACAAATCATCGAAGCACCTACCTCTGGCATTATCCGGGTCAAGTCATCGATGAAGATTTGAAAGAAATCCACTTATATATTCCGACTTCGAACTTTAAACCGAAAAAGACGACAGGAGAAAATCAAATCTTACCATGTTATTTAGACGAAAGAACTGGTTTTATCGATTTTGGCAGCGACGCACTTGATGGAAAATCTGGCATCCGGAAACTATATTATTCGGATTACACTAACAGCGGACAAATCACTTTCTCATCATGTCCTCACTGTCGTCAAGCGTTGTCCGGAGCTCGACTCAGTTCATTCAACACACGCGGCAATGCGGTCTTTTATAATCTGATCAAAGCTCAGTTCCAGACTGAAGCCCCTGATACAGAAAAGCTGACTAATCCGGAGAAATACCCGAATGCCGGTCGAAAAGTTCTGCTGTTTTCAGACAGCAGACAGCGTGCCGCCTCCCTTGCGCGAGATTTATCAGACGCATCAGATCTGGAAGCAATCCGTCAACTTTATGCCATTGCGCTGCAAAAAATGAAGGAATCTGGTGAAGAATATTCTTTTAAAGATATTTACGATTTCTTCTGTATGGCGCTGAACGAACAGCATATCAATATATTCTCCAATGAAGACCGAGAAATGCTGTCAAAGGATCGAAAGAATGTCGAAAGAAAATATGAACGATACATTTCAAGAGGTAAACCTTACAAGACCGAGGTGTCTATTGAAAAGGCGCCACGCGCAATGAAGCTTTCCCTGATTCAAATGTATTGTGGATACAACACATTATTTGACAGTGCAGTCAGTTGGATCGAGCCAATTGAAGACAAACTGTTCACCGCAGTAGAAATGTTGGAAGAAAAAGGAATCCAAATCAAAGATGAGGATTTTCTTGCATTCTTCAATGCCTGGGTCTTGTCCATATTGGATCGTTATACCGCTCTTGGAGAAACAATTCCTGATGATATAAGGGCGGAAGTCCGACCTGACTATGCCGGATTCGGCTTGAAAAGAGATTGGGCATTTGTAAAGACATTGATCGAAATCATGGGTTGGAAAGGTGATGATAAGACTGTTGCCGCCTGGCGTGATGTTTTAAGCAATCTGTTTCTTCGGAACGGGCAATTTGATAATAATTCGGACCGTTTCTACCTTAACCTAGAAACGATAAAGCCTTGTTTAGATATGGATCATAAATGGTATCGCTGCGAAACCTGTTCCAATATCACAGCTTTTCCACTCAAAGGAAAATGTCCGTTCTGTGGCTCTGAACAGATCCATGTTTTATCTGATCTTGAAAAAGATTCTCTTTCCTTTTGGCGTAATCCAATTACCGATGCCCTCAATGGCGAAAGAATCCACGTGATTGATACTGAAGAACACACTGCACAGCTATCCCATAAGGATCAAAGTGACGACCTGTGGTCCAAGACGGAAAAATATGAGCTTTTATTCCAAGATATGGTTCAGGAAAACGAAGTGCCAGTAGATATACTCAGCTGTACAACGACCATGGAGGTTGGGATCGATATCGGTTCATTAATTGCAGTCGGACTTCGAAACGTTCCGCCCATGAGGGAAAACTATCAGCAACGTGCAGGACGAGCGGGAAGAAGAGGAGCCAGCCTTTCAACAATTGTTATGTACTGTGCCGATGGTCCACATGACACATATTACTTCAACCACCCACACTCTATGCTTCGTGGAGATCCACGGAGACCCTGGCTTGATATCACCAGCGAAAAGCTTATTGAACGTCATATGAACATCGTGTTGTTGGAAGAGTTTATGCTTGGAAAAATGGAGAGCATGGATTCTCTCCCTGCCGTCACCTTTTTGGATGAGCAATTAGAAGAATTTGCAGATTTCACAAGATCAGATATGGTCTCAAACCCAGAATTGATTCCAGATGGAAGTGAATATGAAAAAGACATTCAGATCCGAAATCTGCTAAATGCTCTGCAAACTCTGAAAGAAAAAAGGGACCAGCACCCAGAATTGTACATCGGAAAATCAGACGATTTTGGACACGAAAACCAGAAATCATTGCTGGACGCTTTATATGAGGAAAGTATTATTCCGACTTATTCATTTCCAAAGAACGTCGTCAGCCTTTTTATTCAAGACCAAAATGGGAAAAGCCTGTATGAAATCGAGCGTGGTCTGGATATCGCTATCAGTGAAGACGCACCAGGTCGAGCTATTGTCGTTGACAAGCAGACTTATCAGATCGGAGGACTTTATTATAAAGGTAGTGAACGATATAACGGCAAGCTGAAAAATCCGGCACGAACCTTTGTGGATGATCCGAATTACTTGAAAGAAATCGTGAGATGTCCAAAATGCGGATGGTTTGGATTGAAAACAGATGGTAATGAAGTATGCCCATTCTGTGGAAATACTGAACTAACAGAAGATGTTCCTATGCTGAAGCCATGGGGATTTGCTCCAAAAGACGGTAAAGCCATCCCTCGTGTCCAGCTGCAGGAAGAATATACAATGACACAGCAGCCGTTGTATTCAACACTTCCTAAATCCGAAGATATTGTTTTAATACCCGGCTGTAAGAATCTGCGAATGGCATCCCGCACCAATCAACGCATCATTATGCTGAATCGAGGACGTAATGATGAGGGCTTTCAGGTCTGTAAAAATTGTGGTGCAGCATTTCCAGGAAATGATGAAAAAATCTTATCTAAACTCAATTGGCCATACCGCAACAAATATTTACGAGGAAAATGCCAACACCAAGATGCGATCAATGTGGCTCTGGGCTATGATTTTATTACCGATATGCTGGTTTTAGAAATTGCACTTGATCAGCGTCGGCTCAGTGTAACGGAAGTTACTAACCTATGGCTCCATCGAGCTGCTCAGTCTCTGGCGGAAGCTCTCCGTCTGACTGCAAGTAAACAGCTTGACATCGAATTTACTGAATTGTTAACCGGTTACCGCATCCGAAGAAACCCAGGTGGGATTTTCGTCGATATTTATATTTATGATAACCTCTCCAGCGGTGCAGGATACGCAGTCGGTATCGCAAGTCAAATAGGGGATGTTCTGGATGGTATAGAAGAGCTGTTGGAAGATTGTAATTGCGAAGATGCCTGTCATAGTTGTTTAAAACACTATCGAAACCAATATGTACATGGTAGTCTTGACCGTTATGCTGCACTGGAACTGCTTCGCTGGGGACGGGACGGTATAATCGCTAAACAAAAGTCAACCGAAGAACAGTGGAAATTGGTTAAACCTATGGAAAGCATTTTGGAGAGATTAGGGTATCAAATCCGTTTTGTGAATGAATCCATTCAGATAAGTTCAAACGGAAGAGAGAAAAAACTGATCGTCTATCCGGCCATGTGGAAGGAGCCTAAGGATCCAGAGGTTATTTTTATTAGTGAAGTTCTAATAAAGCATGCTAAGCCCTACGCAATTAATAAGTTAACCGAAAGCTTCAAATTGGCTCCCGGTAGAATTGTGCCAGAAATCTCCCCGATGTTACCACCAAAAACCTGGAAAGACGTCTGTAGCCTGATATTTGATGATGCATCCAGAGCGTATGCGGAAAAACTATCGATTGTTGACGTACCAATTCCGGATGTAGTAGGTTACGAGTTTATTGATACTCGTGGTGTCGTAATAGCAGAAGCGGAAATGGTCTGGCAGAACCAAAAAATAGCCTTTCTCACAGAAGAACAGAAAACATATGCGGAAGATATCCAGAAACAAGGATTTACCGTGATTGACAAATCCACTCCAATCGAGAAGTATTTTATCGGAAAATAAATTGACTAAATATCCGCCTACTAATCAATGGGCGGATATTTACTTTTTAATAATTCGGAGCGACGGTTCTGTTTTTTTCGTTTTGTATGGTTAGAACTATCATATTCTATTCCATTACATGCTCAGGGCTGGGATTCAATACTGAATTGGTGTGTTGACAATTCATTTATCAGTCAAAAATCCGGATTTGTCTGTCCGGTCTTTTAGAGCAGACAACATTACAGGTCAGTACAGAAAAAAACGAGAAAAAATAATCACAATAACTTAATTATTCGACAAAATCAGCTGGGATCAGTTCCGTCATTTCGCCAGGAGCAGTGACGACAACAGTCATCTTGGCACGGGTCATGGAAACGTATAGAAGACAGCGATTCGTTTTCAGCACTTCTTCCCGTTGGACCTCACTCATTTCCGGTGTGAGCAGATACTTCTGCGGAAAATGACGCGAATCGACACCTGCGATCAGGATGTGATTAAACTCCAGTCCTTTGACGCGATACATTGTACTGATGCGGATCCCATCGACTGAACGGTCATCCCTTTCCTTTTCCAATCTTACACATGGAATTCCCCGTCCTTCCAGCATACTCTTGTAGTTATTACATTGCTGCTTAGAAGCACTCACCAGGCAGATATCCTTCAACTGAACGCCCTGTGCACGGTATTGATCTATCTGGGAATGGATAAATTCAAATTCCCGGATTTCATCCGGAAACGTTTTGAAGACAGGAGCATTACCATGAATCATCGAACGATAACCGCTGACAGGATCTTCACTCCCATCCATATCATCGAACCGAATTCCATCAAGAATATGAAGCGCTGAAGCACGGATTTCATCTGTGGTACGATAGTTCAGGCGGAGCCTGTAACTGCGGCCGCGAACCTTGATGTTATATGAAGAAAGCGACTGCTTATGATTATAGATTCGCTGTCTGGAATCCCCAACGATAAATAAATCATTCGGATGTTCCGGTGACGTCATGGCACGAAGGAGTTTATAAGCTGTCGGACTGAAATCCTGTCCTTCATCAACGATGACAGACTCATACAGAGGTGTCGTTCGTTCCTGCAGATGTTTTATACAGGCGATCATAATCCTTTGAATATCCAGGATATGTCTTTCCTTGCAGATGTCCATGAAAGCCTGAAATACCGGCCAAATCGCTTCCTTTTTCTTTCTTCCACCGGGTAACTGCTGTCGTCCACGTCTTGAAGATGCCAGATAGCTTTCAAGATCAAATGCCTCATTCGGAACCAGTACCCGGTCCCACTCTTCCACAAAAAATGCCTGTGAAAGTTCCGGATCAGGGTTGTTTTTATAAGCCTTTTTCCATACATCCTTTAGATTGTATTCAACGGTATCTTCCTTGTTAAATTGCTGAAAATAAAAAACTGCCCAGTTGTCAATATTGTCGATCTCAATGCGGTTGAAAACCGTCGAATCAGTACATAATTTTTTTAGATTAACGCGGATATCTTCTGTCAGATTTTTCGTAAAGGTAGTAAAGAAAACCTTCTGTCCGCTTTTCAGATGTTCCGCGATCCACTTTGCCCGGTGCATTGCCGTTACCGTTTTCCCGGTTCCCGCTCCGCCGGTAACCTTCACGGAACCCTTGAAATTTTTCTCTGAAAGGAAGCGCTGTTCCGGATGCAGAAAAATCCGCCACGCTTCAAGAGAACCCGATAGAATTTTCTCATATTCCGATATGCTGTCAATCGTGATAAAACTGCTTGACAAAAAAGGTTTGACCTGAACAGAATCCTGACCGCTATCGGTATAGATGTCGTTCTCTCCGTAAATCGTTTGGACGATATCCTCTATTGGGTCACCTTCGGCATACCAGAGCAAGGCATTATAGGTTTCTTCGGTAAGTGTTTCTTCAAGAGCTTTCAGTGTTTCGATATCCGGAATTTTGCGGATGACCGGAAACAGTTCTGCCGGAATTCTCATATAACGCAGCTGTTTTTCCGAAAGGTCGTCAAACAGCATTTTCTTTTTCTGATCTTTTGGTGCACTCGCTGATTCTATTTCGGCAACAAGTTCATCTATCTTTGATTCATCCGGAATTATCTGTCCTGTTTCAAAATCAAAAGTACTGCCAAGGAATCCTTTTATTTTGTTGTCATTATTTGTTTCATTATGGTGACAGGCATAGATGAACAAATAATGTTTGTGCCCTAAATCCATAAAAAGACATCTGTATTTTATGGATACCCGAAACTCAAAAACATCGGTCTTTTTCCCATTGCTTCTCCAAGGCTTCACATACAAGCTGTTGTGATTTGGGTTCATCATGAAAAGAGTCATTGCCTTGGTAAAATCATCTCTAACTTCAGAAGGGAGTTTGTTTAAACTGCTGACATAGTGTTTATTGTAAGTAATTGTTACATTATCTGCCATACGAACCCTCCGGATCGAGTGTCAATCTTTAAGTAAAAGTATATCAGCATTTTTCAAGGAAAAAGAATGATTAGTAGCATTGATTCAAGACTAAATCGATGCCACGGTCCTTTTTTAGCTAAAATGCCGGGTTTGTCCGTCCGGTCAGCATGCTGTCCCAGACGGACAAAAGGGAATGGTGCGGAAAAACAAAAACAAAGGAGGCTCCCAAAAAAACCGCACCATACGACGTTTTAGATCATCAGCGAAAATCGATGTCACTCAGGAAAAACTGCTGTTTGACCATCCTGTATTGGATGATGTAATATTCATCACCGGCAGCATACCGACCGTAGTCTACACGGATGAGCGGATTTGACCGAATATCTGATTCTGAAGAAGGTTGGATAAAGTGCATATGCCCTGCAAAACCGACAAAATTGACGGTCATATTTACATTCAGGGCCATGATGGAATCCAGTTCTCGCTCTGTAAGAGTCACGCCGTCACCATAAGTGATACCTTCTTCCGTGGCATCCGTTATAAACTGATCCTGAATGGTACTATCCGAGAAATAAAGATATACACGTCCCTGAAGATCGGTCAGGTCCTTTATCGTACGTTTTTTTTTCAACATATACGTCTCCTAAAATAAATTTCCATGAAGAGACGTAAAAAAGACCCTATCGGCACCGATAGGATCCCATATACTCATTTCCCCTATCGGTCAAGCTTTAGCACCTTACCTTTCGGCAGGTTGTTGTGCGGTCATCGAGCTTGTCTCTCACGCACTCTTCATAGGTGCTTCCAAATTTACAGCAAAACTGCTTTTTTTTCAACATGACAAAAGTCACTTCTTTACAAAGCAGACAACTGTTTGGAATCCGACATCTATTGATATAAGATGGCTTTTGAAAAAAGACCTCAGACAAAATATGGGCTTATAAAAGATAGTATTATCGACAACATAGATACTTGAAAAAATAACACTGAACCTGATAAAATTCGGAATGGATTTTTTACCACGACTTCTACCACGAGTTCGGGGAAAAATTATCTGGACGGATAAAAATATATTGTACTTTTATGACTAAAACCGCAGTAATCAGTACGAATTTGAACCTAATAAATCCCGTGGAGGATGGCTCATAACCCGTAGGTCATTGGTTCGAATCCAATCCTCGCTACTTTTTTGTCTGTTTTACAAGTAAATCAATCACAAAACAGGCTATTTTACCAAAAAGGCGAATGAAAATTTTGCCCCCCCCGTTTTTCCACGATTTTGCCACAATTAGCAGCAACTTTACCTTTACTGTAAAGAACATGTGGAAATTCTCACTTTTCAACATAGTTGATTTATTTGTAATCCTTGTTTTTTTCAAAAGACCAGCAGTTCCCTCCCATCATACACACTAGCTGCACTTTCATGCCGGATTCAGCGGTCGAGGATCATTATCGCAGCTATGCTCCCGTCTATCTTTTCCGATGATTTTGCCTTGGTGCACTTAATATCTCCGGCAGGATCTGTATCAACCACTATATTTCCCGCCATCCACCGCAAGATGGGATTCCCGCCATGAATAATTCGCCCTTCCATCAGGAGTTTATAGAACTCTTTGTTAGGCGGTGACATATCCTTATAGCCCCAGCCGAAAGGAACAACCGTGAAGCCCATACCTTCGAGATCCTCGGTCATCTGCACAGCTCCCCAGCGGTCGAATGGGATCTCAAGAATATGATATTTTTTGCTGAGGTCTTCAATGCATCGTGTAAAAGGGTTGGAATTCGCCGCTGTGTTCGCTGCCGGTATCAATGCCGGAATTTTACCAAATTCTGCGGCTATTGATCACACGGATGCGGTCAGCGAAGAAGAAACGATGAAAGCAGAAAGATGCCTGTTATATGTAGCTTTGACGCGTGCCCGGAATCACGCCTATATTACCAGTTTTGGTACGCCGTCTGAATTTCTGTAGCGATAATAGCGGAGTGCTGATCCCGGAATGCTGAACATTTCCGAGATTTGTCTGATCAATATTTTCATCATCACCTCTTGTTGTTAAGCACTTGACTTAAAGTACGCTTTAGGTGTTAGTATAATTAAAAACACAAACGTATCTTTTTACCATAAAGAAAAAAAGGAGAATTTTGATATGAGCCGTGTACTTGTTATTTCCACCAGCCTGCGGGCGAAGAGCAATACCGATATCCTGACAGAGAGGCTGATCGCGGGGGCGAAGGACGCCGGGCATGAAGTTGAGCACATCAGCCTGAAAGGGAAGACGATCAAATTCTGCATCGGCTGCCAGGCCTGCCAGAAAACGCAGAAATGCATCCAGAAGGACGACGCGATCGAGATCGCCGAGAAAGTGAAAAACGCCGATACGCTGGTTTTCACGACCCCGATCTATTATTACGAAATGAGCGGCCAGATGAAGACGCTGCTGGACCGCATGAACCCGCTGTATACGGCAGACTACCGATTCCGGAAAGTCTATTTGCTTACTGCCGCGGCCGATGAAGATGAGGAAACACCGGAAACCGCGGAAAGCGGGATGTATGGCTGGGTCAGCTGCTTTGAAAAGGCGGTATTCGCCGATTCGATTTTCTTCGGCGGGATCACAGACCCGGGCGAAGCTGCCGGGAAAGAAGATGTATTGAATGATGCCTATGAGTTCGGAAAGGCGATCTCATAGCGTGATTTATGGTTCTGAGAGGAAGGTGATCTCATGAAACGAAAAATGCTGATCGGTCTGTTATTCTGCCTGCTCGCAGGCATCTGCGGAAATTTGTCTGTCTTTGCTGAGGAGGAAGTCCCGATGATCTATGCTTACATCAACAACAGTGTCCTGTCGATCAAACCGGCCGCGAATTCTTCCGCGGAAGCTTTTATCGCCCTGCTCCGGGCGGGTGATGTCACGGTCGAAATGCATGATTACGGCAATTTTGAAAAAGTGGGCTCCATCGGCAGCACGCTTCCGCGCAATGACGAGCCGGTCACCACGGAACCGGGCGACGTGATCCTCTACCAGGGCACGGAGATCACGATCTATTATGACGTGAATACCTGGAATTTCACCCGGTTGGGAAAAGTTCAGAACCTGACGCAGCAGGAATTGAAGGATATCCTCGGCAGCGGGAACGTGACCGCACGCTTTTCCCTGACGCCGCCGGAGAAACCCATAACGGCTCGGGAAACCATCACGACTGCCGGCGGGTATACGATCCAGACGAGCGCGCTGCCGTATCTGACGGAGGACCTCACTGCTCCCGTCGTGTATTATCTTTCCGATATTTCACCGGAAAGCCTGATGAAGGCCTATGCCGCGCTGGGTGTTGAGCTGCCGGGCAAGGTCGGCGTCAAGATGTCGACAGGCGAATCTACACGCAGCAATTATCTGCGTCCGGCGCTGATCGGCGATCTGATCCACAGCCTCAACGGCACCATCGTCGAATGCAACACCGCTTACGGCGGCAACCGGGCATCCACCGCCCGTCACCGCCAGCAGGCGAAGGATAACGGCCTGCTGGATATCGCGGAGCTGGATATTCTGGATGAGGAAGGCAGCATGGAACTGCCGGTGGAAGGCGGGAATGTGCTGTCCGTCGATTATGTCGGGACGCATTTCGTGAACTATGACAGTTATCTGGTGCTGTCCCATTTCAAAGGCCATGCCATGGCGGGATTCGGCGGAGCGATCAAGAACATTTCCATCGGGTTCGGCTCCTCAAAAGGCAAAGGCTGGATCCATTCCGGCGGCACCAGCACCACCAGCATCTGGGGCGGGAAACAGGATGCATTCCTCGAAGCCATGGCGGACGCAGCGAAGGCTGTCGATACGTATATGGGTGACAACATCGTCTACATCAGCGTCCTCAACCGCCTTTCCGTGGACTGTGACTGCGACGGCAATCCCGCTGAACCGGATATGCACGACATCGCCATTCTGGCATCCACCGATCCGCTGGCGATCGATCAGGCCGCCATCGACCTGGTTTATGCCATGCCGGACAACCGCAGCCTGGTGAACCGCATCGAAAGCCGCAACGGACTGCATACCCTCGAAGCTGCTGAGCAGATCGGACTGGGCAGCCGGAATTATCGTCTGACAGTCGTTGAATGATCGAACTCTTCTATCCTCTGCGCAGCGGCTTTTACCCGGTGCGCAGAGATGCCCGTTGATCTTTTTATATAATGTTGGCAAGTATGGTCAGAAAAAATCTGCTGTGTATGTTCATCCTGTTTTCAATGACATTGATCACGATGTCTGTATACGCGGATCAAACACGGGAAACGCAGCTTTTCATCGAATTACTGCAGCCGGGCATGGTCCGTCTGGACGGGGAATTCAATGCGGGAGACAGCATCAGACTCTTCAGCCGTGAATACCGTTCAGCAGATCATGTGATAACCGACAGGCTGCTTGTTGAAACGGCAGCAGAGATGGACCATACGGCGGCTGTCACTTACAGCCTTTATAATGACCCCTTATCGGAAGTTCAGGCACCTCCGGGCTTTGACCGTCCGGAAAGAGATATTTCGGTCAAAGCCCTTTACGCTGTCGTTTCC
>DAIMGK010000079.1:0-20963 GCA_036723985.1 Flexilinea sp.
GCGGAAATCTTTCCGGCAGGCGGGGGGACTCCCGCTCCGCGCCTTTGCGAAGCATAAACTTCCGAAGGCGTAAAAGAACATTGTGAATTGATCCGAACAAATAACATAAGCCTGACGGTCCGAAGAATTGCCTTCAGAATACTATGCTCCGCAGCGGCGCGGAGCGAAATTTCTTCTGCCTGCCCAAATCCTTTCCGCGCCTGGGTTGATTTAGCCGGGGGACACGCGCTGAGCAAGCTCACGCGTGTCCCCCGGCACCCCCGAAAAAAGTTGCTTTTCCGGAATCTTTTGTCTCATATCAAATCGTCATCAACTCATTTCCGGCTCACACGTTCGGGCATCGGTTACCCAAATTAATTCCGATAAACAACATCCAAACTATGACGGATCAAAAATGATCGAGCCCTCCCGGCGGATGCCGGGGACGCCGTGCATAGGGATCGTCAGCACGGTCGGAAAGCAGTTCCTTCCCGGGGGCGCCGGGGGCGGCGCGTGAGCTTGCTCAGCGCGCCGCCCCCGGCTGATTTAACAAGGCGCGGAATTCTCTCCGGCAGGCGGGGGGTCTCCCGCTCCGCGCCTTTGCGAAGCATGAACTGCCGAGGGCAGAAAAAAAATTGGTTAAAACATTATGATCCACAGAATGGAATCACACGAAAACGAAAAAATGATAAAAAATCTGTTTAATTTCTTTAAAATTTCATCCCTGACATTATAATTTAAGGAAGCTTACAAAGAACGGAGTAAATTATGATAACAGAACGAGTTTTCGGTAAGATCAAAGGTATCGACATTCCTGAGGTCACCCTGCACAATGCCGCCGGCATGGAAGTTTCCATCCTCGCTTACGGCGCGACGATCCGGTCCGTAGTGGTCCCCACCGCTTCCGGGAAAAAAGTTGATGTCTGCCTCGGCTATGACAGCATTGATGAATATATAAATAACAACGGCCACTTCGGCGGCTCCATCGGCCGTTTTGCCAACCGTATCGGCGGCGCGGCATTCGACCTGGACGGCGTACACTACACCCTGGCAGCCAGCACCCCTCCCAACCACCTTCACGGCGGCATGCACGGCTGGGACACCAAGATCTGGCAGTACACCACCAACCCCGATGAAAACAGCGTCACCTTCACCTGCAAATCCGCCGACATGGAAGAAGGATATCCGGGCGAAGTCTGCGCTTCCGCCAAGTTCGCGGTCACGGAAGATAACACCATGATCATCGAATACAAAGCCGAGACCACCAAAGCCACCCCCGTCAACATGACAAACCACTGGTATTTCAACATGAACGGCCATGCCAGCGGCACGGTCCTGGATCACGAACTCCAGCTCTTCTCCGACTGCTATACCGAAACAGACGAAGGACTGGTCCCCACCGGCAAACTGATCTCCATGGACGGCAGCCCGCTGGATTTCCGGGAAATGAAGACCATCCGCAGAGATTTCGATCAGGTAAAAGATCTCGCCACCATGGGGTATGACAACAATTTTGTTCTGGGCAACCCCGGAGAGATGAAAAAATTCGCGGTACTGCGCGGCGACAAGACCGGCATCACCATGACTGGTTACACCAACATGGAAGCGGTACAGTTCTACACAGGGAACATGATGACCGACCGGAACGGCAAGGAAAAATCCCATTACACCAAAAACTGCGCCATGTGCCTCGAACCGCACCATTTCCCGAACGCGGTCAACATTCCGGAATTCCCAAGCGCCATCCTGCGCCCGGGTGAGACCTATTTCCATCATACGGAATTCAAATTCAGTTAGATCATCCGCTGAACGTTTCAATGGGGGCGGTCCCGTTTTTCTGACAGGTACCGTCCCCGTCAATTGTTCCTGAACGGAAATGATTTCGGAAAGCCAAAATAAAAATGTTTGATGAAGAATTGCAGCGGAAAGAAAACGACAAAAAGGCTATGATCGCCGGCGCCGTCCTGGGGCTGGTAATCGGTCTGCTGATGTTCTTTGTTCCCAATTCCGCCATGGAAGAAGGCGCCCGGTTAACGGTCTGTGTGATCCTGATCCTGTTAGGTCCGCGCCTGATGAAAGATAAATTCGGCATCGATTTCAATAAAGGCCGTTACACCATGGCCGGAGTACTGGTACTGACACTGATCATCTATATCCTGAGAGGGCATCCGGTAGACTAAGGAAACGCCGGCAGGAACTGTTCAGATCCATGAACTCCGCAGGCGCAGCGGGTCAGCGGGGACGGTTTCTCCGAGGCGTCCGCATCTAAACAGAGCTCTCCTCACATCAGAAAGGGATATGATCAGACCTTCGGAAATCACCCGCCGGTCAAATACAAAAAGCCCGGGCTTTTGACCCGGGCTGATTTTTTATTTCAGATCGCTGTGTTTGATGCTTTATTTCGCAGGAGCCTCGAAGTAGAACTGGCAGAAGCCGCCTTCACCGGAATCGACATAGAATTCCATCCAGAGAGGATCCGCCGTCACAGTGGTGCTGTCAATATTCACATTGAAAGCCACTTCCGCGGTCTCACCGGGGGCTGTGGTGGGAACAACCACTGAGTCGCCCACCAGCTGGATAGCCGGGTTGGAATCTGATTTGATCAGTTTGTAATTTTCCCACGCGGCAGAACCGGAGTTGACGGCTGTCCAGATGACCTCATAACCGGTATCGGTATTTTTCATGGAGATGGTCTGTTCGCCGCACTGATTGGCAACAGGTTCGTTCGCCAGAGTAACTTCCACGACTTCAGCATCGGTAAGCGGGGCGTCGACTGTCTCAGCGACTTCAGCTTCCTTCGCGGTATTGTCTGTCGGGATCGGCTCGTAAACGGTGCCGGCAGCCTTTGACTGGTTGCGGACGTTGATGTTCACCCAGAAAGCGGAATCCGCATAGGAACCGAAGCCGAATTCATAGCCCAGGTTGTCACGAAGCTTGAAGTAGCTTTCATACATGCCCGGAGTTGTCGGAGCCTTCAGGTCAACGGAAACGTACACATATTCACCCGGATGGACACTGATCTTCTGCGGGCGGTTGATACCCTGGTATTTCGGACCTGAGGTGATCTTCTGATCATAGTATGCCGGAACGATGCTGACACCGCCGTCAAAACCGAGATCATCACCGAAGAAGAAGGTCACGAAGTAGTTTTCATCCCATACACAGGTACCGCCGTTCTTCATACGCCAGGTCTTGCGGAAAGTGGCGCCCGGAGCGACGACCGCGCCGTCAGGATAAGTCACGTCTTTAATATCGCGGATCTTGTTGTTGCAGTAAGGATTGCGTCCCGCGCGGCGGCTGGGGCCGGTGCAGTTGCAGGTAGGCTGGCCGAGGCAGGCGCATGCGCCGTTGGTCCAGGTGCGGACAGAGACCCAGATCGGTACCTGGCCGTTGCAGCCGACACCGAAGAGGGAGCCGTCGGGAGCCTGCAGCATCCACTGGCCGGAGACCGTTCCGCCGTAAGCGGGGGCGGTCAGGCGGACACTGACATCCACCGTGTTGCCCGGGGCGACATAATGCGGGATGTTCGTGCTGACAGCATTCATCGGATCACCGGCAAAATAAACCAGGCGCATATTGGTGTTCCAGGCCTGCGTACCGACATTACGGAGACGCCAGGTCTTGGTGAAGGATGTACCGGGCATCACATAAGTTCCGTCCGGATAGTTTACATCGCGGATGAATTCAGCCCGGAACGGCGCCAGGAAATTGTTTGCGCAGTAATAACCGGGGTTGTATCCATAATTATAGTTATAAGAATTGACGCCGCAGCCACCGGAAGTACAATAGATTCCTTCCCATCTCGCGTTCGGTTCAGCCGCCGCCGCGGCAGCTCCCAACGCCAGGGTCAGGATCACAGCCAGACAAAGTAAAAATTTCTTGTTCACAAAAACCTCCTCGATTTTCTTCCGGCACACAGCTATCTGATATTTCCGGAAAGATTGAGTTTAACTCACATTCATATAGTGCAAGGTTTATGCCAATTTTATAATTTGTTTTAAGCTTAAGAAAATTGATGCCGTGATTTTCTGCGTATGTTCCGATCATCCGCTTTCCGGGCTGTCCTTTCGGAAAAGCTGCGGATCATTTAATACAGAACGGTGCAGGGGAAGCTGCACCGTACCGATTCGATGAATAAAAATACAAAGATATTACCAGCGAGGTGGTCTCAGCGGGCTGTACGGCGGTTTCGGGTGGTCACAACCATCATGATTGAAACCCGGCACATAACAATTCCATCCATAGCATGGAGGCTGCGGAGCATACCAGTTGTAGTTATACGTCACGACGTAGGTTACGATCTGAGCGTAAACATTCGTCTGACAGTTATAACCGACACCAAACTGAGAACCGCTCTCATTGACGAGTTTCCAATCACTCTTGAATGAGCCGGATTCATTGGGTGCGGTCATCTGCACACTGATATCCACAGTCTGTCCCGGCTGGACGTTGTACGGCAGGTTGACAGAATTTACTGCTGCCATCTGCGTTCCCGAGACGAAGACCAGCTTATAGTTGGTCGTCCAGGTCGTCGTACCGTTGTTGCGGATTCGCCATGTTTTGGTAAAGGTGCTTCCCGGGGCAATATAACTGCCGTCAGGAATCGTGACGTCGGTCACAAATGCCGCGCATTCACGGGTGACAGGCTGGACAGGATAATAGGGACCGCTATAATACGGATAGCAATTGTAGTTATAGCCATAGCCATAACAATAATCATTACAATAACCATAGCCGTAATCATAACAATATCCATATCCGTCAGCTGAAGCCATCGCAAAGCTCATCAAAACAAAGACGAGGACAAAGGGAATGATGTATCGCTTGTTCATTAGGTTCCTCCTTTTAGATTTTCCGCCTGACACCAAACGGAATAACCTTTAACAGTGCAAGAATCGTTCTCAATTGAAAATGAGTTTTCCCGCGTTTTGTTACAGTATCAACGTTTGAACCGGGAATTTGGTTTCCGATAATATTTGAGTTAAAATCAAATCATGAAAAAACGCCGCTCTCATCTGCCCGCCGGAATCCTCCTGATCCTTATCGGGAGCCTGCTGCTGTTTTTCGGTTCCGCGAAACGTGTGGAGCTGGTGATCAACGGAGAACGCAGGATCATTGATACCCGGGCTTCCCGGGTCTTTGAAGTCCTGGAGAAAGCCGGCGTGGATTACCGTGTAACGGATCAGATCCGTCCCGGATTGACCGAGCGGGTCAGAAACGGCTCCCGGATCAGTCTGAACAGGACTGCCTCGATCAGCCTCGATGACGGGAAAGGCACGGGAACACGCAGCTATCTCTCTCATCAGCTTTTCGGCGGAAACATTCTGCTGGACGCGGGCGTGCGGCTTTATCCCGGAGACCGCCTTTTCTGGAATGACGGTGAGATACGTCCGGATTTCAACCTGGGCGGCGTTTCGGAACTGAACCTCCGGCTGGAACAGGCTAACGTTTTCCTGCTGGTCACGGAACAGGATCCGGAAGGAAAGACCGCATACGGAGCCGGGGACACCGTCCGGGACGCGCTGGAATCGGCGGGGATAAAACTCAGCGGAAATACGCGTGTTTTTCCGGAACCGGACACCCCCTTTATCCCCGGCATGACGGTCGAAGTCCTGCCGATTCACGAGCTGACCGTATCCCGGGACGGTACCCTGGTGACGGTTTCAGACGCCGGTATCAATGTCGGGGAAGCCCTCGCCCGGGCGGGAATGCCGCTGATGAATTCCGATATCAGCATTCCGGCATCCGGGGAACCGCTGCCCGCGGACGGAAGGATCCTTATTGTCCCGGTCAGCGATATCTTCACCATGAAGGCTGAGACCATCCGCGGCGAGACAGAATGGACCGCCGACGATTCGATGGACCTGGATGATACCCGTCTGATCACGGAGGGAAGGGATGGGCTGAAGGGAACTTTCCGCCGGGTCCGCACAGAAAACCGGCAGACCGTATTGGATGAAACTTCTCCCGAAACAGTCCTGGTCCGGCCGCTGAACGGAAAACAGGCTTACGGCACAAAGATCAATATCCGGACAGTAAACACACCGGACGGCCCGGTCGAATACTACCGAGCCATCAATGTTTACGCGACATCGTATTCCCCCTGCCGCAGCGGGACATCTTCCTGCATCACGGGGACCGCTTCCGGCAGAAAAGTTGAAAAGGGCATTGCGGCGGTCACTTCCGCCTGGTACAAACGTTTCGCCGGACAGTCTGTTTATATTCCCGATTACGGAACAGCCGTGATCGCCGATGTCGGCGGCGGGATCGCCGGGAAAAACTGGATCGACCTTGCCTACAGCGATGACGATTTCGTCGGCTGGAGCAAAGACACTACACTTTATTTTCTGACGCCGGTTCCGGCGGATATGGTATGGGTACTGCAATGATACAAACGATTTCTCCACAGCGGCTGCTGTCAAAATATCATCTCAAACCGCATAAGGGTTTGGGCCAGAATTTTCTCTCCGATGATACCGTGCTCTCGTCGATCGCCGACGCTGCCGGGATCCCGGAGCACGCGGCTGTCCTCGAGGTCGGGCCGGGACTCGGCAGCCTGACCCGCCATTTGTGTGAACGGGCAGACCGCGTCGTCGCTGTCGAGCTGGACGGGGACCTGGTTCCCGTGCTGCGGAACGAACTGGCGGACTGCAAAAATCTTGAGGTCGTGGAAGGCGACATCCTTCAGTTCTCCCCGGATGAATATTTCGGAGAAGGCGCCTATTACGTTGCCGCTAATATTCCCTACTATATCACATCGGCGGTCATCCGCCATCTGCTGGAAGGAAAAGCACGCCCCAAACGCCTGGCATTGACCGTCCAGAAAGAAGTCGCGGAACGGATCTGCGCCGCACCCGGAAAACTGAGCCTGCTGGCGCTGAGCGTCCAGGTCTACGGGAAAGCCGATATCCCGATGATCATCCCGGCGGCCGCGTTTTACCCGGAGCCGAATGTCGATTCCGCCGTTGTCCGGATCGAACTCTATGATGAACCGCTGATCCCCGCGGAAGAGATGGATGATTTCTTCGCTCTGGCGAAAGCCGGATTCGGCCAGAAGCGCAAGACGCTCCGGAACGCACTCTCCGCCAACCTGCACCTCAGCCCCGCGGACACGGAGGCACGCCTGCTTTCGGTGGGGATCGACCCCAAACGCCGGGCGGAAACGCTGACCATCGACGAATGGAAGCGGCTGATGACCGTCTTCAGCGTATAAACGAGTCAATTAAGACAAAGCTCCCGCACCGCGTCTGACCGGACAGAGTCCACTCCCCGCGGTGCAGGTTCCCCATTGACTCGGGAAAGAAGGCTTATTTGGAAACTGATCTTCAAACCATATACCGGTTTCTGCTCGAAAAATCCGGAGAGAGCCCCGGACCGGCGGTCCTCGCCATTGACGGCCGCTGCGCTTCCGGCAAAACCACGCTGGCAAAAAAACTGGCTGACGAATGGAATGCCGCGCTGTTTCACATGGACGACTTTTATCTCCAGCCCCATCAGCGTACACCTGAACGGCTTGCGGAACCGGGCGGCAATGTGGACCGTGAGCGTTTTCTCGAAGAAGTACTGCTGCCGCTTCGGAGAGGCGAGACGATCTCCTACCGCCGCTTCAACTGCGGGACAATGACCTTTGACCCGACGCGTCCCATCGTCCCCGGCGCCATCGCCATCGTGGAAGGCTCCTATTCCTGCCACCCCGATCTGCGTGGATACTACGACTATCGGATCTTCATGGACATCGATCCGGAAACACAGCAGGAACGCATCCTCCGCCGAAACGGTCCGGACGGCCTGCAGCGGTTTATCACCCGCTGGATCCCCCTCGAAGAAACCTATTTTTCGGAATGCGCGGTGCGGGACCACTGTGACCTGCTGATCGGAAGTGACGGGAATCCCGCGCGTATTTCCTGAGGGGCATGGCGTTTCCCGGACATCTGCGGAAGAAAATCGATGGACTATATTCATCATTACAGGTCGCCGCTGGGCGGCATCACCATCGCTTCCAACGGAGAAGCGCTGACCGGGCTGTGGTTCGACGGGCAGAAATACTTCGCGGACAATCTTGAAAAAGAGTACCGGGAAGAATCCCTCCCTGTTTTTGAAGAAGCCGACAGATGGCTCGATATCTATTTCAGCGGTCAGGCGCCGGACTTCACACCGCCGCTGTCAATGAGAACGACACCGTTCCGCAAAATCGTCTGGGAGATCATGCTGACCATCCCTTACGGCCAGACCATGACCTACGGCGGGATCGCCGGCCTGACCGCAAAGCAAAAAGGACTCAGCCGGATGTCAGCGCAGGCGGTAGGAGGGGCTGTGGGGCACAACGCGATCTCACTCATTATCCCCTGTCACAGGGTCGTCGGTTCTGACGGCAGCCTGACCGGATATGCCGCCGGGATCGATAAAAAAGTGAAGCTTTTGACAATGGAAAAAGCGGATATGTCCGCCCTGTTTATCCCCGGACAGGGAAAACGTTATGACATCAGACTTCCTTAAAGAATCTTTATGGAAACCTTAACGAATTATTGAGATAAAGACAGACACAGGCGGCTCAGTGCTGAGCCGCCTGTGTCTATTCCTTAAATTTTTACCGGAAAGGTTGTTCCGGTCAGCACGGTTTCTTAATATTTCACCCACATTGCCGGACGTACACCGCAATAAGCGTCGTCCACATGGTAGCCGATCTTAACGATCCCGCCGTCAAGGTTTACGGTTGATCCGTACAGCTGCTGGCTTCCGGGCGTCCGCAGCCACCACCACCAAAGATCCCCTCTCCGCGCGTCTTTCGCTGAGGGATCTCTTTTTATCCCCACATACTTGGTATACGGTGTCGCATAACATTGAAGCTGAGGTCCTTCCTTGAAGTAACGCTGGGCTTCCGAAATACTCAATAGAAACAGTTTATCCCTTGTATCATTTCCGCCGTTGGTCCCATAGGCAGGATTCGCGGAATTACTGACATATGTATCAACGATGGAACTTCGTTCCTCACTGCTGAAGGCGCTGTACAGAAAATCATTATTCAGCCATTTGCGCAGTGAACAGGTTTCCCATGTCACTCCGGCATAATACATGTTGTAAGGCTGAGCATCGATCGCATATTCACTCAGCAGAAGGATCCTTCCGCCGCTGACCTCCAGTACCCGCCATACGATCGGTTCCGGACCGTTCCCGAAATTATTGTCCTGCTCATAACTGCCGAATGTAACATTTTGGCCCGGATAATACTGGGCCGAAACAACATTCGAAAATACGAACATCATGAGTATCAGAAACAGAAAGATATATTTTTTTGCATTCATGCCGAAAGATTCCCCCTTTATGATGATGGTCATGTTTATCATCCGCCAAACGATTGCCGTCTGATATATTAATTTTATTACAAGTTAGATTTTTTTCCGGGTGAAATTTTTCATTTCCCCCAAAATTTATTTAACTGAAGCCTGACAGTTAGATTTCCGGCATATTTTTCGAAAATCATACGGTTCCCGGCATTTTGACGATACGAAACAAGCCGGCCTCACGCAATATAACGGGGGCGCAGCTCCGGCACTGCATTTGACGTGCAAAGCCCGCACCACGCAGTTGGTTAATGCTGCACCCCGTGAGACTTATCTCGACTCGGAAGCCACACAATCGGCCGTCATAAAGTAAGTCGGGACGTCATGGGGACTGTCCCCGAAAGGGGCGAAGCTCCAACGCTGAATTCAAATCGAGCGAAGCTCGTACTATACGGAGTTGGCTAAAGCTGTACCCTGGGGAAACTCACTCTTGACTCGGTAGTCAAACCATCAGCCGGACATAAGTACAATTCCGGCATTCCCTCCCCTATCAGGACATTTGGACAAATGGCAGTCTTCCGAGTCGGAATTGAGTTTCCTCGGGGTACAGTCCCCTTCGGGTACAGTCCCCGTGACGTCCCGCCCGCTGTTGAAGTCGGATCGGCAGAAAACACATAACCGAATCTTCCATGCTGATTAATTCGTTTTGTGGATTGCATTATAATATGTTCGTGTTTATGATGTATAAAAAACCATAAAGGAGGTACTTTCATGAAAAGAATTTTATCCGGAAGAGCATTATTACCGGCAATTATCCCTATTTTTGCGCTCTGCGTCACATGCTCTTCATTCAGCGAAGCCTCCGCTCAGTAAGAGGCAGGTCCGGCGATAGATTACGCGGATCAGTATATTGACCTGCATCTGCATCTTGATGGCGCGATAACACTGGAAATCGCAAAACAGCTCGCGGAACTCCAGGGGATCACTCTGCCCACGGAAGATGATGAAGAACTTAAACGGCTGCTGACCGTTCCGGAAGATTGTGAAAGCCTGAATGATTTTCTGGATTGCTTTGACATTCCGGTTTCTTTGATGCAGACACCGGAAGGGCTCAGCGAGGCAGTGCGGCTTGTGGCGGAAAACATCCGGTCGCAGGGTGTCGTTTACGCCGAGATCCGGTTCGCGCCGCAGAAACATATGGATCGGGGCATGACCCAGGAAGACGCGGTCCTCGCGGCACTGGAAGGCATCAAAAGAACAGACCTGAAGGTCAACCTGATCCTCTGCTGTATGCGCGGCGAAGGAAATGAAGACCTGAATGAGGAGACCCTCCGCCTTACGAAGAAATATCTGGTGAAAGACGGCGGTGTGACCGGAATGGATCTCGCGGGAGCGGAAGCGCTTTTCCCGACCGCAAACTATCGGTCCCTTTTTGAAGCCGCGGCAGCGGCGGGAATTCCGTTTACGATCCACGCGGGAGAAGCCGACGGAGCGGAAAGTGTGAGACTGGCCATTGAATACGGCACGTCCCGCATAGGCCACGGAGTAAGGACGAAAGAGGATCCTGCTGTTGTGCAGCTGGTAAAGGAAAAAGGTATTTTCCTGGAGATGTGCCCCACCAGCAGCCATCAAACACATGCCGTCGAGGATATGTCATAGTATCCGCTTATCGACTACCTGGAACAGGGGATCCGGGTCACACTGAACACGGATGACATGGGGATCGAAGGTATCACCCTTGCGGATGAATACCGTTACATGGAAGAGGATTTCGGCCTTACGGCACAGCAGGAACGTGTTTTGCTGAGCAACGCGATCGACGCGGCTTTCACCTCGGATGAAGTGAAAGCCATGCTGAGGGCGGAACTGTTTCCGGAGGATTGAGTCTTATTCAACCCGGGTTTTGCGGGGTAACGCAAAGCCGGGCAAATTATATATTTTGAATCGTTGCGAAGAAAGAAGAATATGGAAGAACAGGTTAAATTTGTACCGGGTATCTGCCCGAAATGCGGCGGACAGGTAAAAGTCGATCCCAACCAGGATGCGGCAATCTGTGAGTATTGCGGAACGCCCTTTGTCGTACAGAAGGCGGTCAACCAATATAACGTCCAAAACGCGAAGATCGACCATGTGGATAAAGTCACAGTGGATCTGAAAGGATCCGTAGATTCCATCCTTGATTTTGCCGGGAAGCAGTTTGACAAAAACCGGGAAGATAAACGGGAATCAAAACGGATCGAGGCGGAAAATTCCAGGGAATTCATGAGAAACGCGTGGAAATTCTTCGCTATTTTCTTCGGGGCGGCGATCGTGATGTGGATCATCGGCAACCTGATGCACTGGTTCGGATAATATAATTACGCGAACAAAAACAAATACATAATTGCCAATAGTGACGGTTGCTGTCTGAAGGATGGAACCGGCACTGTCATTTGTAAAACCTGAATTGCACGGGCAAGTGCAGGCCCGGCCCGGAATTTAAACATAAGTTTTTAACTAAGTTCTTACAGCAGAAGGAGCGGTCATGAAAACCGATGGAATACAACCAAAAATAATGGTGCTTGCAGCCGTACTGGCTGTTATCATGGTTTGTTTGTCAGTGCCGGCCACAGAGGCATATGCTGATGACAGAGCCGGGCGGCCGTTTGCTGAAACTGTAGATAATGTAGTGCCCCGTATGGTATGGGCATTGAATGAGCGCCAGTCCGCACCGTATTCTTTTACTTTCGGTGAAGATATACATGAGTTCCGTTTCGCTCCGATCGATATCAGAAAGATGGAATACCTCGAATTCGATATTTACCTTCCCGATATCAGGGTGGTCGATCAATGGAAAACCGGGGAGACCGAATTTGAGATCACATCCTCCGGAACCTGTGATGTGGACGAATATGCGTGGTCGGGCTATGACCTTTGGCGGCAGGCCGCGGCAAACGGGCTGCAGCTCAGTGAGGGCTGGAACCATGTCAAACTGGACCTGCCGAAGGACAGCCCCGCTGATCTTTCCGGGATCAACTATATCAGGTGGTATTGGAATGAAGACGGCCCGGACAGAAATATGGCAGGATGTCAGGTGGCGAATCTGAAATTCACCGTGAAAAACGGCATGGATCCGGCCGGTATTCATTTGGAACCATTTATTCCGGAAACAGTCTTTGAAACGGAAGATGTCCCCGTCGCTTTGGCGGATGTTACCAAACCGCCGTACAACGCCGACCCTGCCGGGGAAAATGATTCGACAAAGGCGATACAGGACGCCCTCGATGATGTGAGCCTTTATGGCGGCGGTACGGTCTGGATGCCTGCCGGAAAATACAGGATCACGGGACCGATCAAGATCCCCGCCTATGTGACCCTTCGGGGCGATTGGAGCGATCCCGAAACCTCAGCCGGGTACGGAACGCTGATCGTCCTGGATATTCCGGAAGAAGACCGGAATGACAGAGGCACTTTCACACTCGGCGGATGCGGCGGAGTGTACGGACTCACTGTATATTACCCCGGCCAGTCCATCGGCGATGTAAAAGCCTATCCTTTCACATTTTATTCTGCCGGCCATGATGATGACAGCTTTTTAATGCCCTCGGTAATAAACTGTACAGTCCTGAACGGATACAGAGGGATCGGCGCGACGACACAGAATGTCGCAGCCTGGGAAGAAGTGGGCCATGAAAATATGAACGTCCTGAATTTCCGCGGAACATTTCTTTCATGCGGTGCTGAATTATACAACGAGTCTGACTTCAGTTTCCTGGACGATATGAAGATAAGCACGAAATACTGGACGGACGCGTCCCGAGCGGGGATCCTTCCGCCTGTTAACGAAAGCAGCCTGAAGCAGTATACCAAAAAGCATGCCGCCGGGCTCATCCTCGGTGATCTGGATTGGATATCGCTGAATAATATCACCGTTGAGAGCTGTTCGGTCGGGATCCATGTCGTTCCGGGGAAAAGACCGGAAACCGATTTTCAGGGACTGATGTATGGCATAACAACAAAAGACTGCGTCAGGGGATTACTGGTGGACGCGCTGCACCCTGATATCGGCATCGTCCTGGCGAACAGCGATATCGACGGCGGGCTTTACAATACGACAAATACTGTCATAAAGATGTTCAATGTGAAAGTCAACGGCGCCAAAGAGGGAAGGCTGCGCGAGGAAAATGATTTCACGACAGAGCTGCCGGTACCTGATCCTGATTTCGGATATAAGAAACCGAAAGCGATCCTTTACACGGCTGATCTGGATATCAGCGGCAGGGAGGATGTGTCTTACCGGCTGCAAAGCCTGCTGACCAGGGCAGGCATCACCGGCGGAGTAGTCTATCTACCCGCGGGTGTATACAGGCTGGATGCCCCGGTGTTCGTGCCGGCGGGGGTGGAACTCAAAGGTACTTCAGCTGTTCCTGTCAAGGATTCTCCTTATGAGTACGGTTATCATGGAACGACACTGCTGAGTTATTATACAGGCAGCGGCCCGGATGACCGGGCACTGGTAACCCTAAACGGCAGAGACGCCGGATTGAACGGTTTACGGATCAATTATCCGGAGAACCATAATTACAATAATGATGTCAGCAGGAATATCTTTGACACTGCCTATGCGGTAAAAGGCACAGCGGCAAATGTATACGTCGTGAATACATTTATCGCCTCTTCGGCATACGGAGTGGATCTCACGGGATGCGATAACCATTTTGTCAGCGGTCTTGCGGCCGGCTGCTACCGGAATATCCTGAAGGCAGGCGGGAAAGGCGGTGTGATCCGAAACAGCTTCTCGAACCCTGATATGTTTTACGTTACGTCTACTCCGTATGTAGATATTCCGCAGGATGGGAAACATGTAATGAATGAAGATATCACAAGAGACTATTGTGATTTTCTGATCCTGGAAAATGCTTCGGAAGAATTGGTCTATAATATCGCTATGGTCGCTGGGCACATCACGCTTACAAATAATGCCAGCACAGGTTCAACGGTGATCAACCTCTCTTCGGATTACCTCAGTACAGCCCAGACTGTTATGAATGGCGGGAGTCTGACTGTGGTCAATGCCATGCGATGGGCAGGGGTATCCTTCCTGCATGAGAAAGGAATTTTAAAAATATATAACCGTTTTGAGCACGGTTTTTCAAGCGGATTAAATGGCGATGCTGTTGAAGAAACATACATCGCGTGGAAATAGGAACCGCGTTTGGTTGACTCGTTCCGCCTTCGGAGAACAGGGTCCTGAGCGGATGGCTTCTTTCTGAATGGATACTCATGAATAAATATCTGAAAAATACGGATCGGATCGAGTTTGTTGTAACAATGGCCTGCACGGGAAAGTGCAGGCACTGCTCTGAAGGTGACCATACCGGTCACACGGGTCATATCGACACCGAGACCGCGGTAAATTCGATCCGGAAGATCTGCGAACATTACAAAATCGAATCCCTGATGACCTTCGGCGGAGAGCCGCTGCTGTATCCCGATGTCATTTATGCGCTCCACAGGACCGCCGCGGCTGTCGGGATCGGCAGGAGGCAGCTGATCACTAACGGCTTTTTCTCAAAGAAGCCTGAAAGGATCGAAGAAGTTACAAAAAAACTCGCGGACAGCGGGGTCAATGACCTGCTCTTATCCGCGGACGCGTTTCACCAGGAGACCATCCCCCTGGAACCCGTCAAATACTTTGCCGAATGCGCCGTCAAGTCAGGGATCCCCATCCGCCTGAGCCCCGCCTGGCTCGTCAGTCCGGAGGATCCTAACCCTTATAACAGCCGGACCAAAGAGATCCTGCGGGAATTTGAGCCCTTACAGATCCCGGTCTGCGAGGGCAATGTGGTTTTTCCCCAGGGGAATGCCTTGAAATACCTCCGTGATTACTTCGATGAAAACGTGAAAGAGTACTCCCCCTATGAGGAGGATCCCGAAGATATCAGAACGATCTCATTTTCAGCAAACGGTGACGTCCTGAACGGAAATGTTTATCGGTCCGATATCCTTGAGATCATAAGAACCTACAGCCCATCGTAATAATTACACGCACCGGGGAGCGGGGACGGGTACGTGTGCCGCATGCCCGTCCTTTCTCAAAAAAAACATACATATCAATTTACCCTGTCCCTCACCCGGACCTGTCACCCGTGGCGCAGCATTCACTGCCAAATAATATGACTGAACCCTTAACCGCGCTGACAGTCTGTTGAGATGATCCGCGGTATCTCCGAACGATACACAGGTTACCGGAAAAATCTGCAGGAAAATCAAAACTGTAAATCTAAATCTGAACAATTCCCGTTTTCCGTTCATTTGTTGATAAAAAACGGGAATTATGCCATAATATATATGGATATGATCCGAAATCATATCCATATTTATAAATATAAAATACACTTTTGGCCGAAACGCATCGAGCGTTTCTCCCGGGGACAGCTCCGCTGACGCGTAACCGTCTCCGTCTGAATAACGCCCGAAACGTAACAGCGGCGGGAAAGGAAAAAATATAATGAAAATCGTATGTCTGGATCTTGAAGGGGTCCTTGTTCCTGAAATCTGGATCGCCTTCTCGGAAGCAAGCGGCATTCCCGAATTACGAAGGACCACCCGGGATGAACCCGATTATGACAAACTGATGAACTGGCGTATTGACCTGTTGAACAAACGCGGGATCGGACTGAAGGAAATTCAGGACATCATCGCCACCATTGATCCCCTCCCGGGAGCGAAGGAATTTCTGGATGAACTGCGCTCCCTGACTCAGGTCATCATCGTCAGCGATACTTTCACACAGTTCGCGACCCCGCTGATGAAGAAACTGGGCTGGCCCACGATCTTCTGCAACTCGCTGGTCGTCTCCGATGACGGCTTCATCACCGGTTACAAAATGCGCATCGAAAATTCGAAGCTCTCCACTATCCTGGCCCTGCACGCCATCGGCTTCGAATCGATTGCCTCCGGCGACAGCTACAACGACCTGGATATGCTCCGGACAGCCAATACCGGCTTCCTCTTCCGCAGCACGGACCAGATCAAATCCGACCATCCCGAGCTCCCCGCCTTCGAGACCTACGAAGAACTGCTGAGCGCGATCAAGAAAGAGTTGGATTAGTTTTTAGTCAATAGTCAATAGTCAATAGTCATTAGTTATTAGTCATTAGCTGGTAGTCAGCAGCAGTTGTTAGTTGGGACAGTTAACCGGACTTCACCGGTTATTGTATCCTGATAAATACTGATTTGAATTTATAGTAAAAAAGGCGCCGGAGCGCCTTTTTTATAATTAATTCATAATGTATTCAAAGGACAGCTAACAAGCTTTCCATTTACATACCATAAGCGTTTGTCTTTTCCGATCAAACAAACGACTGATAACCACCAACTAACAACCACCAACTATTGACTAATGACTATTGACTAATAACTGACAACTAATCATCTTAACAGATCGATCAGGTCCATCCAGTTCGATGTTGCCTTGATGCCGGCGTTCTTGAAAGCTTCCAGCTTTTCCCTGGCATAACCGATACCGCCGTCGATGAAAGCGCCCGGATGCGTCGTGTATTTTCCTTCCGGAATACTTGTCCCGGCAACATAAGCCACGACAGGTTTGCTCATGTTATACGCCACATATTTCGCAGCCCGTTCCTCTTCCAGACCGCCGATCTCACCCATCAGCAGGATCTTTTCCGTATAGGGATCCACCTCAAACATCTCGAGGATATCCACAAACGTCGTCCCGCAGATAATATCTCCGCCGATCCCGACACAGCTGCTGACGCCCATTCCAACCGTTTTCATCCGCGCCATCGTCATATAGGCGATGGTGGAAGACCGGCTGACGACGCCGATATTGCCCGGGATCATACAGTCTTCCGGATAAATGCCGACCTTCTGTTCTCCGGGTGTGATGATGCCGGTACTGTTCGGGCCGATCATCATCACCCCTTTGTTCCGCATATAAGCACAGACCTTTACGATATCCTGCACAGGGATCCCGTCCGTCACGCAGATGACCAGTTCCACACCGGAATCCGCTGCCTCGTACAGGGCGTCTGTCGCCTGGTGAGCGGGCACAAAAACGATGGAGGTGTTGGCTTCCGTGGCTTCCACCGCGGAGCGCATACTGTCGAACACAGGGACCTTTTCATCCAGGACCCAGCTGCCGCCTTTTCCGGGCGTCACGCCGGCGACGATCTGCGTGCCGTAATTGAGCATGTCCCGGGAGTGGAAACTGGCTTCCCTGCCGGTAATACCCTGAACGATAACTCGTGTTGATTTATTGATCAATATGCTCATTTTACCGGCGCTCCGATGATTTCAAAGACCTTGTCCACCGCTTCCGGCATGTCCGGAACGGTGATGATCCCCGACCCTTTCACAATGTTCAGCGCGATATCCGACGCTGTCCCGCTGAAGCGGACGATCAGCGGAATGTGCCGTTTGTTGCTTTTCAGGGACCGCATCACGCCTTCCGCGACTTTGTCGCAGTGCGTCTTTCCTCCGTAAACATTGATGATGATCACTTCCACCCGCGGATCTTCATAAAGCAGCGTCAGAGCCTTTTCGGCCTTCTCTTCATGGACACTGCCGCCCATATCCAGATAATTCGCGGGACGTCCGCCCCGGTGGCGGACATAATCGATGCAGCTCATCGTCAGGCCGGCTCCGTTTGCCAGGACACCGATATTCCCGTCCATCCGGAAATAGCACATCCCGTATTTCTGAGCCTCGTATTCCGTTTCATTGGTGATGGAACCGTACTGTGTGTCAAAAAGCGTCTGCTGCCGGAAAAAGGCATTGTTATCCAGCGTGATCTTTCCGTCAATGGCCAGCAGCCGTCCGTCCGGTGTGATCGCCAGCGGATTGATCCCCACCAGCAGCGCGTCCAGGTCACAGAAGATCTTCCACATCTGTTTGCAGATCTCAAACAGTTTGCGCATATAGCGCTGGGGAAAATTCAGGCGGGTCGCCAGGTCGAAGATCTGGAACTGCTGCAGACCGATAAGCGGATCGATCTCTACCCGCTCCAGATTCTCGTATAATGAATTCGCCGCCGTCTCGATGTAAATGCTTCCGGTGTCATACATCACCAGGACCGGTATCTGTAAAGCCCGGTCATAGGTGATCAGCAGATAATATTCCTCGTCGATGGTTACCGCTTCATCGATCAAAACTTTCCGTACCGACAGATCTTTGATTTTGGATGAAAGGATCTGAGACGCGAACTCTTCCGTCTCTTCCGGGGTCCGGGCAAGCCGGATGCCGCCGGACATCCCCCGGCCTTCCGAGAGGACCTGCGCCTTGACCACCACAGGACCGCCGATCTCTTCGGAGATCCGTTTCGCCTCACGGGCAAACGATGTCACCCGTCCGTCCGGGATGGGGATCCCGTATTGTTTAAAAATATTCTTAAGCTGGTATTCCTGCAGCTTCATAAATACTCTTTATCGGCTGTTATGATATCGCTTCGCGGTTTTATGCTGCCGCGAAGCGATATTTTCTTGGTTAACAACTATTCAGAACGAGTCAGGGGGACGGTTTTCGCTGACTCGCAGCAACCGGAAAGGATCGGCGAGATCATTACGTATATCGCCCACATAGTGCGAGTCAGCAGAACTGTCTCCGCTGACTCGCTCCGCTTGCGGAGTACATAGCCCTGAACAGTTTTAGTTATTATGCCGGGGAGCAGTCCTCTGTGATCCTGACCACCGGCTGCTGACCACGTTATCCTATCCCTTCAGGAATTCCTCCACCGCTTCCCTGCTGATGCGGAAAGCGCTGCCGATCTTGCGGGCTTTCAGGTCACCGTCTTTGATCGCGGCGATGATATCCTCTTCGGAGACCTTCAGCATCTGGGCGACTTCGGAGGGGGTCATAACACTCGGCGTTTCCGCTGCTGCCGGAGCGGCTGCCGCGGGGGCGGCCTGCTGCTGGGCCGGCTGCTGGTTCATGCCGAAGGCCTGGCTCATATAATTGCCGATCCCCATACCGGCACCGATCCCTGCCGTCAGGCCCGCGCCGCCGCCTTCATTCTTCGCGGCGTCGCGCATCGCGTCGGCAGCCTGCAGCTGGGTGTAGGTATTCATGTCCAGCATACCCATCGCCCGCAGGTCTTCCGCGGATGTTTCTGACGGTTTCAGGTTGGCAATGTAGAAGGATTTCAGGATCAGGCCGATAGCGGCGAAGTCATCCTGCGCTTTGGCGCGGACTGCCGTGCCCAGTTCCTCCGTCAGGCTCAGCAGCTGGAAAATATTCTGGCCGCTGGCAGCCTGGGTCGCCAGTGTATCCTGCAGCTTGGAAAGCAGCATGGAGCGAAGGCGGTTCTCAATGGCGGTCAGGGAATAACTGGAAGTCGCCCCGACGATCTGCGTAACAAACTGCTGCGGATCGCCCACCTGATCGCCCACCTGGAAACTGTAAGAGCCGAAGCCCTGCAGCAGGGTCATGCCAAGGCCGACGCCGGCATTCTGGATGATGATCGGCTGGGCAGTGCCCCATTTGCGGTCCGCGAATTCCCGCATGGAGACAAAATAGACTTCCGCGGTAAAGGGTGTGCGGTTATTGAACGCCTTGCCGAGCAGGTTCGTCAGCAGCGGCAGATTCGCGGTGGAAAGGGTGTGGCGGCCGGGGCCGAATACATCCAGCGCCTTCCCGTCCCGCATGAAGATCGCCTTTTGTGATTCACGAACGATCAGCTGGGATCCCCATCGGATATCGGCGATACCGGTTTCCGGAAAATGATGGACGATCTCATCCGGCATTTCGCTCGGGTATTCAATTACATCAAAAACACGTGCCATATTATCTTTCTCCTGTTATTTTCAGCTGTTCTGCGTCCCGATCGAGACTTCCGCCCGGCGGTTCAGCGCGGTCAGGCATTCCTGAGCGACCTGGTTCAGTTCCCGGACCGCCGCATCGATCCCGGAATCCGCTGCTACCGCGTCTTCCAGTTTATCAACGGAAGCGGCAACCGTATCGGCGAGGGAGAACAGGTACAGATCATAGTCATAGATCTGCTGCAGCGCGATATCATCAACTTTCACGGCATCGGACAGCCCCGCGTAACCGTAAGCCGCGGTCCGGATGCGGTCAGCAAACAGACGGATCTTCTTCGCCGCGGTTTCGAGATCACTGAGATAAATGATCCCCGCGCCCTTGGCGAGATCTTTTTCCACAGCGGAAATGCGTTCCCACTGCTCGGTGAAACGCTGCGCGATGGTCTCACGCACGATCTTATCCGTATCCCGGCGGTCTTCCTTTTTCTCATAACCTTTGATGCCGGGGATTTTTTCCCAAAGCTTCTGCAGTCCGCTCTTTCCGGAGCTGACAAGTTCATCCAGATTTTCCATATGCATCTCCTTCCACGGGGGATTTCTCCCCCAAACTTATCCATTAATAATTATAGTGCAAGTTTTATTTTTATCAATATAAGTTTTTTATTAATTCGCACCAATTTCAAAGAAATTCCTGCCGGTCGGAACGGGGTCGGTTTCGCCTGACTCCCCACCATTGTCACAGCAGCCTGCAATCAATTCTCCACACTGATCCTAATCCCCGCTGATCTGCCGGAAACATGAGCCCCCCCCCGCCTGTTCTTCGCGGGATCGGTTTCGCCTGACTCGCTTGCGAGTCAGTGGAACCGACCCCACCATTGTCACAGCAACCTGCAATCAATTCTCCCCGCTGATCATTATCTTCGCTGATTCACCGGGAATATGAGAA